>NC_018027.1:0-310206 GCF_000266905.1 Mycolicibacterium chubuense NBB4 | reverse complement strand
GCCGGCTGCCTGCGCACCGAGCCAGGATCCGGTGGGCAATCGGAGTGCTTTCTGCGCAACGAAATTCGTCTCGATGTCGAGCAGCCCGAGACCGGCGACCTCGGTGGCGGCACCTTCGATCCCGGCGGGATCGCGGACGGTGCGGCCCAGCATCTGGAAACCGCCGCAGATGCCGAGGACCGGTCGGCCGGCGGCGGCGTGGGCCACGATCGCGCGGTCGAGTCCGCGCGATCGGAGCCAGGCCAGATCGGCGATCGTCGACCGGGTGCCGGGCAGCACGATGAGCTCGGCATCGGCGAGAGCGCCTGCCTGCGAGGCGAAGACGACGTCGAGGTCGGGTTCGAGTCCGAGGGCGTCGACGTCGGTGAAGTTGCTGATGCGGGGCAGACGGATTACCGCGACGCGGCGTGCGCCGGGTCGCGACGACACGCGGCCGAACAGATCGAGGGCGTCCTCGGAATCCAGCCAGACGTCCGACCGCCACGGCAGCGTGCCGAACACCCGCCGACCGGTCACGCGTTCCAGGTCCCGCAAGCCGGGGGCGAGCAACCCGACGTCGCCGCGGAACTTGTTGACGACGAACCCGGCGACGAGCGCCTGGTCGTCCGGGGACAGCAGTGCGACGGTGCCGAAAAACGCGGCGAAGACCCCGCCGCGGTCGATGTCGCCGACGACGACGGCCGGCAGATTCGCATGGCGGGCAAGACCGAGGTTGACGTAATCGCCGGCGCGCAGGTTGATCTCGGCGGGACTTCCGGCGCCTTCGGCGATGACGACGTCGAAGCGCGAGGCGAGGTCGTCGTAGGCGGCGTGCGCGGCCTCGCCCAGCGCCCGTCTGCCCTCCAGCCAGTCGGCCGAGGACACCTCACCCCAGGGCCGGCCCATCAGCACGACATGGCTGCGGTGATCGCTTCCCGGCTTGAGCAGCACCGGGTTCATGGCCGCTTCCGGTACGGCGCGCGCCGCGAGCGCCTGCACCCACTGCGCGCGCCCGATCTCCACCCCGTGACCGGAACCATCCCCCGTCGCTTCGCTCGCCACGGAGGGCCCGGCGCACACCATCGAATTGTTCGACATGTTCTGCGCCTTATACGGCGCGACCTTGACCCCGCGGCGGGCCAGCGCCCGGCAGAGCCCGGTGGTGACCAGGCTCTTGCCGGCATCGCTCGTCGTCCCGGCGACCAACAGGCCGGCCATCAGGTCTTCCTCGCGAGGAACAGATCCATCACCCAGCCGTCGCTCTCCTCCGCGGCGGCCCGGGCGTCGGGGATCTGGGGCACCACGTCGGCGAGCCGCCCGCTCAGGAGCCGCTCGCCCGGCGCACCCAGGTTGGCCCCCCACCAGATCGTCCAGTCCGCGAGCCCGGTGAAGTCGAGACGCTCGGGCGGCGGGTTGAGCATCGCGACGATGTTGTCCATGCCGGCAGCGACGGCCTCCTGCAGGCGGCGCCCGGTGGTGACGTGCACCGGACGGCCGACCTCGTGCAGCACGATGCGGTGCCGGGCGGCGAGGAGCTGCGGGGCGCTGATCCCGGGCAGGACGTCGTAGTCGACGTCGGCCTGCCCTTTCAACAGGGCGCGAACCTTCTCCACGACCCGGATCGTCGAGTCGTACAGCGACGGGTCACCCCACACCAGGAACGCGGCGGTGCCGCCCCGTTGCCGCAACACGGCGGCGTACTGCGCGGCGCGGGCGTCGTGCCATCCGGCGACGGCGGACTCGTAACCGGGTGTCGTCAGCCCCGCCGAGCGGTCGCGCTGCGGGTCGGCCAGCGCCACGAGCTCGGCCGGGCCGTTGCGCCCCGGGTATGCCCGCAGGATCGCGCGGCGCAGCTCGAGCAGCCGGTCGTCCGCGGACTTCTCCGCGCCGAGCACGTAGTCGACCGTCCGCAGCGCGTCGGCGACCTCAGCGGTGACGTGCTGCGGGCCCATGCCGACGCCCAGAATGCGCACCGTGACCGACGAACCCATGCCGACGATTGTTCCTGTCGGTCCTCACCGGCTGCGGCGCAGCCCCGCCGCGGCCGCGAGGACGGCGTCGGTAACCCCTCCGACGGTGGGGCTGTCGAGCTTCCAGCACTGCCAGTACAGCGGCACGTCGAGGTGATGGTGGGTGATCTCGACGAAGCTGTCGTCGATGAGCTGCTCGGGGTACATGCCCCAGCCCAGTCCGGCCGCGACGGCGGCGCCGAAGCCGGCCGCGGTGGGGATGTAGTGCACCGGCCGCCGGACCGCGCGGCGAAACGCCTTGCGCACCAACTGGTCTTGCAGCGCATCGGAGTGATTCCAGGCAAGCGACGGTGCCAGCGAGGCCGCCTCGGCGGTGAATCCGTCGGGCAGGTACCGAGTGACGTAGGACGGGCTGGCCACGGGCCGGTACCGCATCACGCCCAGCGACCGGACGCGACACCCGCTCACCGGCGTGCGCTCGGTGGTGACAGCGCCCATCACCACGCCCTCGCGGAGCAACCGGGCGGAGTGGTCCTGGTCCTCGATGCGCACGTCGAACAACACGCCGGGCAACCGGGCGAAGACGCCGGTGAACCACGTCGCCATCGAATCGGCGTTGACGGCGAGCGCGATCCGCGGCAGCTCGGCGGAGCCGCCCTGCATTTCGGCGAGCGCCTCGGCCTGCAGCAGCTGGGTCTGCGCGGCGAGTCGCAGGATGGGCGCGCCCGCAGCGGTCGCGGCACAGGGTTTTTCGCGCAGTACCAGCACCTGGCCGACGCGCTGCTCGAGCGCTTTGATGCGCTGGCTGATGGCCGACGGCGTGACGTGCAGATGTTCGGCGGCGGCGTCGAAGCTGCCGAACTCGACCACAGCCGCCAGCGCCGCGAGCTGGCCCGCGTCGAGCTGTCCGGACACATGGGCAAGGCTAAGCCATGCTACGACGACGGTGTCGGTTCTCCTCAGTCGGCGAGTGCGATGTCGGACGGGTGCACGGCCAGGGGCGTCACGTGGATGGTCATGTACGGGAACAGCGGAAGCCCCGAAAGAAGCTGGTGCAGCTCGTCGTTGGAGTCCACGTCGAAGATGGAGAAGTTCGCGTACTCGCCGACGATGCGCCAGATGTGCGGCCACTTGCCGGCCCGCTGAAGGCCCTGGGAGTACTTCTTCTCCCGGGCGACCAACTCGGCACACTCCTGCGGGTCGATCCCGGCGGGCAGATGCACATCCATGCGTACGTGATAACGCATTGCCGCTCAGCCTTTTTCCGGGTCGAGCACGAAATCGTAGACGATCTTCTGCGATCCGTCGGACATCGGCTGCGGGTCGAGGACCAGCTCGGGCTTGACGGCGTCGGCGATGTCGTCGTCGTTGTGCGGATCGCCCGGGAAGTACAGCTGCGCGGTGAGCTGCTCGTGTCCGGGCGCCGACACCTTGACGTGCAGGTGCGCCGGCCGCCACGCGTGCCAGCCCGCGGCGGCGATCAGCTTGCCGCACGAGCCGTCGGTGGGGATCTGGTAGGGCGCGGGACGCACCGTGGTGATCTCGAAGGCGCCGTCGGGTCCGGCCGTGAACGTGCCGCGCAGATTCCACTCGGGCAGGTTCGGTGCGAACTGCGAGTAGAACCCCTCGGAGTCGGCGTGCCAGAGTTCGACGCTGCCGGGCAGCGGCGTGCCCTCGGTCGACGTGATGGTCCCCTCCCACAGCAGGCGGGTGCCCTTCTCGTCGTCGCGCATCGGGATGGCGCCGCGGGCGCCCCGCTCGGGGGAGCCCGGCACGTAGTAGGGGCCCTCGATGGTGCCCTTGTTGCCCTCGCGATGATCGGTGGCGACGTCCTCGACGACGTGTTCGACCCACACGTCGAGGAACAACGGCCATTCGCCGTCGGCGCCGACGTTGATCAGCCACGCCTTGAGCGCGTTGTATTCGTCGTAGGTCACCCGGTGCCGGCGGATGGTGTCGTGCACCGCGGCGAGCACCTCGCGGGCCAGGACGTTCACCCGCTCCTTCGGGGTGTCCTTGACGGCCTCGAAGGGGGACTTGTCGGTGTGGAAGCGCGCCGTGGCCGAGGCGCCGGAGGCGGCGGCGGTCGCGACGTCGGTCGGATTCTCGATGGTGGTCATGCTCGTACCTTTTCTCTGCGTTGATGTTCGGTTGTCCCGGTGGGCTGACCGGGAAGTTCTCAGCGGTCCGCGCGGTAGCGGTCGAGCTTGTCGGGGTCGATCTCGATCCCGAGTCCCGGTCCCGGCGGCACGTGCAACTCGCCGTCGCGGATGCGCAGCGGGACAGTGAGCAGGTCATCGGACATGTCCAGGAAGTTCGACAGCTCGCCGGCCCGCCGCGTGGTGAGCTCGAACGCGGCGCCGAAGGACACCGCGCAGGCGGTGCCGATCTGGCCGTCGATCTGGTTGCCGATGACGACCTCGAGGCCGAGGCCCTCGGCGAGGTGGTGCACCCGCCGCGACCCGGTGAACCCGGTGCGCGCGGTCTTGATGCTGATCGCCGTGGCCGAGCCGCCGATCACCTCGCGGGTCACGTCGGCCGGGGTGGGCACCGACTCGTCGGCGATGAACGGCACGTCGAGGTGTCCCACCAGCCATCGACGACCGAGGACGTCGTCGGCCGGGCACAGTTCCTCGGCGAACAGCAGGTCGAGATCGGCCATCTCCTTCATGGCCCGCAACGATTCCGCTGCCGTCCAGCCCCGGTTGCCGTCGACGTAGAGCTCGATGGTGTCACCGAAATGCCCGCGCAGGGCACGCACCACAGCGGTGTCGAGTTCGACCGGGCGACGGCCCACCTTGACCTTGAAAGTCCTGATGCCGTAGCGGTCGACGATGCGCTCGGCCTCGGCGACCATCTTCTCCGGCGAGTCGAACCCCAGCATGTGGCTGACCCGCATGCGGTCGGTGTAGCCGCCCAGCAACGCGTTGACGGACACGTCCAGGCTGCGTCCGAGTGCATCCCAGATCGCCATGTCCACAGCGGCTTTCGCGGTGGGATTGCCGACGGTGCGCGCCAGGCGCGCGGTGACGACTTCACGTTCGGTGAGCGTCAGGCCGACGAGCTGTGGTGCGAAGATCTGCCGGATCACGGCGATGATCCCGTCCTGGGTCTCGCCGTAGGTGTACGGGCGGGGCGGCGCCTCGGCGACCCCGACGATGCCTTCGTCGGTGTGCACCCGGACCAGCACGTGGTCGGCCGAGTGCACCTCGCCGGAGGCGAACTTCAGGGGCTTGGTGTAGGGAATGGCGAACGGAATCGCCTCCACTGCGGCGATTTTCATGAGTTCTCCTGGGCGATTGTGATGCCGGCGGCCGGAGCCAGCTCGGCGGCCAGCAGCGCGACGACGGCATCGACAACGGGGTTGTCGACACCGTGCCGCCATGCCAGCGCCAGCTCGATGGTGCCGCCGTCGGCGAGGTCGCGGAACACGACGCCGTGCAGCGGCAGGGCCCGCACCGAGGCGGGGACGACGGCCACGCCGAGCCCGGCGGCCACGAGGGCGAGCAGCACCGCGGTGCTCGGTGCGCTGTGCTCACGATGCGGCACGAATCCGGCGCGCCGGGCACTGCGCAGCACGGCGTGGTTGACGGCGGAATCGTGGCTCCCGTAGCCGATGAACGATTCGCTGCGCAGATCGGCCATCGCGACCACCGGTTCGACGGCCAGCCGGTGATCCGCCGACACCGCCAGCACGAGCCGCTCGACGTCGATCGTGCGGACGTCGATGTCGTCACCGACCGCGGGCGGGCGCAGGACCCCGAGATCGAGGGCGCCGGTGCGCAATCCGTCGCACTGGTCGGGGGTGAGCACGTCGGAGGAGATGTCGAGCGCGACGGCGGGAAGTTCCCGACGGACGATCCGCGCGATCCGCGGCAGATGGGAGAACGCGGCGGTGCCGGTGAGACCCAGCCGCAGCAGGCCGCTGCGGCCGGCAGCGATGCGGCGCACCCCGCTCTCGGCGTCGTCGACGGCATCGAGGATCCGGGTCGCTTCGGCGCGCAGGAACTCCCCGGCCGGAGTGAGAGAGACCTGCCGGGTGGTGCGGGTGAACAGCGTTGCGTCCAGTTCGCCTTCGAGCTGGCGGATCGCGTACGACAACGCGGGCTGGGCGATGTGCAGCTGCTCGGCGGCCCGACCGAAGTGGCAGGTGTCGGCCACGGCGACGAAGTACCGCAGGTGACGCAGCTCCATGTCCCGTCCTCTCGATGGTGTGCCGGCGGACCACCTGGGTCTCTTCGACCCGGGCGGTGTGACCGCCGACACGATTACGGTAGGCCGCCGATCCATCGATGACAAAGACCTAGTTGTAGCTGATTGATAGTGGCTATTTATCGATAGACGTCCTGGCCAGGACTAGGCAACTGCCTAGTGTGACTGGTGCCACTCAGTGGGAGCGTGCAGGTAAGCACCACACCACCACCCCGCTGGAGGCTTTCCGTGACCACTTTCGGTACCCACGTCGCCGATGTCCTGGCGAACGCGCTCGTCGACGACCCCGAGGCGGGCGTGTTCCGCACCAACCGCCGCATCTTCACCGACGAGGAACTCTTCGAGCTCGAGATGAAGCACATCTTCGAGGGCAACTGGGTCTACCTGGCCCACGAGAGCCAGGTCGCCAACCCCGGTGACTACTTCACCACCTACATCGGCCGGCAACCCGTGGTCATCACCCGGGACAAGAGCGGGGTCCTGCACTGTCTGATCAACGCGTGCGCGCACCGCGGCGCGATGGTGTGCCGGCGCAAGACGGACAACCGGATGACGCTGACGTGCCCGTTCCACGGCTGGACGTTCCGCAACGACGGAACGCTGCTCAAGGTCAAGGACCCCGACGGGGCCGGCTACCCGGAGACGTTCAACGTCAACGGCAGCCACAACATGACCAGGGTCGCGCGATTCGAGGGGTATCGCGGCTTCCTGTTCGCCAGCCTCAACGACGACGTGCTTCCGCTGACAGAGCATCTCGGTGACGCCACCACGGTGATCGACATGCTCGTCGACCAGTCCCCGAACGGTCTCGAGGTGCTGCGCGGCTCGTCGACCTACACCTACGACGGCAACTGGAAAGTGCAGGCGGAGAACGGCGCCGACGGCTATCACGTCACCGCGACGCACTGGAACTACGCGGCCACCACCAGCCGGCGCAGCACCGGAGAGTCGAAGAACGACACCAAGGCACTCGACGCCGGCGGCTGGGGCCGCTCCGGCGGGGGCTACTGGTCGTTCCCCCACGGCCACCTGTGCCTGTGGACCTGGGCGGCCAACCCGCAGGACAGGCCGCTGTGGGACAAACTCGACGAGCTCAAAGGACGCTACGGCGACGCCAAGGGCGAGTTCATGGTCAAGGGGTCACGCAATCTCTGCCTCTACCCGAACGTGTATGTGATGGACCAGTTCTCGACTCAGATCCGGCACTTCCGGCCGCTCGCGCCGGACAAGACCGAAGTGACGATCTACTGCATCGCCCCCAAGGGCGAGAGCGACGCCGCCCGCGCCCACCGCATCCGCCAGTACGAGGACTTCTTCAATGCCTCCGGCATGGCCACCCCCGACGATCTCGAGGAGTTCCGGTCCTGCCAGCTGACCTTCCGCGCGTCCGCGGCACCGTGGAACGACATGAGCCGCGGCGCCCAGCACTGGCTGACCGGCCCCGACGAGCTCGCCACCTCACTGGGAATGCACGGCGTCGTCTCGGCCGGGGTGAAGAACGAGGACGAAGGGCTGTATCCGGTCCAGCACGGCTACTGGCTCGAGACGATGCAACAGGCGCTGGCCGCCGAAGTGGAGAAGTGACGATGACCGAGACGACCGGGGCGACCGCCGCCCCTGCGACCGCCACGCTGATCACGCAGAACATGATCGAGCAGTTCCTCTACCGCGAAGCGCGCTTCCTCGACGACCGCGAGTTCGAGAAGTGGCTCGACTGCTACGCCGACGACGTCGTCTACTGGATGCCGGCGTGGACCGACGACGACCGGCTGGTCGAGGACCCGCAGCGCGACATCTCGCTGATCTACTACGCCAACAAGGGCGGCCTCGAGGACCGGGTGTTCCGGATCCGCACCGAACGTTCCTCGGCCACCTCGCTGCCGGAGCCGCGGACCAGTCACAACATCACCAACGTCGAGGTGATCGAGCGCCGCGGAGACGTGGTCGACGTCCGATTCAACTGGCACACCATGTATTTCCGCTACCACACCGTCGACCCGTACTACGGCACCTCGTTCTACACCATCGACTTCACCGGTGAGCAGCCCCTGATCCGCCGCAAGACCGTGGTGCTCAAGAACGACTACATCCACCACGTGGTGGACGTCTACCACTTCTAGAGGAGTCCGCCGTGTCCGATACCTATTCGGTGGCGCTGTCGTTCGAAGACGGTGTCACCCGGTTCATCACCTGTCGCAGCGATCAGACCGTCGCCGACGCGTCCTACCGGCAGCGCATCAACATCCCGCTCGACTGCCGCGACGGCGCCTGCGGAACCTGCAAAGCCCTCTGCGAATCCGCCCGGTACGACGGCGGCACCTACATCGACGACGCCCTGTCCGGCGACGAGGCCGCGGCCGGTTACGTGCTGCCGTGCAGCATGCGGCCGCGCTCGGATCTGGTGCTGCAGATCGCGGGCACCTCCGATCTGGCCAAGACCCAGGCGGCCACCTACACCGGGACGCTCGCGCAGCTGGACCGGTTGTCCGCCACCACCGTCAAGATCGGTATCGACATTCCGAACCGCGGCGAATTGGCCTTCCTGCCCGGGCAATACGTCAACATCGCCGTTCCCGGGACCGACCAGACCCGCTCGTACTCGTTCTCCAACGCGCCGCACGAGGACCGGTTGACGTTCCTGATCAAACTGAGCCCGGGCGGGGCGATGTCGGACTATCTGACCGACCGTGCCCGCGTCGGCGACCAGCTGACGTTCACCGGGCCCAATGGCTCCTTCTTCCTCCGCGAGGCGGACCGGCCGGTGCTGCTGCTGGCCGGCGGCACCGGGCTGGCCCCCGTCCTGTCGATGTTGCGCGCCATGCGAGACAGCGGCAGCACCCGCAGCACCCACCTCATCTACGGCGTCAGCACCGACGAGGACCTCGCCGCAGTCGACGAGATCGACGAACTCGACCGCGCGATGGCGCATTTCACGTGGGACTACTGCGTGTCCGACCCGGCCAGCTCAGCGCCCAACCGCGGGCCGGACCGGGCCTACGTCACGAGCCTGATCGAGGCCGAGCACCTCAACGACGGCGACGTCGCGATCTATCTGTGCGGTCCGCCGCCGATGGTCGAGGCGGTGCGCACCCACGTCAGCGGCGCCGGGATCGAACCCACCGGCTTCTACTACGAGAAGTTCGGCCTCGCCAAGACCGCCTCCGCCACCACCCCGTCCGCCGGCCGCGCCGTCGCCGCGCGCCAGACCGACGACGAGGAGATCCTGCCGGTCCCGGAGGCGCGCTCGGTCGCCGGCCAGCGCGTGCTCCCGCGGGCCGACTTCGCGCCACTGCCGGCCTACCCACCGGCAGGCGACGACGGTGATCTCGCTCGCCGCGTCGCGGGCCAACTGATGGCCGCCCCGCCCCCGCAGCCGTCGTCACACGCAGCCGACGAGGGGCCCGTCGTCAGCGCGGACGGCTACCAGATCGGTGAGGAGCACCCCGAAGTGCGCGAGTCCGACGCCCTGTTCGAGGCGCGGTCCGCGCTGGAACTGGGCGCGCTCGAACTCACCCTGGGCCGGCTCACCAGCACGCAACTGGCGGGCTACCGGTTGCTCGCCGAATCCACCCTGCCCTACGTCGACGGCGACCGTTTCGTCGACGCCGAACAGTTCACCGAGACCAACGCCGCGTTCCACGACTACCTGTTCACCCTCACCGGCAACGAGCACCTCCTGCACGCCTATCAGGCGCTCGGGGTGAAGGGCCGGATGAGCGAAGTGCTGCGCGAGGCGACCTGGTGTCACCCGCTGTGCGCCCGCGACCACGTCGACATCGTCAACGCCTTCGAATCCGGCGACCGCGAGGCGGCCCGCACTCTCATCATCGAACACGCCGACCGGTCCAAGCAGACCATGCGCCGGGCCATGGCCGACGCGGCGAACTCGGCGACCCTGGCCTTCGTGACGCCCGGCCGGTTCGCGGGCAAGGTCGTCGTCGTGACCGGGGCGGCACAGGGCATCGGGGAACGCACCGCCCGCCGCATCCACGCCGAGGGCGGAACACTGGTGCTCGCCGACAGGTCCGAACTCGTCAAGGAGTTGGCCGACGAACTCGCCGGGCGCACCGGGTCGGCGCTGGCGGTGACGGTGGACCTGGAGCGCTCAGACGGCGCGGAAGCAGTTGTCCAGCAGGCTCTCTCCGCCTACGGGCGGGTCGACGTGCTGATCAACAACGTGGGCGGGGCCATCAACTTCAAACCGTTCACCCAGTTCAGCGCCGCCGAGATCCGCGCCGAGATCGACCGCTCGCTGATGACGACGCTGTACTCGTGCCGGGCCGTGCTCCCCGCGATGGTCGACCGCGGGCGCGGCGTCGTCGTCAACGTCTCGTCGGCGGCCACCAGGGGCATCCACCGCATTCCGTACTCGGCGGCCAAGGGCGGCATCAACGCGATCACCGCGTCGCTGGCGATGGAGTACGCCGACGCGGGCATCCGGGTGGTCGCCACCGCACCGGGCGGAACGGCGGCGCCACCACGGCGGATCTCCCGCGGCACCCCCGAGCCGTCCAACGCCGCCGAGCAGGCCTGGTTCGACGCCCACATCGAGCAGACCCTCGGCTCGTCACTGCTCAAGCGCTACGGCACGCTCGACGAACAGGCCGCGGCCATCTGCTTCCTCGCCTCCGACGAGGCGTCCTACATCACCGGCACCGTACTGCCGGTCGCAGGCGGCGACCTCGGCTGAGTCCCGCCCTTACCATGGGGACGTGACCGGGGACGCGACGTTCGTCGGCCGCGTCCGCGAGATCGACGAGCTGACACGGCGATGCACCGCGGCCGCCTCCGACGGCATCGGGGTCCTCACCGTCACCGGTCGCCCGGGCGTCGGCAAGACCGCGCTGCTGCGGCAGGTGGCGACGCGGTGCCCAGCCGTCCGGTGGGCCACCGCCACCGCGTGGGAGAGCGCACTGGCCGGTGGCGTGGTGACGCAACTCCTGGCCGCCCCTGCCCCCGCGGAACCGGTGGCCGCCGCCGCAGCGATGGCGGAGGCGTTCGCCGGCGATGAGCCCGCGCTGATCGTGGTCGACGACGCCCAGCACGCCGATCTCGCTTCACTGCAAGCTCTTTCGACGCTGACCCGGCGCCACCGCACGCTGCCCCTGCTGGTGGTGCTGCTGACGGACGGATCAGCGCCGGCCGTGCCGGGTCTGGGCACCGAGCAACTCCGGCTGACCGGCCTGTCCCGCGCGGAGGTCGCCGAACTCGCGTCGGCGCGGGGCCGGATCCTGCATCCCGCGATGGCGGAGCGGCTGACTCGGCACACCGAGGGCAACCCGCGCCATGTCCGCGCGCTTCTCGACGAAGTGCCGAGCGACGCGTGGGCGCGGCCCGATTCGCGGCTGCCCGCACCACACGCGGTGGCACAGCACGTCGCCACCCTGCTGGAGCACGCCGGTCCGGCCGGGCGCGCACTCGTCGTCGCGCTCGCCGTCCTCGACGATCACCGCACGCTCGCCGACGCCGCGCGCCTGGCCGGGATCGACGATCCGCTGGCGGCACTGGAATCCGCGGTCCGAGCGGGCCTGCTGTCGCCCGGCGACGTCGTCGAACCGCACTGGGCCGACAGCCTCACCGCGGCCGCGGTGATCGACGTGGCCGGCCCGCGGGTCACGGCCGATCTCCATCGGCGCGCCGCCGACATCGTCGCCGACCCCGCAGCGCGGCTGCGGCACCGGGTGGCGGCCACACCGGTGCCCGACGCCGCGCTGGCCGACGAGGTCGACGCGCTGGCCCGCTCCCGGGGAACCGAGGGGGCGTGGGCGCAGGCGGCCGCCCTGTTTCGGGATGCGAGCCGGCTCACTGCCGACCCACTGCTGCACGACGAGCGTCTGACACGTTCGGTCGACGCGCTGGTGGCCGCCGGGGACTGCGTCGGCGCCGCAGCGCTCGTTCCGGCAGTGGAGAGCCTGCGCGAAACCCCGCTCCGCAACGCGGTTCTGGCCTACCTCGCGATCCTTCGCGGGCGCGCCACCGAGGCCGAGTTGCGCCTGCAGCGCGCCTGGGACATCGTCAACGCCGACCGCGACCCCGGCACGGCGGCGTTCATCGCGCAGCGACACGTCCTGCACGCCCTCGTGCAGTGCCAGGGTGAACAGCTCGTGCAGTGGGCCGACCGCGCTCTCGGGCTGGCCGAGCCGGGCTCCCCGGCAGCGGTCGAGGCGGCGGCGATCCGGGGGCTGGGCCTGTTGGCGGCGGGCCAACCCAAGCGGGCGTCGGCCGCCTACGACGAACTCTCCGAGCGTGTCCGCCACGGTGCGCAGGCCCAGCGGGTCGTGATGGGACGCGGCTGGGTGCAGCTGGTGCGCGACGACGTCGACGCAGCCCGGACGAACCTGGAGAGCGCGGTCGCGTCGGCGGCGCTCGGCGGCTCGACGCGGATCACGCTGTGGGCGTACGGGTGGCTGGCCCGGGTGCAGTTCGCGACCGGCGAATGGGACGACGCCCTGACCAGTGTCGCGCACGGCCGGGCGCTGGCGGAGGCGAGTGGAATCGTCCTGGTGACACCGCTTTTGGAGTGGACCGCCGGCCAGATCGCGGCCCTGCGCGGCGACTGGGACGCCGCGGCCGACGCCGCTCAGGCCGCGTCGGCCGGCCCCGGCGAGTACGCGATGATGCGGATCCCGACGGTGTTGCTGAAGGCGCACATCGCCGAGGCGCAGGCCGATTACGGTGCCGTGCGCCGAATCGTCGAACCGTTGCGGCGCATCGCCCCCGGGACGTCACTGCAGGAGCCGGGCTACTGGCCGTGGCCGGACCTGCTGGCCAACGCGCTCGTCCTCGACGGCGACCTGGCCGGCGCCGACGAGTTCCTGCGACCGCACGAACAACGCGCCCGCGCCCGCGGTCACCGCAGCGCCCAGGCCCGGCTCGGGTATGCCCGGGGCCGGCTTCTCGGCGCCCAGGGCGACATCATCGGAGCGCGAAGGTCTTTCGACGACGCGCTGGCGCATCTGGAGGGACTGCCGCTGCGCTACGACGCCGCGCGGGTCAACTTCGCCTACGGGCAGACGCTGCGCCGGGCGGGCAAGCGACGCGCCGCCGACGCGGCGATCAGCGCGGCCCGCGAACTCTACGCGTCGCTGGGCGCGACCGCCTACGTCGCGCGGTGCGACCGCGAACTCAAGGCCGGCGGCCTCAACCAGCTCCGCGACACCAGGGACGGCATCGAACTCACGCCACAGGAGGAGGCGGTGTCGACGCTGGTCGCCAAGGGGCTGTCGAATCGCGAAGTGGCCGCGGAGCTGTACGTCTCACCGAAGACGGTGCAGTACCACCTGACGCGCATCTACGCCAAGCTCGGCGTGCGCTCCCGTTCGGAGCTCGCCGCGCTGCGCCGGTGACGGTGGTCGCTGACCGGTGCCGCGGTTGCCGCCCGCACCTCGTCGAAGCCGACCCCGGGCGCGAGCTCGACGACACCGAAATCCGTACCCGTGACATCGAAGACCGCGAGGTTCGTGATGACCCGGCTGACGACGGCCTTACCGGTCAGGGGCAGGTCGCAGGACACCACGAGCTTGGCCGCACCGTCTTTGGCGACGTGATCCATCAGCACGATGACGCGTCCCGCACCGTTGACGAGGTCCATGGCGCCGCCCATGCCCTTGACCATCGACCCCGGCACCATCCAGTTCGCCAGGTCGCCGTTGACCGACACCTGCATCCCGCCCAGCACCGCGACGTCGACGTGCCCGCCGCGGATCATGGCGAAACTCGTCGCCGAATCGAAGAACGACGCCCCCGCGACCACCGACACCGTCTGCTTGCCGGCGTTGATCAGGTCGGGGTCGACGTCCTCGTCGTCGGGAAACGGTCCGACGCCGAGGATTCCGTTCTCGGCGTGCAGGATGACCGCGGAGTCGGCGGGAAGGAAGTCGGGGATCAAGGTGGGCAGGCCGATGCCGAGGTTGACGTAGTCGCCGTCGCGCAGTTCGCGCGCCGCGCGGGCGGCCATCTGATCACGGGTCCAGCTCATCGCGCACTCTCCTTCGAACGTGTGGTCCGCTTCTCGATGCTCTTGCGCGCCGCCTGCTGCGGCGTCAGCGCGACGACGCGCTGCACGAACACACCGGGCAGGTGAACCGCGTCGGGATGCAGCTCGCCGACCTCGGTGACCTGCTCGGCCTCCACCACGGTGATCCGGCCCGCCATCGCCGCGGGCGGGTTGAAATTGCGTGCGGCGGCGTGGAACACACAGTTTCCCGCTCGATCGGCGACCGCGGCGCGGATCAGCGCGTAGTCGGTGACGATGGACTCCTCGAGCAGCATCTGGCGGCCGTTGAAGGTGCGGACCTCCTTGGGCGGCGACGCCAGGGCCACGCTGCCGTCGGTGTCGTAACGCCACGGCAGCCCGCCGTCGGCGACCAGCGTGCCCACGCCGGTCGGGGTGAAGAACGCGCCGATTCCGCTGCCCCCCGCGCGCATCCGCTCGGCGAGCGTGCCCTGCGGTGTCAGCTCCACGGTCAGTTCGCCGGCCAGGTACTGGCGGGCGAACTCCTTGTTCTCGCCCACGTACGAGGCGATGACCCGGCTGATGCGACGCGCCTCCAGCAGCAGGCCCAGACCGGCGCCGTCGACGCCGCAGTTGTTGCTCACGATCGTCAGGTCGTCCGCGCCCTGTTCGAGGAGCGCCTCGATGAGGAACCAGGGAATGCCGGCCAGGCCGAAGCCGCCGACCGCGAGGCTGGCTCCCGACGGGATGTCGCTGACCGCGTCGGCGGCGGAGTCAACCACCTTGTTCAGTGTCATGACCGCTCCAGGTGTTCGATGAGGGCGTGGGTGATCTCTTCGGCGCGTTCAGCGTTGGCGAGATGCGCGGCGGGCGCGACCGTCAGCAGCTCCGAATCGGTTACGGCCGAGACGATTTCGGCGAGCCGTGCCGGCGGGGTGGCCGGATCGTCGGCGCCTGCGATGGCCAGGGTGGCCGCCTCGATGCTCGGCAGCGAGTCGCGCAGGTCGAGGTCGGCGATCGCCTCGCAGCACGCGGCGTACCCTTCGGCGGGGGTCGCGGCGACCATGCGTTCATGGGCGGCTCTGATCTCCGGGTGGGCGGCCAGATACGCCGGGGTGAACCACCGGGACACCACGGATTCGGCGACCGCGGCGGTTCCTTCGGCGCGCACCGTGGCTGCTCGCTCTCGCCACGCGCTCGCCGGAGGCAACTGGGCGGCGGTGCACAGCACGGCCAGTCGATCGACCCGGCCGGGGTGGCGGGCCGCCATCCGCATCGCGGTCATGCCGCCGAGTGACAGGCCGACCACGTGCGCGCGGGCGACGCCGAGCCGGTCGAGCAGCGCCACCAGGTCGTCGGTCAGGTCGTCGATCGAGTACGGGCCCTGCGGAACCGGTGAGCCGCCGTGACCGCGAGTGTCGTAGCGCACCACCCGGAACCGCTGCTCGAGCGCGCCGAGTTGGGCGTCCCACATCCGGTGCGTCGAGCCCAGGGAGTTCGACAGCACGACCACGGGCCGCTCCGGCCGGCCGCTCTCGACGGCGTGCACGTCGACGGCGGTCATCGGACGGCCTCGAACACGGCGGCCAGCCCCTGGCCGCCCCCGATGCACATCGTCGTCAACACGTGGCGGGCGGCGCGGCGGCGGGCCTCGTACGCCGCGGTGGCCAGGATGCGGGCCCCGGTGGCGCCGATCGGATGGCCGAGGGAGATGCCGGAACCGTTGGGGTTCACCCGGTCGTCGAGGGGGTCGACCTTCCACTCGGTGAGCACCGCCAGCACCTGTGCCGCGAAGGCCTCGTTGAGTTCGATCAGGTCGACGTCGTCGAGGGTGAGCCCGGCCCGCTGCAGCGCCTGTGCGGAGGCCTCGACCGGACCCAGGCCCATCATCTCGGGGGCGCATCCGGTGACCGCCCACGATCGCAGCGCCAGAAGCGGTGTCAATCCCCGCTTCTCGGCATGCGTCGCGGTGGTCACGACGCACAGGGCCGCGCCGTCGTTCTGTCCCGACGCGTTGCCCGCCGTGACCGTCGCCTCGGGATCGACCCGGCCGCGGATCGGCCGCAGCGCCGTCAGGGATTCCACGCTGACGTCCGCGCGGGGATGTTCGTCGCGCGCGACGGTCGTGTCGGGCCGTCCGCGGGTGCCCGGGATCGTGACGGGGACGAGCTCGTCGGTGAAGCGGCCGTCGTCGTGGGCGGCCACCGCGCGCTGATGCGAGCGCACCGACAGCTCGTCCTGCTCTTCCCGTGAGAGCCGGTATTCGCGGCGCAGGTTCTCGGCGGTCTCGATCATCCCGCCTGCGATCGGATGGCTTGAGCCACCGGCGGTTTCACGGGCCCGGTCCAGTCGGTCCAGCAGCGCGACCCCGCCCTGACGCACGCCGGTGCGCAGGCCGAGCGCGTAGTGCTCGACGTTGGACATCGATTCCACGCCACCGGCGACGACGACCTGCGCGGCGCCGGTGGCCACCTGGCCTGCCGCGTACAGCACCGCCTGCAACCCCGAACCACACCTGCGGTCGATCTGAAGCCCCGGCACGGCGGGACCCAGTCCCGCGTCGAGCGCGGCGATCCGCCCGATCGCGGGAGCCTCGCCGTTGGCGTAGCCGTTGCCGAGGATGACGTCGTCGACGTCCTCGGCGCCGAGGCCCGTTCGCGCCACGAGTGCGCGCAGGGTCTGGGTGGCCAGCTCCGCGGCGGTCAGCGGCGCGAGCACGCCTCCCATCCGGCCGACCGGGGTGCGGACCGGGTCACAGATCACGACGTCCATGCTTCGAGCCTAGGAAGCCGGACCCATATCGTGAAATACTCATTTTCGTGCCATTGATATCCAGCAGGTTTTGATCGTGGAGCTCCGCCATCTGCGCTACTTCCGGGCCGTCGCCGAGGAGTTGCACTTCGGCCGGGCTGCGGAGCGCCTGCACATCGCGCAGCCGCCCCTGTCACAGCAGATCCGCCAGCTCGAGCGCGAGGTGGGGGCGCAGCTTTTGGTGCGGACCACGCGCAGCGTCGAACTGACCCCCGCGGGCGAGGCGTATCTGCGCCGAGTGGTGCGGATCCTCGACGACGTCGACGCGGCCGGTCTGCAGGCCCGCCGGATCGCCGACGGCGCCGAAGGGCAGCTGGCGATCGGCTGCGTCGGCTCGGCCACGTACTCGCTGCTGCCCCGGCTGGTCCGCGTGCTCGGCGACGTGCTGCCCGACGTCGAGGTCAGCGTCCGCGGGGAGATGCTGGCTCCCGCGCAGCTCGCGGCCCTCACCGCCGGACAGATCGACCTGGCGCTGCTGCGCCGACCCGTGGAACTCGCCGGTGTCACCGCGGTGACCGTTCGTCGTGACCGGCTGCTGATCGCGCTGCCGGCCGACCATCGGTTGAGCACCCGTCCGGAATTGTTCATGGAGGATCTGCGTGGGGAGCCGTTCATCACCCACGCCGGTCACGGTCGGTCGATCATGAGCAACCTCGTCGCGGCGCTGTGCACCGAAGCCGGGTTCGTGCCGCAGATCCGGCATGAGGTCGCCGAGACGTCGACGCTGGTGACGCTCGTCGCCGCGGGTCTTGGTATCGCCGTCGTACCGGCGCCGACCGCAGCCCTCGACATCGCCGGCGTCCGCTACGTGCCGCTGTCGCCGGAATCGCTGGGGGTCGACCTCGTGGCGGCCCACAAGAGCGACAACCCTCCCGGTGTGCTCGCGCGAGTGCTCGAGGTCCTCAGGGAGGTGGCTGCCGACGAGGTCGGCGCACCAGACCCCAGTACTCCCGCTCGCGCGCAGTGAGTTCGTTCGAGGTGATCGCGCCGAACGCGGCCGCCTCCCGGGCGAAGGTGTCCGGGGCGTCCGGGAGGGCGTCGGGGCCCTCGAGCCGAAAACAGCTGGGCGCCAAGGGACCGAAGAGCAGCGCCCGCTGCAGTTGCGGCCAGGTCTGCAGGCGCGGCTCACAGCCGGCCGCCCGCGCGAAAGTCAGCGCGGCCAAGTTCATCCGGGTCTTCTGCGACAGCCCCCGCCGGGTCCGGTAGGCCGCGACGGCGGCGCACTGATCGGCCCGGCTCGCCGCGGGCAGAACGCCGGCCCACGAATACGCGATCCAGCGGGCCTGCAACTCCATCGGGACGAAGTAGCCACCCGACTGGTCCCACATGCCCATGAACGCGAGGCCGGGCAGATCGGGGTGGAACGTGTACCGGTCGGCGTCCAGGTGCACCGCGTCGAGATCGAGCGTCGCCCGGATCTCCCGGCTCAGGAACGGCAGATCGAGGCTGAACCCGGTGCCGAACAGGATCGCGTCGAACGCCTCGCGGCGGCCGTCGGCGAACGTGACCTCGGCGCCCGACACCGACGACGGCCAGGGCCGGATGTCGATGCGGCCCTCGCCGACCAGGGGCAGATAGTGCTGGCTGAGTGTCACGCCCGCGGCGAACAGCGACGGGTCCGGCGCCGGCGCACCGTACTGCTCGGGTGAGCCACCGGCCTCGACCACGATCTCCTTGAGCTGGCGATCGACTTCGGCCCTGGCCAGCACCTCGTCGGCAAGCACCCCGTATCGGGTGAAGATGCGGTGATCCGACGGCACCCCGGCCGCGAACTTGGGCAGCACGTAGCGTTGCCGACGTTGGGTGACCACCACGCGGGCCGCTCCGGCCTGCGCCAGTTCGGAGGCCACCTCCAGCGCACTCACGGCGCAGCCCGCGACGAGAACCCGGGCGCCGCGGTACGGTCCGGCTCCGCGGTAGTCATAGGTAGAGCGCGCGCCGCCGTCGCCCGAGAAGGTCTCCAGCCCCGGCACGGTCGGCAGCGACGGCGCCCGGAATCTGCCCGACGCCACCACCACCCGGTCGAAACTCTCTGCGGCGCCGTCGTGTTCGACGATCCATCCGGCCGGTCGCGACGTGTCTCGGTGCACGCCGGTGACGTTGACGTTCAGGCGAATTCGCGACACCAGGCCGAACACGTCCGCATACCGGTCGAGATAGTGCAGGATGTCGCGGCTCGCCAGGAAAGATCGGTCACCGTCGTGCGGCAGATCGCTGAATGCCGTCAGGACCCTGCTGGTGTTGGTGTGCATCCCGGGCCAGACTCCGCTGCTCCCGTGCAGTCCGGTCCACTGGCCGCCCAGCCTCGGGGCCTGCTCGAAGATCGTCGGCTCGACACCGTGGGCCGCCAGCCAGCGCGCGGCGACCAGGCCTGCGGGCCCCGCGCCGATCACTGCCACGTTCACCCGCGCACTGTCGCACGCGATCCGGGTCGATCGGGGCGGTTCGGCGATGCCCGTACAGGGCGCGACTCAGCCGACGCTGCCCGAGGCGTTGATCCTCACGTCCGAGGCGCCGTGCCGGGCGACCTTGGCGGCGACGAAATCTGCTGCCTGCGTGGGAAACCCGGCTTCGACGTACCGGCTGTGGGCCGGGCGGTCGTCCCCGTTCGAGCACACCGGGTCGGCTCCGTTGCACAGGTCGATCGTCTTGGCGCCGTACAGCGGGCTCGCCGAGGCCAGCGTGCGGCCGATTCTGCCCGCGGGGTTCCCGAAGACCGCGACCGCGGCGACGTGGTCGGCGACCGACGCGGGCATCGGGCGGCCGAAGCCGAACGTCGCACCGGGATCGGCGCTGATGAGGTCGACGACCGCGGCACCCTGTGAGTAACCGCCGAGCACGATGCTGGTGGTTGGACATGAGGCCGCGGTGGCCTGGACGTGGGCGCCGGCGTCATCGGCCCCCTGCGGCGCGGATTGCAGGAAGTCGTAGGAGGCAGGGTAATTCACGGCGTAGGTGCCGACGGTGCGGCCGCCGAGATCGCTGCGCAGGTCATCCACGAAAGCCTGTCCGACGCGGCCGAGCCCCGCCGGTTCGGCGGTGCCGCGCGCGAAGACCACCTCCACGTCCGGACACGCCGCCGCCTGCGCGCTCGCCGCACCCGGACCGAGCAGGCCGGCCGCGGTCAACCCGCCGATCCCGGCCATGACCAGGGCGCGCCGCACGGTGCGTCCGGAAACCACGCTGGCGGTCGAACGGCGATCGGACATCGGGAGTCTCCTTCGTCAATGGCCGCCCCGCGGCAGCACTAGATGAAATGTCCGCGCTGTCGCGAAAAATTCCGTCGGCGCCCGGGAGCCGAGTCCGATGAACTCAGAGAGGGGTGAGGGCACCCACCGGTGCAAGCCCGCCGGTAGCCACCGGCACCTCGTGTCCGGGCAACGGTTCGTAGACGAAGAAGTACTTGCCGGCGAAGTCGAAGATCGCCGTCAGGACGGCGTCGAGCAGGGGCGGCCAAACCGGGCGCGCGGGCTCGCCGAGCGGCAGCACGACCGCGGAGGCCGTGCCCGCCGGCGTGCTGACCGGGATGCTCTGCCCGGGCTGGCCGTAGATCCCCTCGGTGGTCGTTCCGGCGAACATGTCGTTCACCCACCCGGCGGTGATGATGCCGGCCGCGTCGGTGTTCTGCGGTTCCGAGAAGCCCGCGACCAGATATTCACCGAGCTGGATGAGCCGGTTACCGCCCTCCATGTAGTCGATGTGCAGCCCGCCGGTGAGGCCGACGCCGTCGAACCGGTTGGGTCGGGCCAGCTCGAGCTTGTCCGCCATGTCGCCGCCGCGATTCCAGAAGTAACGCTCGGAGGAGATCAGGTATATCGGCCGATCGTCGGCGCCCGTCAGCTTGGCCAGCGCCTGGCTGACCAGGTGTGAGCCTGCGGGCTCGACGCCGTCGAGCATGACCACACCGACCAGATCGTCGATGGCGCCGTTGTCCACCATGAATCCCGCCGCGCTGGTGACCAGGGTGCCGCCCGCCGAGTGCCCGACGAGGACGAACTTCTCCGGCAGCGTGACCGCGTATCCGGCTGCAGCACTGGCACTTTCGGTGAGTTCCGGCCGATCTCCGACGAACAGGGCGGCGACCGCGCGCTGCATCGTCGAGCCGCCCACCCAGGCGGCGTCGGCAGCGAAGAAGTTCGACGACAGCGACGGGGCCACCACGATGCTGTCGGTCCGTTCCGCCAGGTGTGCCGCCGTGTAGCTGTACATCGGGCCGCTGGCCAAGAAGCCGTGCTGAAGGTAGATCAACCGCGTGGAGTCGCCGGCGTTCTCCGGAAAGTACCAGTCCGCCTGCACGATTCGGCCCTTGCCGATCGGTAGTGTCAGCGACGACGTCCGGACCGTCACGGTGCTGTCGGGCGGAAGCACCGGCGGCCCGTCGACGATGTGGATCAACCCGACGAGCATGTTGAGAACAACGGAGCCAACGACGTTCAACATCGTCGCTCTACGAGGCCGGTCCGGCTCTGCGGTGGCGCCGATGTCCAGGGATGCGGTCTGCGGTGCCGGGGCGAGCGGCTCGACCGCGCGCGGCTGGACCCGCGGCGCCCGTACGCCGCCGGGTTCGGCCGTGTGGTTCCTTGGTGCCGCGTAGCTCTCGCCGGACACGGGGAAGGTCCTGCGATGGGTTTCGGCCTTCGGCTCGGGGTCGCGTTGCGGCGTGCGACCCGAGTCCCGCGCGTCCTTCTCCGGGGGCTGCTGCGCCCTGAGCGCAGTCCGTTCCAAGGCCCTTGGCGGGCGGCTCTTCCGGGTGGACCGACGATGCTCCGTCTGGTGCGTTTCGACCGCGTCGGCACCGTCCCGGCCGGAACCGTTCGCGGATGTGCTCGCTGCGGCACCCCCTGCCCGGGGTCTCTTGTGAGCCGGCGTCCGCGCCGACGCGTCACCACGATCCGGCGTCGAACCGGTCGTCGCCGAGACGGAGCCGGAGTGGGTCGCCCGCGGCGACGCCTCTGCGGCCGCAATACCCAGGAAGAGGGCTCCCGACAGAGAGGCCGAGATCAGCCCCGCCCCCACCGCGACCGTCATCCGCTTCTGCATACTGCTCCCCCGGGTAAAGAGACATTTTGCCTGTGACGTCTATTTATAGAGTGGAACGCGCTGGTCCACAAGGTCTCGGGCATACTGGGACCGCACGAAGGAGCGCAATGCCTGACGACGACCCGACGGCCACCACGGCCCGCCGGCGTCCGCGGGGGCGTCCGCTCGGCGGCGGAAACACCGCGGAGCAGGCGAGGACCGTGTTGATGGACGCCGCGGAACGGTCGATTCTGCAACGCGGGTTCCAGGCATCGACCATGGACGTCATCGCGCGCGAGGCCGGCTACTCCCGCGCGGCGATGTACCGTCACTTCCCGAACCGTCGGCGCCTCCTGGAAGCACTGGTTGCCCGCAAGACCCACCGGCACCAGATCGAGATCCTGCAGCGGATGCCCGAGAACGCCTGTCTCACAGACGTTCTCGTCGAGTCCCTGGTGATCGTCGCCACCGAGCTGATTCACGATCCGCTGCTGCAGACACTGTCGGAACAGACCGACGAGGGCACCGTCGCACACCTGGTGGCTGATGCCCCGGCGCTACCCGAACTCGTCGAGCAACTCGTCGAGGCGATCGGCGCCGACGACACGGCGCACCGGATCCGGCCCGGCCTCGCGACCGGGGACATCGGGCAGTTCATCATCTCGACCGCGATCACCATGCTGCTCGGGGTGATCCCCGACATCGACAAGCCGGACACCGCGCGGCGCTACATCCAGACCTTCGTTCTCCCAGCGATTCTCGTCGACCCGCCACCGCCCCGTCCCGTCTTCGAACGGTGACGCGTCACCCCTGCGCGGCCCTGCTCACGTAGTTCTCGGCCGCGCGCCGGATGGCGTCCTCGGTGGGCGCGGGGCGCCAACCCAATTCTCGCGTGGCCTTGGCGTGGCTGGCCGGCGAGGTCAACGCGAGCAGTCTGGCGCTCTGCCGGCTGATCGGCACATCGACACCGAAGAGGCGGCCGACGATCTCGCCGACCCACGCGACGACGTAGACGACGGCCATCGGCACACCGATACGCGGTGGGCGTGCGCCCACCGCGTCGGCCGCGGTGGTCACCAACTCGCGGTGGGACATGAAGCGTTCGGAGGCGATGTAGCGCTCCCCGACCCGTCCGCGCCGGGACGCGCGCACCATCGCGTCGGCCGCGTCGTCGATGCCGACGACCTCGGAGCCCACGCCCCGGACATAGAAGGGCATCTTGCCCAGGGCGGCCATCTGCACGAACATCCCCTGCCGGGGCTGCCAGTCGGGCGGACCGTAGGGGTTGGAGACGTTGACCACGACTGCGGGCAGGCGCCGCTCGCGAACGAAGGACATCACGAGATCTTCTGCACGGCGCCGGGATTCGATGTAGCTGCCAGCCTTGTCGGCCCAGTTGAACGGCGTGTCCTCGTCGACGGTCTCGCCGTCGGCGCCGACGGCGATGGTGCCGATCGTGCTCAGGAAGACGAAGCGCTGCAGGGGCATGCCGGCCGCGACGCCGAGCACGGTCCGCAGGCCGTCGACGTTGGTCGCGAACAACGGAGCGGGGTTCCAGAGCTCGGCCCTGGTGTCGACGATGCAGTAGTACACGACGTCGCGGTCGGCCATCGCGGTGGCTACGGTTGCCGGATCGAAGGGATCGCCGTAGCGGCGGTCGACGTCGAGGCCGTCGATACCTTTGGTGGCGCTTGTCTTTCGCAGCAGGACACGAACATCGGCACCGTCGGCGGCGAGGTGGCGGGTCACGCAGGCACCCACGTTGCCGCTCGCGCCGAGCACCAGCGCCCGCTGGCCGGCGACCGTTACATCGTCTGCGTCGTCTGTCATGCCGGCGTCATGCTAGCCGACGGCTACCTCACGGTCTGGCGCAACTCCGCGGCCTCGTCGGTGGCGGTGTCGTAGACCCGCACGATCGCCTCGTCGCCCTTCCTGAGGAAGGTGCTCTCCCCCAGCGGGGTGTAGCGCGTGGCACCGATCCCGATCAGCACGTTCTCCGGCCGCCCGCTCGCGACCATCAGCGCACCGACATCCTCCAGCGGGGTGTCGGGAGAGCCCTTCTGATTGGCGAGGCGTTCGACGATCCAGTCCAGCAGCACCTCGCCGTAGTACGAGTAGCCGATCAGCGGACTGTCGACACCGTATTCGTGCTCCTCGCCGTCGTTGTGCAGAAAACAGACGAGCCGAAGTGTCGCGGTGGGACCGTCGGGCGTCAGGTCGCTGACGTCGAAGAACGCCGGCCCCACCCCCTTCGACGATGGTCCCCAGTTCTTCTTGTGGCTGATCTTCGGCGCGCCGGGGCGCCGGATCGAGCAGTCGTTGAAGGCCCCGAGCGCGAACGGTTGCAGCGTGGCCACGGTGTCGCCGCTCCACACCACCCGGCAGGCCAGCCCCACCTCCGGCTCGATCTGCAGGTTGAACGGGCCGGAGAACTCCGGGCTCTCGCTCGGCAGCACGATCGAGTCGTTGGACAGCGGGAACTCACCCAGGAAGGTGTCGGAGCCGGGCGCGTACCACGGGAAGATGCCCTTGGGTGCGGTGCCCTCGCTGGCCACGTTGACGAAATCCACGGCCTCTCCGGCCTGTTCGAGATGCCCCGCGAAGTTACCCGCCACCCCGAAGCCGAACCAGTCGCGCATGTCGCTCAGGGGGATATCGATCACGGTTGAGCAGCGTACGCGGGGAGTGGGCCGGCTGATTCGGCGGAGTGAAGTACGCCAAGCCGGGCCCCGACGCCGACCAGTTTAGTTAGCATCACTAGCCATGAACAGCGTTTCGGTGATCACCGGTGGTGCGGGCGGCATGGGTCTGGCGACGGCGAAGATCGTCGGGAAAGAGCGGCCGATCGTGCTCTGCGACGTCCGGCGGGACCGGCTCGACACCGCCGCCGCCACGCTGGCCGAACTCGGCGTCAGCGTCACGGCCGTCCACTGCGATGTCACCGACCGGCCGGCGGTCACCGCCTTGTTCGACACCGCGTCCGCCCTGGGCTCGATCGCCTCGGTCATCCACACCGCCGGGGTGAGCCCCAGCATGGGGACCGCCGACTACGTCATGCGGACCAACGCGATCGGCACCCTGAACGTCAACGAAGTCTTCTTCGACGTCGCCGGCGAGGGCGCCGCGATCGTCAACGTGGCCTCGATGGCCGCCTACCTGCTGCCCGACGAGTTCGTTCCGGCGAAAGGCTTCCCGCAGGCGCTGGTGGACGCCGACGCCTTCCTGGCCGACATGCTCGCCGCCTGCGCGATCGCCCCCGAAGAAGCTCGGTCGGGGCTGGCCTACGCCATCAGCAAGAACTTCGTCCGCTGGTACAGCGCTGCGCAGTCCGAGCGATTCAACGGCCGCGGTTTGCGCATCGTGTCGATGTCCCCCGGCTCGACGGACACGGAGATGGGCAGGCTCGAAGAGCAGGCCGGGGCCGGGGCGCTGGTCACCGACGCCGCCGTCCCGCGGTGGGGCACCGCCGAGGAGATGGCCGAGCTGCTGGCGTTCTGCGCCAGTGCCCGGGCGGGCTATCTGACCGGGACCGACATCCTCAATGACGGCGGCGTGGTCGCGTCGATGCGCGAGCGGGCCAGGCTGGCCGCCGAGACGAACTGACCGGCGGCTGCGCCGCCGCCTCTGCCACGCGTCGTCGAGAATGAAACCCCAAGGTGCACACCGAGCTGTCGTCCGGGAGGAGATCAGTGGCCAAGCAGTACGACATCGTGGCGGTAGCGGTCGAAGACCTCCGCCGCGGAGACGCGTTGACGGTGAGCGGGGAAACGGATCCGCGAACACACGTCTTCTACGTCGCCAGAGTCGACACGGTGCATTCGATGGACACCGGGGAGGTGCCCCGGGTCGTCCTGACCTCGGAACCGGTCGGCGAGAACGGCGAGCCGATGGTGCTGGAATATCCGCTCGGAACTCAGATGCGCAAGATCGTCGGTATCAAGAAGGTCTGAGGGACGTGGTCAGGCGACCCCGCCGAGGAGTCGTTCGGCGGCGATGCAGGTGAAGTCACTCAACGTCCGGATGTGCCCGGTGCCCCATCGGCGCGGTCTGATGTCGGAGACGTAGAGCGATCCGAGGACGTTTCCGTCGGCATCTCCGAACGGGATACCGAGGTAGGCGACGAGGTTCCCCTGGCTGACCGCCGGGTGGGTCTCGAAGGCCGGGTCGGTGGTGGCGTCCCCGACGACCAGCGGGGCACCCCTGGCGACGGTGAACTCACACAGAGACTGCGACAGCGGGATCTGCCGTACCTGCGCGCTGGTGCCGCTCATGCCGATGGCGCTCTTGAAGAACAGCCGCCCGTCGTCCACGAGGGTCAGTGCGGCGAACGGTGCGTCCAAGGCGTCGGCGGCGGCCCGTGTGATGCGGTCGTAGGACTCTTCGGTCGGTGAATCCAGTTGGCCCGTCGCATACAGCGCGCGCAAACGTTGCGGGTCTGCGATCACCCCCCGCGGGACGACCCCGTCAGCGGCCGCCTGAGTCATGCGCGTCAGCGATCCACGCAGCCCGGCACCGCCGATGTCCTGCAGGTCGGCGACCATCTGCGCTGCCACGGCGCGCGCCACGTAGGTGTCGACGTCCTCGCCGGCGTCGCGGGCGCATTGCGCGAGCAACTCGGTGAGGCGGTCGTCGAAACCCGGCAGCCAACGAGTCATGCAAGAAACCGTAACCCGGATCCGGCAGCTTCACACGCAGCGCGCAAATACAGCAAACCTCTGCTGACGAAAGACGTGACCCAGGCACATGCCGGCCGGCGGTGGAGCAAATCGAGATGCCGGCCCGTCAGCGGCGGCGCAGCCAGATCACCAGGCCGACCGCGGCCACGGTCGCCACCAGCAGCCCGACGGGTACGGCAGGCTTGGACGCGGCGGTCTGGACCACGTGTTGACCGCGTTCCGCGACCGCGTGTCTGGTGTCGGTGACCTTCTGCTGGGCCCTGCTCTTGACGTCGAACTTGTCCGACAGGGCGCTCACGGTGTCGCCCAGCTCGTTGCGCGTCTGTTCGATGTCGGCCTGCAGCTCGTCGAGGCCGGCGTCGGGACCGGGTTCGGGACGACGGTCAGGTTCGGCTGCCATGGCGGGCCTCTTTCACCTCGTCGATGTCGAGCTTGACGCTGTTCATGGTCTCCGCTGCCGGCGGAGGCACCTTCTGCACCTGCTTCTTGCTGATCAGCGCGGCGATCCCCGCAGCGGCGAACAGCGCCACGGCGACGATCAGCGCCGACGCCCACACGGGCAGCACCAGGGACAGCGCCGCCACCATGGCCGCGATCAGCGTGGCCAGTCCGAGGACCGCCAGCAGCCCGGCGGCCCCCACCAGGCCGGCGCCGACGCCCGCGTGCTTGGCCGACTCCTGCAACTCCTTCTGGGCGAGCCGCATCTCGTCCCGGATCAGCCGCGACGTCTGTGCGGACAGCTGGCCCATCAACTCGCCGACGGACGGCTCGGTTCTCGCTTCCGTCATCGCACCTCTCGCCTTCTGCTCGGCACCTTCTGATCCTCCGGGTGCCCGCTTCGGGCATGGTGAAACCCCTGCCGCGGAACAGCGGCACCTGCCGCGTCGTTGACAGCCGTATGGCCGCCAACCCCGGCGATCCCGTCGCAGCCCGCCGAACTCCGGTGCCCCTCGCCGACCGGCTCCTCGACATCAAGCGCATCTACCACGAGCCCGACATCGAGAGATTCCCGCGCGCCCGCCAGGTGCTCGGCCGCTTCCCGGACGCCGAACGCATCGAGGTGCCGTCGCATCAGGCGATTCCCGGGCTGTACGGGAACGCAGGCAACGTCGAGGACTGGGTGCGCACCAAGCGCGAGGTGCTGGTGCTCGGCGAGAAGAAGAGCCTGGCCGCGCGGCGCAACGAACGCTCCAGCGACTGGATCGCCCCATCCACCGCCAACGGCTGCGCGATGGCGTGCTCCTACTGCTACGTGCCGCGCCGCAAGGGATACGCCAACCCGATCACCGTGTTCGCCAACATCGAGCGCATCGCCGGGTACCTCGAACGGCACGCCGCCCGCCAGGGCGTCAAGGCCGAACCCAACCAGTGCGATCCGTCCAACTGGGTCTACGACATCGGCGAGAACAGCGACTGCTCGGTCGACGCGATGATCTCCGACAACATCGCCGATCTGGTGGCGCTGTTCGGGCGGCTGCCGAACGCGAAGGCCAGCTTCGCGACCAAGCTGGTCAACCGGGAGCTGCTGGACTACGACCCGCGCGGAGGCACCCGCATCCGGTTCAGCCTCATGCCGCGCGAGACCTCTCGAACAGTCGACGTCCGCACCTCGAAGATCGAGGATCGGATCGCCGCGCTCGACGACTTCGTCGATGCCGGTTACGAGGTGCACCTGAACTTCAGCCCGGTCATCGTGCACGAGAACTGGCTCGCCGACTGGGGGCAGCTGCTCGCGGAGATCGCCGACGGCACCACCGAGCGCACCCGGCAGCAGCTGGCCTGCGAGATCATCTTCCTCACCCACAACGAGGCGTTGCACGAGGTGAACCTCGGCTGGCATCCCCGCGGTGAGGATCTGCTCTGGCGGCCCGACCTCCAGCAACCAAAACGGAGCCAGAGCGGCCAGTGGAACGTCCGGTACAAGAGCCCCTGGAAGGGCCGCTGGGTTCAGCAGCTCAGCGAGCTGATCGCCACCACGCTGCCGGGTTGCCGGATCCGGTACGCGTTCTGACCCGGGGCGCCGAGTTGAACGGCGGGGCCAAGTGGGTATCCCCGCCCGAGGTGGCAACCCGCCGCCGGTACGCCTGGCCGCCCTGGAGGACGCGATGCTGAGGTGGCTGGACCGTCTACAGCAGCGGAGCCGCGCCGCGGGCTTCGTCATCGCGGTCGTCTACAAGTACGTCGACGACCAGGCCAATTATCTCGCGGCGTTGATCACCTACTACGCGTTCGTGTCCCTGTTCCCGCTCCTGCTGCTGCTGACCACCGCCCTGGGTGTCGTGCTGTGGAACCGGCCGGAATGGCGGGCCGACATCGTCGACTCGGCGATCAGTCAACTCCCGCTGATCGGCGACCAGCTCAGTGAGCCCGCCTCGCTGAGCGGCGGCACGACCGGCGTCGTCATCGGCGTCGTGGGCGCCCTCTACGGCGGTCTCGGCGTGGGTCAGGCGCTGCAGAACGCGATGGACTCCGTGTGGTCGGTGCCCCGCTTCACCCGTCGCGACCCCATCAAGGCGCGGCTGCACAGCCTGCTGCTGCTGACCGTGCTGGGCTCGGCGGTGATCGGCACCACCGTGCTGACCGGCCTCGGGAAGAACTGGGCCGGTCTGGGTTTCTTCGGCACGGCCGGCGTCGTCATCGCGTCCCTCGCGCTGAACACCGCGGTGTGCGTGGTCGCGTTCCGCGTCACCACCGTGCGGCCGCTGACTCTGGCGCAGGTACTGCCCGGCGCGGTGCTCGCCGCGCTGCTGTGGCAGATGCTGCAGTGGTTCGGCGCGACCTACGTGAACCACGTCGTGGCGTCGGCCAGTGTCACCAACAGCGTGTTCGCGATCGTGCTCGGGCTGCTCGCGTTCCTGTACCTCGTCTCGGTGTCGCTGATGGTGTGCGCGGAGATCAACGTCGTCCGGGTCGATGGCCTGCATCCGCGGGCGTTGCTGACGCCGTTCACCGACAACGTCGACCTCACCGACGCCGACCGCAAGGCCTATGCGGGGCAGGCAGAGGCGCAGCGCGCCAAGAGTTTCCAGCAGGTGGCCGTCAGCTTCGAGGAACCGGCCCCGGACGCGGATGCGGAACCGGCCCCGGACGAGCGGACCGAAACCGCCGAGAATCCCGCGGCGGGCCCGGTTCGCGAGAGCAGACGAACATCGGCGGGTGCGCTGCTGTCTGCGTTTGGCCGTAGGACCGCGAGGGTAACGCCGGTGCAATCCCAGTGACCGGAGGTGTTGTTCATGACAGTGGCGAGCCGTACCCGTTCAGCGACCCGATGGGGCCTGAAGATGCAGCGCCGAATCGCGTTGGCACAAGCCCTGTTCTGGCCCCTGCTGCTCAGCTCGGGGCTGGTGCTCGCGGTCGTCGGTCTGTTCGCGGTCAGGCGGGCCCGTCCCGGACGGACGGCGACTCCCCCCACTCCGGCCCCCGTCGCCACTGACGGCGCCCCCACCGCCGGCGTCTGACCGTGCACGTTCCGGATCGGTGCGGCGGAAGTTCTCGACCGCCCCGTGTTCGGCGCCGACGACCCACAGGTGGTTGCGGGTGCGGAGTCGATCGAGATGTCGCATCGTTTGGGCCGTGGCGGTCGTGGTAGGCACTGCGTGTGGCCTCCGAACCGCCGTTACTGCTCGTGCTGGACCTGACCGGCACCTTCGTGTTCGGGCTGAACGGGGCGCTCACCGCGGTGCGCACCGCACGACTGGACGTGGTGGGAGTCGTGACGCTCGGCATGATCACAGCACTGGGCGGCGGCGTGATCCGCGACGGCATCATCGGCGCCATCCCGCCCGCTACTTTCCGTGACTGGCGCTATTTCACGCTGGCCTTCGCCGGTGGCCTGATCGCCTTCGGTTTGAGCAGGTGGCTCAACCGCCTCGAGATGCCGATCACAGTGTTGGACGCACTCGGGCTCAGTGTGTTCGCGGTGATCGGCGCCGCCAAGGCAGTCGAGTTCGGCCTCGGGGCTGGACCGGCCGTCCTGCTCGGCGTCGTCACCGCGGTCGGCGGAGGCACGATCCGCGACGCGCTGCTGACGGAGATCCCGACGGTTCTGCGCAGCGAGCTGTACGCCATCCCCGCGATGGTGGCGGCCGCGATGACGGTCGCGGCCATGCACCTGAACATCTACGGTCTGCCGGCTGCGCTGGCCGCGGCGGCGGTCTGCTTCGCCATCCGTATGGTCGGTGTCCGGTTCCGTCTCAACGCGCCCCGACCGCCGGGCGCCCGCGACGGTGATGGCGCCACCGAGCACCGGTGAGGTCAGCGGCCCAGCCACGCCAGCGCGGCCACGACCAGCGCCTCCGTGCCCGTGTCGAGCGTCGGCTGGATGACCGGTGCGAAGGTCGGTGAGTGATTGACCGGGATGTCCTGGGAGACCCGGCCGGCCTCGGCGGCGCTGCGGTACTGCTGCTCATCGATGCCGCCGATGCCCCAATACGTGTAGGGCACGCCCAGCGCGGTGGGGATGTCGCTGAAATCCTCGCTGGCCGACTGCGCCGGCATCGTGGCGACGCGTTCGCCGAAGTGATCGACGAACGCCGCGTGCACCCGGTCGGTGACGGCGTCGTCGTTGACCGTGAGCGGAAAGTTGTCGTAGAGATGGAATTCCGGCTCCCTGGGCGAGTCCGAGCCCTGGCACTCCGCGACGACGATGCGCCGGATCGCGTCGAGCACCGAGCGGCGCACCGATTGGTCGTAGGTGCGAAGGTTCAGTTCCAGCACCGCGTGGTCGTCGATCACGTTGCTCTTACTGCCCGCGTGGACGCTGCCGACGGTCAGGACGGCGGTTTCGGTCGGCGCGACCTCGCGGGCGACGATCGTCTGCAACCGGATCACGATCATCGCGGCGAGCACCACCGGGTCGACGGCTGCCTGCGGCATCGACCCGTGGGCTCCGCGGCCGTACACCGTGATGCGCATGCTGTCGGCCGCCGAGAGCACCGGGCCGCGATGGGTGCCGACGCGTCCCGCCGGCGCCGGGAGGACATGCTGAGCGAGCGCTACGTCGATCCGGGGCAGGACGTCGGCGAGTCCGTCGTCGACCATCCCCCGCGCACCGTCGCCGACCTCCTCGGCCGGCTGGAACAGCGCAACCGCAGTGCCCTGCCAACTTTGTCTGGCCTCACCGAGCAACGCCGCGGCGCCGAGCAGGCAGGTCACGTGGACGTCGTGGCCGCACGCGTGCATGACCGGGACGTCCTGTCCGGAGGCGTCGGTGCCGCGCACGGTGCTGGCGTAGGGCAGTCCGGTCGTCTCCCGGACCGGCAACGCGTCCATGTCGGCACGCATCAGCACCGTGGGGCCGTCGCCGTTGCGCAGGATGCCGACGACGCCGGTGCCACCGATTCCCTCATGGACGTCGTACCCGGACTCTCGCAGGCGGTCCGAGGCCAGCTTGGCCGTGCGCTCTTCGTGGTGCGACAGTTCGGGATGACTGTGGATGTCGCGATACAGGTCCTCCTGCCACGGTCGCGCGGCAGCCAGACCACGGAGGACCGCCTTCGCGGAGTTCGACGCTGTACCCATGGTTCCTCCGTTCGCTCGTTCCGGATACCCGGGGACTCGCTGCCCACACTTCAGGAGGAATTCCTGCAGCGGGCTACTCCATCGGCCACTCCCCGGTGCTCACGAGGTGCCGGCCTGGAGTGTGCGGACGACTTCGTGCAGTGGTTCGGGCACGGTCGAGACCGCGCCGACGTAGGGATGCGACAGTTCGATGACGAGGAACAGTTGTGCCCCGACCAGAGTGCCGATGATCGCCACCATGGCGTAGTGGTTCGCGGGTTTCTCGACGCCGTAGATGATCGCGCACCCGAGGAGAAGTCCGCTGGTGACGGCGATGACGGCCCACAGCGACCACGGTGGTCCGGTGTCGGTGCGGGCCTGCAGGACTCGTTCGTCGCGGGACTTGCTCACGTCCTCCAGGTTGCTGAACGACGACGCGAGAAGCGTCTTCTGCACGTCGGTGCGCGGCTGCACCGACTCGTAGGCCGCGTAAAGCCGATCGAGCGCCTCGTCCGCCCCAGGGTATGAGCGGCCCTCGTTGACCTCGTCCCACTCCGCGATGGCTGCCTGCTCGTAGTCGAGAAGGCTTCGGCGTATCCGGTCTCTGTCCGGTTGATCGAAGACGTGCGAGTCGCGGACGAGTTGGGCGCCCGCGACTCCTTCGGTACGCACGATTCCGTCGGCGTGACCGATCTGACCCCACATGGCCGAGACGACGAACCCGATGAAGAACGCGAAGACGAAGCCGACCACGCCGAACGCGAACTTGGTGACGTCGTTGTGCTCTTCGCCGCGCAGGCCGGGGAAGCGGCGGCGCACGAAGACCTGGATGAGCACCGCCACGCCCGGAACCAGGATGATGATGCCCAGCAGAAGGAGCCACGGCGGCAGATGAGTGACGAGCCACTGGGTCACAGCCGAACCTCCTGTGCGGTCACGGTTTTCGACATCCTCGTCCCCGGCATCGTGTACTCGCCGCTGCCGCGGTCGGGTGCGTGGTCACGACAGTGCCAAGGCTGTCTTGAGGTCGTCCTGGGTCTCGGCCAGGAACGACCGGAACTCGTCTCCGACCATGAATGTGGTCGTGAACTGGCTGCGTTGGGCTATCTGCTGCCACGTGGGCGACTGGACCATCGTCGCCAGTGCACGCTGCCAATACTCGACGGCGTACTGCGGCATGTCCGGCGGGCCGTAGAGGCCGCGCCAGTTCGAGAGGGTGACGTCGAGCCCCTGCTGCCGGGCGGTGGGGACGTCGAGCCCCGGAACCGGGTTGTCGGCCAGCACACCGAGCGCCGTGAGGCCTCCGGCCCTCATCTGGTCGACGAACTCGCTGACTCCGCCGATGGCCACGCCGATGTCACCGCGCAGGAGCGCGGCGGTCTGCTCGCCGCCCCCCTCGTGGGTGGCGTACCGAACCGTTCTGGGGTTCCCACCCGCCGCGGACACCAGCAGGTCGAACGGCGCCTCGTCGTCGTGGGCGGCCCCCACCACGACGCGGGCCGGATCGGCCTTGACGGCCGTCATGACGTCGTTGAGGTTCTTGAACGGCGAATCGGGTCGGGCGACGACGACGAAGTACTCGGTCATCAAGCGGGCGATCATCGTGACGTCGGCGTACCCGTACTTCGAGTTGCCTCTGAGCTGGTTGGTCATCATCGCCAGAGACGTGACCGAGATCTGATCGTCGGCGCCCCGGTACCGTTCGACCATCGTGGCCAGGAAGTCCGCTCCGCTCCGGCCCGGTCGGTTCTCCACGGGCAGCGGCACATTCACGATGTGCTCCGCCTGCAGGGCCTCGACCACCGCGCGGATGGTGAGGTCGAAGCCGCTCCCGGGTCCGGCGCCTGCCGTCATCGTCACCGGGCCGGTGGGGTACGGCGCCGCTGACGCGACGGGGTCGGGCGTCGGGCACCCCGTCACCAGCAGGACAGCGGCCATCACGGCGCTGATGGCGGTCTTGATCGTCACGGTTTACGGGCTCCCTGTCGTCATGTGGTGAGGCGATGCCGGTGTCTGGGGTCGGATCGGTAGGCGTCGCGTTTGCCGCGCGAATGGACCGTTGAGCGGGGATGCATCGTCGGCAACGGCCGCATGCCGGCCGATCGGAAGGCACTCGACGGGCCGCCGGCGATCACCGCTCGCGCTTCGGCCAGCTCATCGCCGCCGAATCTGCCACGTCATGTGCGGTCAACGCCTCGTCCGTCCTCCGTGGCCAGTGATGGGGCAACTGTAGATGGTGTGCGCGTCCGACTTTTGCTATTGCGAGAATTCGACTACCGGTCGATGAAGTTTTGCTAACTCAGGGCAAGAATATTTAGCTGTACTGATTCGCCGACCGTCCTTAGGTTGGGCGACGTGAACACCGCCTACCTCGTCGTGCTCAGCGGCTTCGCGACCACGATGGCGCTCATCGCGGCGATCGGCGCCCAGAACGCCTTCGTCCTGCGGCAGGGAATCCGGGGTGAGCACGTGCTCCCGGTGGTCGCGGTGTGCACGGTGTCGGACCTGGTGCTGATCTTCGCGGGGATCGCAGGCTTCGGCGCTCTCGTCGCCGCCCACCCCGGCGTCGTCGACGTCGCGAAGTACGGCGGGGCCCTCTTCCTGTTCGGCTACGGTCTGCTCGCGGCGCGGCGCGCACTGCGGCCCGGCACGCTCACACCGTCGGACGCCGCGCCGGCCCGGCTGGCGGGCGTGCTCGCCACCTGTCTGGCGATGACGTTCCTCAATCCGCACGTCTACCTGGACACCGTGGTCCTGCTCGGTGCACTCGCCAACGAGCACCGCGACGGCAGGTGGCTGTTCGGCATCGGCGCGGTGACCGCGAGCGCGGTCTGGTTCACCGGCCTGGGGTTCGGCGCCAAGCGGCTGCGCAGGTTCTTCGCCTCCGCGCGGACCTGGCGGCTGCTCGACGGGACGATCGCCGCGATGATGATCGGGCTGGGTCTGTCGCTGGCAGTGCGCTGAGAACATCAATTCGATCGCAGGTCGTTATCGCCAAGACCGGGCAGCGGCGGCGCCGGATAGGCAAAATCGGGAGCATGTCCCCGGGCGACGACGAGGGCCTCCGGGAGCGCAAGAAGCGCCGAACCCGAGAGGCGGTGCGCGTGGCTGCGTTCCGCCTGTTCGCGAAGAACGGGTACTCCGAGACCACTATCGAGCAGATTGCAGAGGCCGCCGACGTCTCTCCCCGCACCTTCTTCAGGTATTTCCCCAACAAGGCCGCGCTGCTGATCCCCGATCAGCTGATGGAGCCGATCATCGACCTGTTCCTCGCCGCCCCGCCCGAGCTGTCCCCGATCGCCGCCTACCGGTACGCCCTCGTCCAGGTGTTCGGCGGTTTCGCCAGCGCCGAGTGGCAGGACGAGATGGGCCGCCAGCAACTGCTCTACACGCTGCCCGAAGCCGCGGGCGCGCTGTACAACGAGTACATCCACACCATCGAACTGATCACCGAGGCGCTCGCCAAGCGGTTGAACCGCCCGCCCGACGACCCGAAACTGCGCATCACCGCAGGCGCGATGACCGGCGTGATGATGACGGCCCTGCACGGCACACCGATGAATCCCGAGCTGATCTTCGAAGGACTCGACTTTCTCGACGCCGGCCTCCCGTTGACCGGGCAACCGGAAAAGTGACGCGCGAACGCGCGAGGCACTAGCCTGCCCCCATGGCCTCAACGCCCCGCAAGTTCGCCGCGCCGTCCCGCTACGCCGCCAAGATCAGTGTGCTCGGCGCGCTCGCCGGCGGTGCCGCGCTGGCCGCCGCGGGGCTGGCCGGTGCTCAGCCGGTGCCCCCGGTCGATCCTGCGGTGCCGCCGGTTCCGCCCGGCGCCGCGGCACCCGCACCGATGCCCAACGGACCGTCGGTCACCGTCATGCCGGTCGCCGAGGGCCAGGGTTCGCCGCCCGCGCCGCCACCGGTCGGCGCCCCCTACATCCCGCCGGTCCCGAACGGCGACTTCAACAACACCGGCCAGCTGGACTTCATCCGGGAGCTGTGGAACATGCGCAACTCCGCGGACTTCTTCCAGAACATGTACCCCGGTTCGATGAGCCCGTCGGAATGGGTGCCGCCGGCGCCCTACGGCACGCCCCCGCCGCCGGACAACGCGCCGCCGGCCCCGGCGTCGGCACCTCCGCCCGTCTGGCCGCCGGCGGCTGTGGTTCCCGGCCCCACGCCCTGAGTGTTGCCCGGCGACTTCCAGGTCGGCTAGCTACGCTCGCCGAGTGCTCTCTCTGGTGCCTCCCGCGGTCCCCCGGCGCCGCTTCCTCGCGATGACGGCCGCCGCGGCGGTGGTGTTGTCGGCCTGCGAATCCCCGAAGCCCGGTGCCGTCGCCAAAGACGGATCGGTCACGGTCAAGCACGTGTTCGGCGAGACCAAGATCCCCAAACCGCCCACCCGGGTCGTCAGCGCGGGCCTCACCGACGCCGACGACCTGCTGGCCCTCGGTGTCGTGCCGGTCGCGGTCACCGACTGGTTCGGCGGCGAACCCTTCGGTGTGTGGCCGTGGGCCGCTGCCCGCCTCGGCGGCGCGCAGCCGGTGGTGCTCAGCCTCGCCGACGGAGTGCAGGTCGACCAGATCGCGGGCCTGAAACCCGACCTCATCGTCGCGACGAACGCCGGGCTGGACAAGGACACCTACGACCGGCTGACGGCCATCGCCCCGACCGTCGCCCAGTCCGGGCGTGACGCGTTCTTCGAACCGTGGCGCGAGCAGGCGACGACCATCGGCGAGGCCGTGTTCCACAACGACGACATGCAGAAGCTGATCTCCGCCATCGACGCGAAGTTCAGCGGAATCAAGGACAACAACCCGCAATTCGCCGGCAAGCGGGTCCTGCTGCTCGACGGCACGCTGCACAACGATGCCGTCACGGTGACCGGCCCGGCGTGGCGGCACGACTTCCTCACCAAGATGGGGTTCACCGTCGTCGACGCGGGTGGCCCGACGATCAGCCGCGACCGGATGGCCACGGTGCTCGACTCCGCCGACGTCCTGATCTGGACCACCGAGAGTGACGAGGAGCAGGCCGCGCTGCTGGCCGACCCGACCGTCGCCGCGCTGACGGCGACCAAGCGGAAGCGCAACGTCTTCACCGGCAAGGAGCTCGCGGGCGCCATCGCGTATGCCTCCACGCTGTCGTACCCCGTCCTCGCCGACAAACTGCCGCCGATGATCACCGCCGCTCTGAGCTGATTGAATGGCGCGGTGACCGAGCAGACGGCGGACCCGGACGAGCACGCCACCTTTGCGCGCGTGGGATCGGCCTACTATCCGATCCTCGTCGCCGTGTTCACCGCGCTGGTGATCATTTCCAACGTCACCGCGACCAAGGGCGTCGCGTTCGGACCGATCATCACCGACGGCGGCTTCATCGTCTTCCCGCTGACCTACGTGATCGGCGACGTGCTCTCCGAGGTATACGGCTTCAGGGCGGCGCGGCGCGCCATCTTCGCCGGTTTCGCGATGAACATCCTTGCCGCACTTGCCTTCTGGATCACCATCTACCTGCCCGCCGCGGACTTCTACACCAACCAGGAGCACTTCGAGAACATCGTCCACGCCTACACCCAGCTGATCATCGCGGGCCTCGCCGGTTTCATCGTCGGCCAGACGATCAATGCCTGGGTCGTCGTGGCGATCAAGGAGCGCACCAAGGAGAAGCACCTGTGGGCGCGACTCGTCGGATCCACGTTCGCCGGACAGCTCGGCGACACGCTGGTGTTCTGCGCCATCGCCTCAAGCGCCATCGGCATCTCCACATTCCGCGACTTCGCGCTCTACACCGGGCAGGGCTGGCTGTACAAGACCGCTGTCGAGGTCGTCATGCTGCCGGTCACCTACCGAGTGATCGCGTACATCAAACGGCGGGAGCCCACCTACCAGCTCGTGGGGTGACGAGCCGGCCGGCTCAGCCGACCTCTATGTGCAGATCACTCTGCCGTCCTCCGCTACGTGCCGCACCGACTCCGGCCACCACGACGACGAAGATCCCCGCTATCGCCGACACACTCAGTTCCTGGTGCAGCAGCGCGAATCCCACCACGAAGGCCAGCGCCGGCTCCAGACACATCAGCGTGCCGAACGCGGCCGTGGTGAGCCGCCGCAGCGCCAGCAGCTCCAGCACGAACGGGACCACCGGCAGCAGGATCGCCATCCCGAGGCCGACCAGCAGGACGTGCAGCGTCATCCGCTCGAACACCGTCGGGCTCACGGTGAACGTCGAGACCACCCCGGCGACCGGCATGGACACCGCAAGCCCGGTGACTCCGGCCACCTGGTCGCCGACGTTCTGCGTCAGCAGGATGTACACCGCCCACGCCGCACCTGCGGCCAGCGCGAGCAACACCCCCTTGAGGTCGACGCCCCCGCTGAACGGCTGGCTGAGCAGCACCACGCCGACCGAGGCGAGCCCCGGCCACACGAACCGCCGATTGCCGGTGCCGTGGGCCGCCGCGACGGCCAACGGCCCGAGGAACTCCAGCGCGGTGGCCGTGCCCAACGGCAACCGGTCGAGCGAGGCCATGAAGAACAGGGAGATCGCGGCGCTGACGACCCCGAGCACCACGCACATCCCGAACGTCTTGCGCGTGAACGCCGACGGCCGCGGCCGCACCACCACCAGAAGGATCAGACCGGCCCACGCCAGCCGCAGCCACGCGGTGCCGTCGGAGCCGATGTGCTCGATCAGGTTGACCGCCACGGCCATTCCGAGTTGCACAGACACCATGGCGGTGACCGCCATCAGCGCGCCGGACCGTGCTTGTTGCGCCCCCACCCGTGCATTCAAGCCGGTGCCGCGACCATATCGGGGGCGACAGGCCGCGGCGGCTCTGAGCTATTGCTAAGGCACCTCTGGCAAGACGCAGAGAGCTTCGCAGACCTGCAGCGTTCCGGGCTACTCGGCGGTAGCTTTGGCAGATGAGCGTGACTGCGGATGCGATGGAGTCGATGCATACCGGTGGCGCCCGCACGATCCTGGACTACGGCGATCGGGCGCTGCTGCTGGAGTTCGGCGGAACCGCGGAGGTGCTGGCGTTCACCGACGCGCTGCACGCCGCCGAACTGCTGGGCGTGGTGGACATCGTCCCCGCCGCCCGGACCGTTCTCGTGAAACTGGCGGGACCCGAATACCAAGCGCCCACCCGGCAGCGCCTCGGCCGGGTGCGCCCGAGTGCGGACGCGATCGCGCATGCGGCGGCGCCCGCCGACGGCCACGCCGACATCGTCATCGACGTCGTCTACGACGGTGCGGATCTCGGCGAGGTCGCCCGGCTGACCGGGCTGAGCCCCGACGAGGTCGTCGCCGCGCACACCGGCCGGCCGTGGCAGGTCGGATTCAGCGGATTCGCACCGGGTTTCGCGTATCTGGTCCGCGGCGACGAACGGCTCGCGGTGCCGCGGAGAGCCGAACCGCGCACCAAGGTGCCCGTCGGCTCGGTGGGATTGGCCGGCGAGTTCACCGGCGTCTACCCGCGGGAGTCGCCCGGCGGCTGGCAGCTGATCGGCCGCACCTCCGCGGTGTTGTGGGACGTCGGCCGCGAGAACCCGGCGCTGCTGACCGCGGGCATGTGGGTGCAGTTCCGGGCGGTGCAGCAATGAGCGGCGTCACGCTCGAGGTGCTCCGGCCCGGGCCGCTGGCGCTGGTCGAGGACCTGGGCCGGCCCGGACTCTCCCACCTCGGGGTCACCCGTTCCGGCGCGGCCGACCGCCGCTCCCACACCCTGGCCAACCGGCTGGTCGCCAACCCCGGTGACCGGGCCACCGTCGAAGTCACGCTGGGTGGGTTCACCGCGCGCGTTCACGGCGGCGGCAAGGAGGGTGTTGCGATCGCGGTGACCGGTGCCGACACGGATCCCGCCGCCAATGGAGTTCCGTTCGGCACCAACAGCATTCACTACGCCCACGACGGCGAGGTGATCTCGCTCGGTTCTCCGCGGTCGGGACTGCGCTCCTATCTGGCGGTGCGCGGCGGCATCGACGCCGAACCGGTGCTCGGCTCCCGCAGCTACGACGTGATGTCCACCATCGGGCCGCTGCCGCTGCGGCGCGGCGACGTGCTACCGGTCGGCGTGCACACCGAGGAATTCCCCGAACTCGACCAGGCGCCCGTCGCCGCCATCGTCGACGATGTCGTCGATCTGAAGGTGGTGCCCGGCCCGCGCGACGACTGGTTCGTCGACCCCGAGGTGCTGGTTCGGACCAACTGGCAGGTCACCAACCGCAGCGACCGCGTCGGGATGCGGCTGGTCGGCATGCCGCTGGAGTACCGGTGGCCGGACCGCCAGCTGCCGAGCGAAGGGGCCACTCGGGGGGCGATTCAGGTGCCGCCGAACGGTTTTCCGGTGATCCTGGGTCCCGACCACCCCGTGACGGGCGGTTACCCGGTGGTCGGCGTCGTCATCGACGACGACATCGACAAGGTCGCTCAGGCCCGCCCCGGCCAGACGGTGCGGTTGCACTGGTCGCGGCCGCGCCGGCCGTTCGACCGTGCCTCCGGGTGACGGGCTGGTAGAACGTGGAGGTGTGCGCGCACGCCTCGTCCACACCTCGGACCTCGACGACGAGACCCGGGAGCACGCCCGGCAGATGCTCGTCGACGCCTTCGACGGCGACTTCGGCGACGCCGACTGGGAACATGCGCTCGGCGGCATGCATGCCGTGATCTGTCACCGCGGCGCGCTCATCGGGCACGCCGCGGTCGTGCAGCGCCGCCTCCTGTACGGCCAGACCGCGCTGCGGTGCGGCTATGTCGAGGGCGTCGCGGTGCGGGAGGACCACCGCGGGCAGGGCCTCGGCACGGCATTGATGGAGGCCGTCGAGCAGGTGCTGCGCGGCGCCTACCATCTGGGCGCGCTGTCGACGACAGAGCTGGGCACACCGCTGTACACGGGACGCGGGTGGCTGCCGTGGGCGGGCCCGACGTCGGTGCTGGCCCCCGAGGGCCCGGTCCGCACGCCCGACGACGACGGTTCGCTGTATGTGCTGCCCTGCGAGCTGCCGGCCGCGGTGACGCTCGACCCGGAGGCGCCGATCGCGTGCGACTGGCGCAACGGCGACGTCTGGTGAGCCTCACAGCCGGGCGCTGCTCGCAGTGAGCGGAAATTCACGGCCTGAGCGGCGGCGATACGCTCGAGCAACGGCGGGTTAATCCGGCCGAAACACGGGCTGCATAGACAGTGGGGCATGAGGGAGCCGGAATGGGCGCCGCTCACCGGATTCCGGGTCGCGGTCACATCAGCGCGACGCGCCGACGAGCTCAGCGCGCTGCTGCGTCGCCGGGGTGCGGCCGTCACCAGCGCGGCCGCGATCGAGATGGTGCCGCTGCCCGATGACGACGAGCTGCGTCTGCGCACGCAGGCGCTGATCGACTGTCCGCCGGACATCGTCATCGCGACCACGGGCATCGGCTTCCGCGGCTGGGTCGCGGCGGCTGACGGGTGGGGCATGGCCGCTTCGCTGACGGCCGCGCTCGGCACGGCGCGCATCGTCTCCCGCGGACCCAAGGCGACCGGCGCACTGCGCGCGGCCGGGCTGCCCGAGGAGTGGTCACCGGAATCGGAGTCCTCGCGCGAGGTGCTGCACTACCTGGTGGAAGGTGGTATCGCCGGAACCCGGATCGCGGTGCAGCTGCACGGAGCGACCGCGGAATGGGATCCGTTCCCAGAGTTTCTCGACGAATTGCGCTCGGCGGGAGCAGAAGTCGTCCCGATCCGGGTTTACCGCTGGCATCCGGCGCCTCGCGACGGCGAGTTCGACGCCCTGGTCATGGGGATCGCCGAGCAGAAGTTCGACGCGGTGAGCTTCACCTCCGCGCCGGCCGTCGCGTCGGTGCTGATGCGGGCCGCCGAGATGGGTGTCGACGCCGAGGTGCTCGCGGCGCTGCGCAACGGCGTGCACGCGATGTGCGTGGGACCGGTCACGGCGCGGCCGCTGGTGCGGCTCGGCGTGCCGACCTCGGCGCCCGAGCGAATGCGGTTGGGGGCGTTGGCCCGTCACATCACCGATGAGCTGCCGCTGCTGCAGTCGCGGACGGTGCGCGTGGCCGGCCATCTCCTCGAGATCCGCGGCACCTGCGTGCTGGTCGACGGCACCGTCAAGGCCCTCTCACCCGCGGCGATGGCCACCATCCGGGCGCTGGCGCACCGTCCCGGCGCGGTGGTCTCGCGCACCGATCTGCTTCGCGCACTGCCCGGCAGCGGCACCGACACGCACGCGGTCGAGACCGCGGTGCTGCGGCTGCGAACGGCGTTGGGCGACAAGTCGATGGTGTCCACCGTCGTCAAACGGGGCTATCGCCTGACCGTCGACGAGGCGTTCGCATCGTGAATCTGGTGCTCGTGGCACACGGCACCCGCAAGCAACGCGGGGTGTCGCTGATCGGCGATCTCGCCGCGCAGGTATCGCTCACGCTCGACCGGCCGGTCCACGTCGCGTTCGTCGACGTCCTCGGCCCGACGCCGGCGGAACTGCTCAGCGCGGCACTCGACCGGCCGGCCGTGCTCGTGCCCGCGTTCCTGGCCCGCGGCTACCACGTCACCACCGACATCCCGGCCCACGTCGACGTCAGCGGCCACGCCGATGTCACCGTCACGCAGGCGCTGGGTCCCGACCCCGCGCTGGTTCGGGTTCTCGTCGATCGGTTGATCGAAAGTGGTTGGTGTCCGGAGGATTCCGTCGTCCTGGCCGCAGCCGGGACGTCGGACCGGACGGCGCTGCGCGACCTGCACACCACGGCGGCGTGGTTGTCGGCGACGATCGGCTCGCGTGTCGAGCCGGCCTTCGCCGCGACCGGTCGTCCCAGGGTCGCCGACGCGGTGGCGGCGCTGCGCACCCGGGGCCGACGGGTGGTCGTTGCGTCGTACCTGTTGTCCGAGGGGATGTTTCAGGACCGGCTGCGGGCGGCGGGGGCCGACCTGGTGACCGATCCGCTGGGCACGCATCCCGGCGTGGCCCGGTTGATCGCTGCTAGATTCGCCCGGGCCCGCGTCGCCGCGCAGGCTCAGGGGTGAGAGGCCGTTGACGGTGGCAGGCTCGCCACCAGCGGGGTGTCGGCCCCGACGCGGCCAAGCTTGGTCGCTCCGCCCGGATCACCGAGGGGCGCATCGCGGCCGGGCAGTGTCGTCGTGAAGAACGCGGCGTTGTCCTCGAGGAATCGGGCCTCGTCGTCGGGCAGGTCGGTCTCGAAGTAGATCGCGTCCATCCGGCACGCGATGCGGCACGCGCCGCAGTCCACGCACTCGTTGGGGTTGATGTACATCATCCGATCGCCCTCGTAGATGCAGTCGGCCGGGCATTCCTGCATGCAGGACTTGTCGACGACATCCACGCACGCGCTACCGATCACATAGGTCATGGCTACGACGTTATGTAGTTTTCCCGCCGCCGTCGTGGGCCGAAAGTCCCTACTTCGGTCACGACGAAATTGCATTCCAGTAGCGGAAAGCCGAGTGCGGGCCGCGTGGAATGCAAGTTCGGCGGGTCAGGAGCCGACCTGGACGTCGCCGTCGGCGGTGATCCGGGCCGCATACAGCGGCAGTGCGTGCGCGGGATCGTCCAGGCAGGTGCCGTCGTCGAGGGCGAACGCCTGCTTCTTCAACGGGGACTGCACGATCGGCCGCCCGCCGCGGTCCCCGACCAACCCGCGCGACATCACCGCCGCGCCGGAGAAGGGGTCGATGTTGCCGACCGCGTGCACGGTGCCGTCGTCGAGGCGGAACAGCGCAGCCTGCGCTCCGTCGGGCAGCAGCACCCCCACGCCGCGGTTGGGGATCAGGAACTCGTAGCGGCACGCCGTCGTCCAGATCCGGATGTCGTCGAGCAGAGTCATCGCCGGGCTACCTTCCTACCGTGGGCATGCCGATGTCGGTGGGGACCATGCGCCCCGCGTGACGCGTGAAGGTCACCGTCGGATCGGGAGCGTCGGGCGCGTTGACGAACGAGACGAACCTCGACAGCTTGTCCGGGTCGTCGAGCACGCCCTTCCATTCGCACGCATAGCCCTCGACGTGGCGGGTGACGGCCGCCTCGAATTCTGCGGCCAGGCCCAGCGAGTCGTCGCACACCACCTCGCGCAGATGTTCCAGGCCCATCTGCTCCACCCACGCGGCGGTGCGCTGCAGGCGGTCCGCGGTGCGGATGTAGAACATCAGGAACCGGTCGACGTAGCGGATCAGGGTGTCGTCGTCCAGGTCGGCGGCCAGCAGCTGGGCGTGCTTGGGGGTCATGCCGCCGTTGCCGCCGACATAGAGGTTCCAGCCGTTGTCGGTGGCGATCACGCCGACGTCCTTGCCCCGCGCCTCGGCGCATTCGCGGGCGCACCCGGACACACCCATCTTGATCTTGTGCGGCGCCCGCAGCCCGCGGTAGCGCAGCTCCAGGTCGATCGCCATCTGCACCGAATCCTGTTGGCCGTAGCGACACCAGTCGCTGCCCACGCAGCTCTTCACCGTGCGCAGCGCCTTGCCGTAGGCGTGCCCGGACTCCATGCCGCCGTCGACGAGCCGGCGCCAGATCTGCGGCAGCTGGTCCACCCGGGCGCCGAACAGGTCGATGCGCTGGCCGCCGGTGATCTTGGTGTACAAGCCGAAGTCCCTGGCGATCTCACCGATGAGGATGAGGTGCTCGGGCGTGATGTCGCCGCCGGGCACCCGGGGCACCACCGAGTAGCTGCCGTTGCGCTGGATGTTGGCCAGGAAGTGATCGTTGGAGTCCTGCAGCGAGGCCTGCTCGCCGTCGAGGATGTGGCCCGAGCTGGTCGACGCGAGGATCGACGCGACGACGGGTTTGCAGATGTCGCAACCCTTTCCGCTGCCGAACCGCGCCACGAGACCGGAGAACGTGCGAACCTCGGTGGCACTGACGATCTCGAACAGCTCGGCGCGGGACTGACCGAAGTGTTCACAGAGGGCCTTCGACTGCTCGACCCCTTCCGCGTCGAGCATCTGCTTCAACAGCGGCACGCAGGATCCGCACGAGGTGCCCGCCTGCGTGCACTTCTTCAGCCCGGCCACGTCGGTGCGGCCCGCCGCGATCGCGTCGGTGAGATCACCTTTGGTCACGTTGTTGCAGGAACAGATCTGCGCGGCAGGCGGCAGTGCCGCGACGCCCAATGAGGGCGCACCACTGCTGTTTCCGGACGGTGCGATCAGCTCGAGCGGATCTCCCGGCAGCGGTTCGCCGACCATCGGGCGCAGCACGCCGTAGGCGGCGGCGTCACCGACGAGGATGCCGCCCAGCAGCGTGCGGGCGTCGTCGGAGAGCACGAGCTTGGCGTAGGTCCGCTTCACCGCATCGTGGACCACCACCTCGAGGCAGCCCGGCGTGTGTCCCATCGCGTCGCCGAAGCTGGCCACGTCGACGCCCAGCAGTTTCAGCTTGGTCGACATGTCGGCGGTACCGAATTCCGCTGTGCCGCCGAGCAGTCGGTCGGCGACGACCTCGGCGCTGGTGTAGCCCGGCCCGACCAGGCCGTAGCATCGGCCCTCGATGGCGGCGACCTCGCCGATGGCATAGATGCCGGACCCCCCGGGTGCCGCACTGGCACAACCGGCGTCGGTGAGCACGCCGCCGCGCTCGCCGAGCGCGAGACCCGCCGCACGGGCGAGCTCGTCGCGCGGACGCACACCCGCGGCGAAGATCACCACGCCCGCGTCGATCGTCGTCCCGTCGCTGAGGCTCACCCGCACCCCACCCTGCGCGGACGCCTCGATGGCCTCGGTACCCACGCCGACGTGTACCGCGATGCCCAGCTCGCCGATCATCCGGGTCAGCAGCGCCCCACCGGCCTCGTCGAGCTGGGCGGCCATCAACCGCGGCGCCGTCTCGACCACGTGCGCGGCGACCCCGAATCCGCGGAGTACGTTGGCGGCCTCCAGCCCGAGCAGGCCGCCGCCGATCACCACCCCCGCCGCGTCACCGCCGGCGGCCACCGCCCGCACAGCGTCGGCACGGATCGCGTCGAGGTCGTCGAGCGTGCGGTAGACGTGGCACTGCGGCAGATCGCGACCCGGCACCGGCGGCACGAAAGCAGAGGACCCCGTCGCGAGAACCAGGGCGTCGTATCCGATCCGGGTGCCGTCGGCGGTCGTGACCGACCGCGTCACCGGATCCACCGCCGCGACCCGGCTTCCGAGCCGGACCTCGACCAGGTCGTCATCGGGGTAGTCGTTGCCGGGCAACGCGAGCCGCGGCCGGTCCCAGTGCTCGGTGTACGACGTCAGGCCCACCCGGTCGTATGCGGCATCCGACTCCTCGGCCAGCACCGTCACCCGCCAGCGGCCCTCGGTGTCGCGGGAGCGCAGGGCCTCGACGAACCGGTGACCGACCATGCCGTGGCCGACCACCACGACGTTCGATGTTGACGCCATGGGGGCCAGGCTAGGAATTCGATATTGCCTCCGTGTCGCCTCGTGTGAAGCGCCCATCACGGTGTCCTCACCGGCGCCGATCGACCGGTGTGAGCCCGTTCGCCGCAGGCGAACACACCGCCGGAACATGAGCGTGGTCGGCTCAAGTTCTATATGGCAGGCAGACCGGTGACGGAGCCGGTCACCAGTTCATGAGGAGACCGTTATGAGCAATGTGGGGTTGTGGGCGCGGCCGGCGTGGACCACCGCGAACACCGAACGCTGGGTGCGCGACTTCTTCGGGTCCGCCACCGCCGGCGACTGGGCCGCGGGGGTCAACCCCGCCGTCGAGGTCGACAAGGACGGCGACGACGCGGTGATCCGGGTCGATCTGCCGGGCGTCGACGTCGACAAGGACGTCCACGTCGAGGTCGACAAGGGCCGTCTGGTCATTCGCGGCGAGCGGCGCGACGAGCGCGAAGAGGAGAGCCGGGACGACGGCCGGGTCCGCAAGATCAGTGAGGTCCGCTACGGGTCGTTCCACCGCTCGTTCGCACTGCCGGCGCACGTCACCGGCGACGCCGTCTCGGCGTCCTATGACGCGGGGGTGCTGACGGTACGGGTGGCAGGCGCGCACAAGGGAGCCGAGGCGCAGCGCATCGCGATCGACAGCAAGTAACCCGGGAAGCGACGACCGGTGGGAACCCCGCGGTTCCCACCGGTTACGTTGTCTGACCGTGGTGGTCAGACTGGGCGCCGACACGGCTCTGGTGGTTCTCGCGTCCGGACTCATCTTCGGGTGGGCACTGGTCCTCGGTGTCTGGAAATACCGGCAGATGGCCACCAACCCCACCCATCTGGCCCACCCGTACGTCGACATCGCCCACCGGGCGGCGCTGCTGTACGCGTTCGCGACCATGCTGCTCGCCGTCTTCGTCGAGTTCAGCGCGTGGCCAGGCTGGGTGAATCTGACGGCCGCCGCGGTCGTGGTGGCGTTCTTCGTGCTCGCGATCGCCACCTATGTCGTCCACGGCGTCCGCCAGGACACCACGAACCAGTTCGAACACGTCGACACGACCCTCCGCGTCGGTATGGCCGCGTTGATCGCCGGCGAGATCGGCGGCTTCGGCGTCCTGCTGGCCGGCTTCGTCGCGGGCCAATTCTTCTGATCCGGACTTCCCGTCGACGAGTAATTGCTCTCCGCCCAATAAAGCAGCTCTGATCTGTATAGTCCTAGCTTGGGGCCATTAGCTGATGTGAAGAAGCTATGCGGGGGGTGCACCACCAGGTGTCACGAATTCAACGGTGGTGGAACGAATCTGACCGTTTCCACTGGACGAGCCAGTTCCTGGCTCAGCGCGGGTACCGGCGCTCGACGCAGCATGTGATGGCGATCGTCGCCGCGTGCTCGACGATGGTCGCGGTCAGCTCGCTCGGCGGGGCGCGCAGTCAGTCCCCGGCCATGCTGGCCATCGGCGTGTTCGGCGCCGTCTTCACCGCCGGGATGACGGTGTTCTGGCTGAGGCGATGGCCCACGCGGCGTCAGTCGGAGGTGATGATCGTCGGCGGAACCCTGTTCATCGCAGTCTGGAGCTTCGCCCAGCCGACGTCGGCGGTCGCGGTCCTCGCCTGTACCGCAACCGCGGTGACCGGTGGCTACATCGCCTTCTTCCACAACACGAGACTGCTGCTGTTCAACTTCGCGGTCGCCGTGGTCATCGCGGCTTCGGCGTCGTGGCGTCTCGCCGGGACCACGGATGTGGCCACCGCGCTGGGGGCCTTCTGGCTCATCTGGTTCCTCAACCTGTCGGTGCCGCTGGCCATCCGCGGGATGTCGCAGGCGCTGGGGACCTATGCCGCGTGGTCGGACGCAGATCCGCTGACCGGACTGCTCAACCGCCGAGGATTCGCCGGCGCCGTCACCCAGCTCGTGGCCAACGCCGGCGGTGCGGACGGCCATCTGAGCCTGGTGATGGTCGACCTCGACGATTTCAAGCGCGTCAACGACACCCACGGGCACGCAGCCGGCGACCGCGCCCTGTTGGCCGTGGCCGAACTGCTGCGCCATCACTGCCCTTCGAGCGCAGCGATCTGCCGTGCCGGCGGAGAGGAGTTCCTCATCGCCGTGCTCTCCCACAGCGAGGGCGCCGGAGACTTGGCGACGCGGCTGTGCCGAGCGATCGCCGCGCTGCCGCACGACGTCACCGCCAGCATCGGCGCAGGCAGTGTCCCGCTCGACGGCTTCGACATCGAACCCCGCACGCTGATCGACGAGCTCGTCGCGGTGGCGGACGCCGCGATGTACGTCGCCAAACGCAACGGTGGCAACCAGATTCGCCTCGGATGACGCGCGGGGAGGATTGAGTGAACAGTTGTTCCTACTCTAGGGTAAGGGCCGACGCCGAACGATGGGAGCACAGCACGTGACGGCATACCGGACCATCGTCGTCGGAACCGACGGCTCAGAGACCTCGCTTCGCGCCGTGGACAAGGCGGCGTCGCTGGCCGCCGAGTCCGACGCGACGCTGATCGTGGCCTCGGCCTACACGTCGAAGCATCGGGAGACCGGCGCGCCGGACCCCGATCAGCCGCAGCACGAGGACTACCGCACCGAGGGCAACGCCCCCGTCTACGACCTGCTCCGCGACGCCGCCGCCAGGGCCCGCCGCGCCGGCGCCCCCGATGTGGAGGAACGAGCGGTGGAAGGCTCACCCGCCGATGCGCTGATCGCGCTGGCCGATGAGACCGGAGCCGACCTCCTCGTGGTCGGTGACGTGGGGCTGAACTCGATGGTGGGACGGCTCGTCGGGTCGGTTCCCCGGATCATCCGCGATCGGGCGAAGACCGAAGTGCTCATCGTGGAGACCGCGAACTAGCGCCAGCGGGCCAGGATCTCCTTCGCGCGTTCGGCGAGCGCCGCCTGCCACCGCGGGCCGAAGCTGATCCGCGCGACCCCCAGCGGCCCGTAGGACGCCGGGTCGTCCTTGTCCGGTGCGGCGATCGCGTTCACCGGCAGCGGGAGCTCAGAGGTCAAGCGCCGCAACGTGTCCGGATCGTGGAACCCGACCGGGTACAACACGTCGGCGCCGGCGTCAGCGGCCTGGCGCAGCCGGGCGATCGCCCGGTCCACCCGGTCGCTGTCGTCTCCGTCCTTACGCAGGAACAGATCGGTGCGCGCATTGACCACGACATGCACGTCGGACGCGTCGGCCGCAGCCCGCAACGCACCGACCAGCTCGGCGTGTTCGTCGGCCGACCGCAGCCGCCCACCCTCACTGTGCACGGTGTCCTCGATGTTCAACCCGACCGCACCGACCGACAGCAGCCCCTCGATCAGCCGGGCCGGCGTCTCGGCGTACCCGGATTCGATGTCGACCGACACCGGAAGGTCGACGGCCGCCGTGATCTGCGCGACGCGGGTCAGCAGATCGTCGAACGTCATGCCCTCGTTGTCGGGTTTGCCGACCGAATCGGCCACCGGGTGGCTCCCGACCGTCAGCGCGGCGAAACCGGCGTCGGCAGCCAGCCGCGCCGACCACGCATCCCATACGGTCGGCAGCACCACCGGGTCGCCCGGCTGGTGCAGGGCCAGCAACTTCTGAGCCCGCGTCGTCAACACACCGTCGGCCATCGGCAGTCTCCACTCTCCAAAGTGATCTGTCTCACCCTCTACCTGGGTGATGTCGCTAGCATCAGTTGCGTACTGTGATCCATGACACCCTTCAGCCCAGGAGGTCACTTGTCCAGCACCACAGAGCTCGCCGAGCTTCACGATCTGATCGGAAGTCTTCGGCGTTGCGTGACATCGCTGGCATCGCGATACGGGAACACTCCAGCCACCCGTCGCATCGTCAACGACGCCGAACGCATCCTCAACGATATCGATCGTCTCGACATCGATGCCGAGGAACTCGAACTCGCGCGCGGCGTCAGCCGACACCATCACGTCGGCGAGCGCATCCCGATTCCGGACACCCAGTACGACACCGACTTCTGGCGCGGCGTCGACGACGAGGGTCTGGGCGGGACGCACTGAGCCGCAGGTGCCTGGGCAGGGCACCACGAGTTCGTGTGACATAAGAACATCGAGAGGGAAACGTGAGCGCACCCACCGCCGACCGCAAAGCGACCGGCGTCTTCTCCCCTGGCCGGGCCCAAATCTCGGCGCGCACCCTGCGCACCGACAACTGGCTGAAGTCCCCGATCGTGACCGACCTGGGTTTCGCCGCGTTTCTCATCTACGCGACGGTGCGGGCGTTCATGCAGGACTACTACTACGTCCCGCAGTACCACTATCTGACGCCGTTCTACTCACCGTGCGTCAGCAAGGGGTGCATCCCGGAGGCCAGCCACTTCTGGCCGCAGTTCCTCCCGGACTGGCCGATCCTGCCGTATGCGGCGGTGTCCCTGCCGTTCCTGCTGCTGTTCCGGCTGACCTGCTACTACTACCGGGGCGCCTACTACCGGTCGGTGTGGCAGTCCCCGACCGCCTGCGCCGTGGCCGAGCCGCACGCGAAATACACCGGTGAGACCCGCTTTCCGCTGATCATCCAGAACACCCACCGCTACTTCTTCTACATCGCGGGCATCATCTCGGTGATCAACACCTACGACGCGATCGTCGCGATGTGGGGCGAGGACGGTTTCCGCATCGGAGTCGGCAACGTCATCCTGTGGATCAACGTGATCCTGCTGTGGACCTACACGCTCTCGTGCCACTCCTGCCGTCACGTCGCCGGGGGCCGGCTCAAGCACTTCTCGAAACACCCTGTGCGCTACTGGATGTGGACACAGATCAGTAGGTTGAACACCCGGCACAAGCAGTACGCGTGGATCACGCTGGGCACGCTGATGCTGACGGACTTCTACATCATGCTCGTCGCCATGGGCATGAAAGATCTGCCCATCATTCCGTGACAACGGATTTGGCCCCGACGTGCGTTCGAAAAGACAAGTGAGGACAGATGGCTGACGTGGAACGGCACTCCTACGACGTGGTCGTGATCGGTGCCGGTGGTGCGGGATTGCGAGCGGTGATCGAGGCCCGCGAGCGGGGCCTTCGGGTGGCCGTGGTGACCAAATCGCTGTTCGGCAAGGCACACACGGTGATGGCCGAGGGCGGTTGCGCCGCGGCGATGCGCAACGTCAACACCAAGGATTCGTGGCAGGTGCACTTCGGTGACACCATGCGCGGCGGCAAATTCCTGAACAACTGGCGGATGGCCGAGCTGCACGCGCAGGAAGCGCCCGACCGGGTGTGGGAGCTCGAGACCTACGGCGCACTGTTCGACCGCACCAAGGACGGCCGTATCAGCCAGCGCAACTTCGGCGGGCACACCTACCCGCGGCTGGCCCACGTCGGTGACCGCACCGGCCTGGAGATCATCCGCACCCTGCAGCAGAAGATCGTCTCGCTGCAGCAGGAGGACAAAGAGGAGCTCGGCGACTACGAAGCGCGGATCCGGGTCTTCCACGAGACCGCGATCACCGAGCTGATCCTCGATAACGGGCGGGTTGCCGGTGCGTTCGGGTACTACCGCGAAACCGGGAACTTCGTCCTGTTCGAGGCGCCCGCGATCGTGCTGGCGACCGGCGGGATCGGCAAGTCCTACAAGGTGTCCTCCAACTCGTGGGAGTACACCGGCGACGGGCACGCGCTCGCGCTGCGGGCGGGCTCGGCGCTGATCAACATGGAGTTCATCCAGTTCCACCCCACCGGCATGGTGTGGCCGCTGTCCGTGAAAGGCATCCTCGTCACCGAGGGCGTGCGCGGCGACGGTGGAGTGCTGAAGAACTCCGAGGGCAAGCGCTTCATGTTCGACTACATCCCCGACGTCTTCAAAGGCCAATACGCCGAGTCGGAGGAAGAAGCCGATCAGTGGCTCAAGGACAACGACTCCGCGCGCCGCACTCCTGACCTGCTGCCCCGCGACGAGGTCGCGCGGGCGATCAACACCGAGGTCAAGGAGGGACGCGGTACGCCGCACGGTGGCGTGTACCTCGACATCGCCTCACGTATGCCCGCCGAGGAGATCAAGCGGCGGTTGCCGTCGATGTATCACCAGTTCATCGAGCTGGCGGAGGTCGACATCACCACCGACGACATGGAGGTCGGTCCCACCTGTCACTACGTGATGGGCGGCATCGAGGTCGACCCGGACACCGGCGCGGCGGCCACGCCCGGCCTGTTCGCCGCGGGCGAGTGCGCGGGCGGCATGCACGGCAGCAACCGGCTCGGCGGCAACTCGCTGTCGGACCTGCTGGTGTTCGGCCGCCGGGCCGGACTCGGCGCCTCCGACTACGTCAGGGCACTGTCCGGCCGGCCGCAGGTCACCGATCATGCGGTCAGCGCCGCGGCGGAGATGGCGCTCGCGCCGTTCGACGGTCCGTCGGACGGGTCGGCGCCGGAGAATCCGTACACGCTGCAGCTCGACATGCAGGACACGATGAACAACCTGGTCGGGATCATCCGCAAGGCGGACGAGATTCAGGAGGCGCTGGACAAACTCGACGAGCTGCGGCAGCGGTACCGCAACGTCAAGGTCGAGGGCGACCGCAAGTTCAACCCCGGCTGGCACCTGTCCATGGACCTGCGCAACATGCTGCTGGTCTGCGAGTCGGTGGCCAAGTCGGCGATCACCCGCACCGAGAGCCGCGGCGGGCACACCCGCGACGACTACCCGTCGATGGATGCCAACTGGCGCAACACGCTGCTGGCGTGCCGGACCTCGGGAGACGACCCCGTGGTTCCGGACGTCACCGTCGAGAAGGAACCGCAGGTGCCGATGCGCACCGACCTGCTCGAGTGTTTCGAGCTCTCGGAGCTGGAGAAGTACTACACCGACGAGGAACTCGTCGACCACCCGCAACGGAAGGGCTGAGCCATGGGTGCCTATGAAGCGAAGATGCGGGTGTGGCGGGGCGACGCGGCCGGCGGAGAGCTCAAGGACTACGCCGTCGAGGTCAACGAGGGCGAGGTGGTGCTCGACATCATCCACCGCCTGCAGCAGACCCAGGCCGGCGACCTCGCTGTGCGGTGGAACTGCAAGGCCGGCAAGTGCGGGTCGTGCTCGGCCGAGATCAACGGCCGGCCGCGGCTGATGTGCATGACTCGGATGTCGACGTTCGGCGAGGACGAGACCGTCACCGTCACCCCGCTGCGGACGTTCCCGGTGATGCGCGACCTCGTCACCGACGTCAGCTTCAACTACGAGAAGGCACGGGAGATCCCGTCGTTCACGCCACCGAAGGACCTGCAGCCCGGCGAGTACCGGATGCAGCAGGAGGACGTGAACCGCAGCCAGGAGTTCCGCAAGTGCATCGAGTGCTTCCTGTGCCAGAACGTCTGCCACGTCATCCGTGACCACGAGGAGAACAAGGAGGCGTACGCGGGGCCGCGGTATCTGATGCGGATGGCCGAGTTGGACATGCATCCCCTCGACGTCCATCCCCGGCGCGCCGAGGATGCCCAGGAGGTGCACGGCCTGGGCTACTGCAACATCAACAAGTGCTGCACCGAGGTGTGTCCGGAACACATCAAGATCACCGACAACGCGCTGATCCCGATGAAGGAACGGGTGGCCGACCGCAAGTACGACCCGGTGGTGTGGTTGGGAGACAAACTGTTCCGTCGGCGATGAGCGCCTGCGCGAAGAGCAGAAAATGGCGATGAGCGCTTGCGCGAAGAGCAGAAAATGGCGATGAGCGCTTGCGCGAAGTGGGGCCCCGCACGAAGTGCAGGGGACAGAAAATGGCGATGAGCGCCTGCGTGCTGGCGCGATGACGAACGACGACGCGCGAGCTGTCGTCCGTTCTCCCGGCACGGAGAACAGTCGCGCGGTTGCGCGGTCGATCTCGACGATCGACAGCGCCGTCGTCGCCCGATCGATCGCCACGAACGGCAGCGCCGTGGTCGCCGGGTCGATCGCCACCGCTGGCAGCGCGGGGGTGGTGGGGTCCGTTGCGACCGCGGGCAGCGCGGCCGTCGCTCGCTCGATCGCCACCGCGGGCAGCGCCGCGGTCGCGGGGTCGATCGCCACGGCCGGTAGCGCCGCGGTCGCCGGATGCATCCTGATGGTGTTGTCCATCGCCTGCCGCTGCTGCGTGGCCTGTCTGGCCTGTGTCTCCTGCACGGGGTGTAAGGCTTGCGTGGGCTGTGTGAACTGCCAGGACTGCATCGGCTGCGTCGGTTGCGTCAACTGCTCGGGCCTCCGCAACACCGTCGGCCTGCGTAACGTGCGAATCGGGCGTGGCTGAGCACCGTCCGGGTGCTTCAGCGCGCCGAATTCCCACGCGGGACGCGCTAGATTCCACACCATGCCGAATTCCCTGCCGAATTCCACCGGATTGCTGCTGAACCCGAACACGTTCGATCCGCAGCGCCTCGATCCCGAATCGCGGCGTCTCCTGCGCGCCCTGATCGAGTGGTTCGAGCAGCGTGGAAAGACGCGTCTGCTGCGCGACGACCTGGACGCCGAGTGGGTGGGCGACTTCCTCGAGTTCGTGAACCGAGAGCGGCTGTTCGCCACCTTCCTCACCCCGTCGGAGTTCGCCGGCGGTGATGCGAACAGGCGGTGGGACACGTCCCGCAACGCCGTGCTGAGCGAGATCCTCGGGTTCTACGGCCTCTCCTACTGGTACGCCGAGCAGGTCACCATCCTCGGGCTCGGCCCCATCTGGCAGAGCGACAACGTCAAGGCCAAGGAGAAGGCGGCCGCGCAGCTCGAGGCCGGCGGGGTCATGGCGTTCGGGCTTTCCGAGCGCGAGCACGGCGCCGACATCTACGACACCGACATGCTGCTCACCCCGGCCACCGCAGACGACGCCGAGGGCGTCGTGTTCCGGGCGTCCGGCGAGAAGTACTACATCGGCAACGGCAACGTGGCCGGCATGGTGTCGGTGTTCGGACGCCGCGCCGACGTCGAGGGCGCCGACGGCTACGTGTGGTTCGTCGCCGACAGCGGTCACGAGAACTACGAGCTGATCGGCAATGTCGTGCACGGCCAGATGTTCGTCAGCAACTTCGCGCTCCACGACTACCCGGTGCACGAGGAAGACATCCTCTGCACAGGGCCCGAGGCGTTCTCGGCGGCGCTGAACACCGTCAACGTCGGCAAGTTCAACCTGTGCAGCGGCTCGATCGGCATGTGCGAGCACGCCTTCTACGAGTCGATCACCCACGCGAACAATCGCATCCTGTACGGCAAGCCGGTCACGGACTTCCCGCACGTCCGGGCGAGCTTCGTCGACGCGTACGCCCGGCTGATCGCGATGAAGCTCTTCAGCGACCGCGCCATCGACTACTTCCGCAGCGCGAGCCCCGAGGACCGCCGCTACCTGCTGTTCAACCCGGTGACGAAGTCGAAGGTGACCTCCGAAGGCGAGAAGGTCGTCACGCTGCTGTGGGATGTGCTGGCCGCCAAGGGTTTCGAGAAGAACACGTACTTCAGCCAGGTCGCACGTCTGATCGGAGCACTGCCACGCCTGGAGGGCACGGTGCACGTCAACGTCGCGCAGATCCTGAAGTTCATGCCGAACTTCATGTTCAGCCCCGCCGAGTACCCGCCGATCGGCACCCGCGACGACCCCGCCGACGACGTGTTCTTCTGGTCGCAGGGGCCAGCCCGCGGCGCCTCGAAGGTGCGCTTCGCAGACTGGGCTCCGGTCTACGAGAGGAACACCGGCATCGCGAACGTCGGGCGCTTCTACGAGCAGGTGCAGGCGTTCAAGGAGCTACTGGCCACCGCGGCCCCCGACTCCGATCAGCAGGCCGACCTCGACTTCGTCCTCGTCGTGGGCCACCTGTTCTCCCTCGTGGTCTACGGTCAGCTGATCCTCGAACAGGCCGAGCTGACCGGCCTCGCACCTGAGCTGGTCGACCAGATCTTCGACGTGCAGGTCCGCGACTTCTCGGGCTACGCGGTCGCACTGCACGGCAAGCCCAGCTCCACGTCGGCACAGCAGGCGTGGGCGCTGTCGGCCGTCCGCAAACCGGTGGCGGACCCGGCCCGTTTCGGCAGGGTGTGGGAGCAGGTGCGCGCCTACGACGGCGCGTACGAGATGCGGCCCTGACCGGTCCCGGACTCTGCGCGGATCCGCACCGAACCGGTCGTGCGCATCCAGGTACAGGCCGGGGGTCCGGGGGTACCCTTCGGGAGAGCAGCCAATCACAGACGAAAGGCAGCATCGTGTCGCTTCGTGAGCCTAAGAGCATCAACGACATTCGCACGGCGATCCGTGAACTCTCCACCCGCGCCGACCTGGCCCGCCGGGAGGGCCGCAACGCCGACGCCGCCGAACTGGACCAGCGCGTCCGGCATTACCGCGACGAGCTCAGCACCCGCCCCTAGGTCAGCCCGCCGCGGATCAGCTCAGGCGCCGAGCCTGCGGAACGTGCTGCGGTGAAACACGATCGGCGCCACGTCGGGGTGCACCCTGATGTCGGTGACCCGTAGCACGACGATGGTGTGATCCCCCGCCGGGATCTGCTGCTCGACGGCGCTCTCCACCCACACGCTGGTGCCGCGGATGAACACCGCACCGCGCTCGGACGACTCCGTCTCCAGACCCGCGAACCGGTCGCCGGTCTTTGCCGCCAGCGTCCGCGCCGCCTCGTCGTGCGCTTCGCCGAGCACACTGATGCCCAGATACGGCGCGTCGACCAGGCGCGGCCAGGTGGTCGACGTGTTCTGCACGCAGAACGACACCAGCGGCGGGTCCAGTGAGACCGGCACGAACGTGCTCGCCGCCAGACCGACCCGGGTGCCGTCGACCTCGGCGGCGATCGCGATGACGCCGGAGGGGAAATGCCCGAACGCCTCCCGCAGGGAGGCCGGACTGAGATTGGTGTCGGAACCGCTCATCGCCACCATCTTCACACGTGTCGGCGGGCCGCTGCCACGGCCGGGGCGCACCACGCGCGCCGAGTCCCAGGATCGGAATCCGCGTGAGGCCAACAGCGGTAGGTTGATGCCCATCATGTGGATCACGCTCCTGGTGATGGCCGTTGCCGTCAGCCTCGAGCCGTTCCGCATCGGCATGACGGTGCTGATGATCAACCGGCCGCGGCCGGCGCTGCAGCTGCTCGCCTTCCTGGCGGGCGGTTTCGTGATGGGCACGACGGTCGGGGTGGTCGTGCTGTTCGTGATGCGGCCTGCCCTGGACTCGGCGCACTTCACCCTGCCCAGGGTGCAGGTCGTGGTCGGGGCGGTGATCCTTCTCAACGCTGCGCTGGTGGCGACGGGTGTGCTGGGGCGGATGCGCCGGGACGGAACCGGGGGCCGGGCCCACCGGATGGTGGAGCCGGTGGTGACCCGGGCCCGGCAACTGCTCGGCGGCCGCTCTCTGTGGGCGGCGAGCGTCGCCGGCCTCGGCATCGCCCTGCCGTCGGTGGACTACGTCGCCGCACTGGCGATCATCGTGGCGTCCGGTGCCGCGGTGGCCGTGCAGTTCAGCGCGTTGATCCTGTTCAACGTCGTGGCATTCGCGCTGGTGGAGATCCCGCTGCTGTGTTACCTGGCCGCACCCGAGCGCACCCGCGCGACGTTGTCGGCGCTGTACGACTGGCTGCGGGCGCGGGGCCGCCTCGGGATCGCCGCCCTGCTGGCCGCGGTCGGCTGCGTGCTGCTCGGAGTCGGGATCGCCGGACTGTAGCGGCGGCTACGGCTTGGGCTGGTGGTTCAGCACGTACTGCATACCGGCAAGCAGCTGCGACACCGGATCGGCGCCGCCACCGAACGCGGCCTGCGTGGCCGGCGCCGTGACCGCCGCGGGGTCGTAACCCCGGTTCGGGTCCACCGTGACCGGAGCGGTCCGCGGGTCGTCGTTGCGCGAATATCCCGCGTCCACATAGGGCTTCAGGACCGCGTCGAGCTTGGTCAGCGTCTCCTTGGGCACCCCGAGATACTTGAACGGCAGCACCAGGGGGAGGTGCTCCTCGGGGATCATGTAGGTCGTCGTCTTCGCGCCGCGGGAGTTGACCGTCGTCCTGATGTTCTGCGGCGGCACGTTGCTCGGCTTGGTGAACGCCACCGCGGTGTGCCCGGTGGCGAGGCCGACGATCGCGTTGGCGATGGACATCCAGTTGTCCGGCCGGTCCGGCCAGTCGGCGATGCTGTCGTAGGCGGAGACGAACTCGTAGGTGTCGTACTGGCTCTCCACCGGCGGCGGGATCCGGTAGTCGAGCGCGGGCACGACGCTGCCGACGGGGAAGTTCTGCGTCAGGAAGCTCTCCCCGAAAGCGTGCCTCCCCACCGGGTCGCCGTACATGGCGAAGCTCAACTGGTCCGGCGGCGGCGCGGCCGGGTCGTACGCCAGTTTGGCCTTGACGTCGTTGAGCACCATCGCACCCTCGGACAGGCCGATCGCGGTGCCCCGGCCGCCGTCGCGGACCGCGTTGATCACGTTCGGGGTTCCGACGTCGACGGACTCGCCGATGCTGGGCCCGTCCATACCGAGACCGGGAAGGGACTTGTCGAGCTCGCCGATCCCCGGGAACAGCCGTTCCAGGGTGTGCCCCTGGACCTGCCCGGCGGGATAGTCGACGATCTGCCGCTTCAGCCCGGGGAACCAGTCCGCGCCCGTGCGCATGATGTATTCGTCGTACGGGATGCCCAGCACGTGAGCGCCGCCGAGCGCGTACCCCCGCCCCGGTGTCCCGATCGGCGGGGGCCCGTCGGTGGTGGCACCGGGACCCGGCGGGGTCGTGCCGTCATCCGCGGTCGCGACGCCCAGGCCGAATCCGCCTGTCATACCAACGGTTATCAGCGCCGTGACCGATGCGAGTAGTCGCCTCATCTCCACCACACCCTACTCACGCGTCCAACCGGGTGAACTGATCCTGCCGGTAGTGCTCGACGCAGGCGGCACGCCGCACCTTGCCGCTGGTGGTCGTCGGAATCGACCCGGGCGGGACCAGCACGAGATCCTCGACGTTCAGGCCGTGCGCATTGGAGATCGCGGAGGTGACATCGCTTTTGACCTCACTGAGCCAGCGCATCGGATCGACGTTGATGTCGGTGCGCTTCTTGAGCTCGATGACGGTGACGAGTTTCTCGGTGCTGTTCACCGGAACCGATATCGCCGCGACCCGGCCCCGGGTGATGCCCTGGACGGTCGCCTCGATGTCCTCGGGATAGTGATTGCGCCCGCGGATGATCAGCAGATCCTTGATGCGGCCGACGATGAACAACTCGCCCTCGTGGACGAAGCCGAGGTCCCCGGTGCGCAGCCAGGGCCCCTCGGGGGTGCCCGGCGACGGGTCGGCGATCGTCGCGCCGAAGCACTGCTGCTCGGCCGGGGGCCTGCTCCAGTAGCCGGCCGCGACGTTGTCGCCGTGCACCCAGATCTCGCCGACGGCGTCCTGCGGGCATTCGGTGCCGGTGTCGACGTCGACGATGCGGAGGGCCGGGGACTGCGGCAGCGCGTACCTCACCAGGGCCGCACCGGCTCCGGCCGCACACCGCGCCGCGCGGCCCGCGGACAGCTCGTCGGCGTCGAAGTGGGCGGCGCCGGAGGACTCGTTCCAGGTGCCCGCCGCCACGAAGACCGTGGCCTCCGCCAGGCCGTAGGACGGACGCAGCATGTGGTCGCGGAAGTCGAAGTGCGCGAACCGGTCGGTGAAGCGTTCCAGGGTGGCCGGCGCGACCCGTTCGGCGCCGTTGATGATGCCGAGCACCCCACCCAGGTCGAGCCCGGCGAGGTCGTTGTCGGTGGTCTTGCGGGCGGCCAGTTCGAAGGCGAAGTTGGGCGCCGCCGAGAATGCCTGCGGGGTCTGGGCCAGCGCGCGGATCCACCGAGACGGCTTCTCCAGGAACGCCACCGGGCTGGTCAGCTTGGCGTGGAAGCCGCCGAGGATGGGTGCGCAGACGCCCAGCACCAAGCCCATGTCGTGGTAGAAGGGCAACCACGACACGATCGTGAGCCCCGCGGTGGACCGCACGTGCGAGCTCGCGAAGAGGCTGCGCATCAGCTGCTCGTAGTTCACCTGCAGATTGCGGTGCGAGATCATGACGCCGGTGGGCAACCGCGTCGAGCCCGAGCTGTACTGCAGGTACGCGGTGTCCGGCAGCTCAGCCGGCTCGGGTTGCGGATCGCCGTCGGGCACCGGGCCGTCCAGTTCCAGGGAATCGATCTCGACGATCGCGGGCGCGGTGTGCGTGCGCGCCTGCTCGACGTATTCGCGGACATCGGCGGCGACCGCGGACGCGGTGAGAACGATCGTGGGCGTCGTGTCGGTGAAGACCGCACTGACCCGGTCATGGCTGGAGCCGCGGTGCGGCAGCGGGAGCGGAACCGCGATGACGCCGGCCTGCAGGGAACCGAGGAAAGCCAGGATGTACTGCAGGCCCTGCGGGGCCAGGATCACCGCCCGGTCACCGACCGACGCGTGCCGGCGGATCTCGCGGGCGACGGCCAGCGTGCGTCGCGACAGCTGCGACCACGTGAGACTCTCGGCGATGCCGGCGGGATCGCGGACGTAGTCGGTGAACGTGAAGGCGACGTCGTCGGGGCGCAGAGTGGCACGCCCGTGCAGCATCGACAGGATCGTCGACTGGGACGTCACGACGCGTCCATCCCTACCCCCGACCGCTCAAACTCGTTCCGTAGTCTCACACACATCACTGACGCGCGCTAACCCGTTCGCGGCTCGGCGCGCCCATCCGCGACGGCCACCAGTTCGCCCGCCCGACCAGCGCAGCGATCGCCGGAACCGTGATGGTTCGCACCACGAAGGTGTCCAGCAGGATCCCCACCCCGATGACGAAACCGGCCTGCACCACGATGCCGATGCTGGAGAACAGAAGACCGCCCATCGAGGCCGCGAAGATCAGGCCCGCCGCGGTGATCACGCCACCCGTGGCACTCAGCGTGCGGATCACCCCGTAGCGCACACTGCGCGGCGATTCGTCGCGTAATCGCGACACGAACAGCATGTTGTAGTCGGCACCCACGGCGACCAGCACCACAAAGGCCAAGGGCGGCACGCTCCAGTGCAGTTGCTGGCCGAGCAACTGCTGGAACGTCAGCACCCCGATGCCGATGGCCGCGAAGTACGACAGCACCACCGAACCGACGAGATACAGCGGTGCGATGACCGAGCGCAGCAGCACCGTCAGGGTCAGCAGGACGATGATGAGCGTCACCGCGATGATGAACCGGATGTCGTGCTCGTAGTAGGCCCGGGTGTCCCGCAGCGCGGCGGGATAGCCGCCCATCGAGATCGAGGCGTCGGCGAGCGTGGTGTTGGGCTGCGCACCCCGGGCGACGTCACTGATCACGTTGACCTGATCCATCGCCTCGGAGCTGAACGGGTTGAGCTTGGTCTGCACCAGATACCGCACCGAGTGGCCGTCCGGCGAGATGAATGCGGCGGCGGCCTTCTGGAATTCGGCGGCACCCAGCACTTCGGCCGGGATGTTGAACCCCGCCATCGACGAGGCCGCCGCGTCATGTCGCATCGTCAGCAGGAAAGCCGACGCCTGGTTGAGGCCGTCGGCCATCACCTTGACCTGGTCGACGAGTTCGTCGACCCCGCCGGCGACCTGACGGCTCCCGTCGGCGAGACGGTTGGCGTTCTGCCTCAGGTCTCGCAGACCCGCCTGCGGGCCGCCGGGCTTGTCCAGGCCCATGTTGTGGACCGCTGTGGTGACGTCGTTGAGCGCCGCATTGAGCTTGTTCACCGTGGCGTTGAGGGTCTGCTTGTCCTTGACGCCGGAGAGCTGGCCGGCGAGATCGTTGATCCGGTCCAGGCTGCCGTCGTTGCGCGCGGCCACGAGCCGCTGGAACTGCAGGCGGGTGGCGCTGCAGGAGGCGTTGGCGTCGCAGACCGGGTTGCCCTGCAGGGCCGTCAGCACCGGGCCGATCCAGGCGAACATGTCCTTGACGGCGGCGAAGTTCACGCCCATCGCGTTGCCGAGCTCGTTGACGGCCTGCACGAGCTTGGCACCGGTCTCGACGTCGCGCACCAGCGTGTCGCCACCGTTCTTGGTTTGCAGCGACGAGAACATGTCGACCACGCTCTGGATGCTCGGCGCGATCGTGTTCACCTGTGCGCGCACGTCACCGAGGCTGTCGGCCAGCGTGTTGGCTCCGGCCGCCAGCTTGTTGAGATCGCCGGTGCGCTCCCCGATCTGGGCGGAGCCGGCGGCCAGCCGGTCACCCACGATGCCCGCCTGGAACGTGGCGCGGAACTCCGGTGGCACCTCGCCCAGTGGTCGGGTGATCCCGCTGACCAGCGAGACGTCCGGCAGCTGGGCGATCCGCGAGGCCATCTGCTCCAGATCGGCCAGGGCCTGCGGTGAGCGCAGGTCACGCGGAGACTGCACCAGGATGTACTGCGGGATGGACTGACTGATCGGGAAGTGGCGCTCCAGTGCGGCGTACCCGATCGAGCTCGGCGCCGACGCCGCCACGGCCTTGCGGTCGTCGTAGTTGTAGTGGGCGAAGGCGGCGCAGCTGGCCAGCAGGATCAGCACGAGCACACTCGCGACCAGGTGGGGCACCGGCCGGCGCACGATGCGGATGCCCGAACGCCGCCACCAGCGGGCGGTCAGCTCGCGCCTCGGCGTGATCCAGCCCCGCGGCCCGGCGAGCACCATGATCGCCGGGAGCAGGGTCACTCCGGCGAGGAAGGCCACGCCGATACCGATCGCCGCCGACACCCCGATCGTCCTGAACACGCCCATCTGGGCGAAGCTCATCGCCAGGAAGGTGATGCCCACCGTGGTGGCGGATGCGGTGATCACCTTGCCGATCGAGATCATCGCGGCCTTGACCGCGGCGTCGGAGTCCGAACCCGACCGCACGTAGTCGTGGTAGCGGCTGATCAGGAAGACCGCGTAATCCGTTCCGGCGCCGGCCAGGATGGCGCTGAGGAAGATGATCGACTGATTGGAGACGCCCGAGCCGGTCAGCTGCGAGTATCCGGCGACCGCGCCCTGCGCGATCAGCACCGACGAACCGATGGTCACCAACGGCAGCAGCATCGTGATCGGGCTGCGGTACACCAGCAGCAGCACGGCGAGGACCAGCACGGCGATCGCGATCTCGATGGGCAGCCGGTCGTGCTGACCCGCGACGGTGAGGTCGGCGACGGTGGCCGCGGGACCGGTGACGTGCACGGTCAGCGGCCCCCCGGCGGGGACGTCGTGCCTGATGAGGTCGGCGACCCGGTTGAAGGACTCGTAGGCGTGCGGTGTGCCGAGCTCGCCGGCCAGGCTGACCGGCAGCACCCACGTCGTCTTGTCCTGGCTCGTCAGGAACTGCCGCAGCTGCGGGGTGCTGACGAAATCCTGCACGGAGACCACGTCGGTGACGTCGTCGCGCAGCTCGTCGACCACTTTGCGGTAGACGCCCTCGTCGGCGGGCTCGAGGCCGGTCTCGTTGATGAAGGCGACGACGAGGAGGTTGCCCGAATTCGGTTCGTGGAACGCCTCGGCCATCTTCGTCGCGGTGACACTCGACGGTGCGTCGGCGGGCAGGATGACCAGCGGATGCTTCTCGGCCATCTCGCTCAGCGAGGGGAACGTCAACGGCAGGGCGACCGCCAGGGCGATCCACACCCCGATCACCGCCCAGGGCCACCGCACGACGAGATCGGCTAGCCGTCGCATATCGACCTCGCCCTCACGGAACGGATGCCCCCGCCGAGTTGCACCACGCTACGCGCCGCGTCCCCAGTGCCCGCTGTCGGCGACCCTCGCGCACACCGACCTCACCGCCGCCATATAGCGGGCAACTGATTTCTCCGCGACCGGGTTGTCGGGATGCATGATCGCCATCGCCGTGCCCTCGCCGTACCGGAACAGGTAGATGGTCAGCTGATAGGAGTACCGGCCGTCGGGATAGATCCCCACGTTGTTCGCCAGACCCATGTCGGCGGCGGCCAGGATGGCGTTGAGCGGGGCGGCGCCCCCGTGCAGGAAATTGGACACCGGGAAGTTCGGCTGAGGCCAGCTCAACCAGGGCGCCAGCTCCAGCACCCGGTAGTACGGCACCTTGGCCATGGTCAGGCCGGAGTCGAAGGACGCCTGGGCCGCCCACGCGGCTTCACCGAAGGACGCCGCGCCGATCGGCACGGTGATCGGGATCAGGCCGGTGAACCAGCCCTGCGTCATGAAGTTGTCGGTGGCGGCGCGGGAATCCCTCGGGGTGAGCCCGTAGTAGGTCAGAGCACCCGTCAGTTCGTGCTCGACCTGGGCGAGACACGCGAACAGGCCGCCGACGAAGCGGGCGCCGGCCGCGGCGGCCGCCGCCTCGAAGCGTTCCGTCTGCGCGGCGTCCATCAGCAACTCGGAGGCCATGTCGCTGCTGTTCGACTTCCGCGGGTTGCCCAGCGGAAGCGGGAATTCGGGGAACCCGCCGTTGTTGTTCTCCGCGAAGTCGACCCACGCCTTCACGCCCGGCGAATCCAGGGTCAACTCCGAGGTGTACTCGCGCTCGCGAACGCAGAAGTCGTCGAAGCTGCCCGCATCGGGAAGCCGCAGCGCCGCACCGCCACCGCTGAGCGCCGAGTACATGCCGTTGGCTTCCAGCATCGTCGTGCCGATCAGCGTCGCGTCGCCGTGGACGTGATCCATGGCCGCGAAGAAGGTGAACTGGTCGTCGTTCTGGATGATCCCGAACGTGAAGCAGCCCCACTCCAACGGATTCGGGATGGCCACCACATGACCGTGGATCTCGTCGACCGTCATGTCGCCGTGATCGACCGGCACGAATTCGATGTCCGCCGGATCCTCGACGGCGCGCCGGACGAACTCGCCGTCGCCGGCGTGCTCGAACCAGCTGCGGAAGGTGTCGTGCCGGCGCAGGTAGGCGTTGACGGCCTGATCCATGGCCGAGATGTCGCACCGGCCAGGCACTTCACAGCTGGCGATGATCTGCCGCGAGAAGGTCAGGCCCGCGGACGTCCGTTCGCAGTAGTTCCGCAGGTGCTGGCGCTGCATGTAGCTCACGGGCACCGGGCTCACAGGCGCTCGCCGCGCCTTCTCCTGAGCCGCCGCGGTCGGATGCCACGAGGTGACCGATCCCGGCTTCAACGACCATTCATCAAGTGCGCCAACCGTTATCTTCCCGATGCGCAAACCCTGGTCCTCCCCGCTCCGCCGGTTCCGGTCCGGCAGCACCACCCATCGCGGCATCAACATACCCGCCTCGGCGCCACCTCTGCGGCGAGCTGACGAACCCCGTCGCGACGCCGCCCGCAGAGCAGATCGACGTGCAATAGTATCCGTCGACGTTGGATCCTTGCGGGGGAAGGACAGCCACATGGAATCCGTCGAAGGATCTGCCGAGCCGGGCCATCGCTTCGCCGTCATCGGCTATGCCGCACGGTTTCCCGGCGCCCGGGACGCCGACGAGTTCTGGGATTTGCTGCGGGACGGGCGCGACGCGATATCGGAGGTGCCCGGCGAGCGCTGGGACGCCGACGAGTTCTTCGATCCCGAACCCGGCGCGCCCGGCAAGGTCGTGACCCGGCGTGCGGGTTTCGTCGACGACGTGACCGGCTTCGACGCGCCCTTCTTCGGCATGTCGACGCGCGAGGTCCGGTTGATGGACCCGCAGCATCGCCTGTTGCTGGAAACGACCTGGCGCGCGCTCGAGCATTCGGGCACCGCACCCACCGCCCTGGCCGGCACGAACACCGGCGTGTTCGTGGGCCTGGCCACCCACGACTACCTCGGAATGGCCTCCGACGAGCTGACGTATCCCGAGATCGAGGCCTATATGGCGATCGGGACGTCGAACGCCGCGGCAGCGGGGCGGATCAGCTACCGGCTGGGCCTGCAGGGTCCCGCAGTCGCCGTCGACACGGCGTGCAGCTCCTCGCTGGTGGCCATCCACCAGGCCTGTCAGGCGCTGCGCCTGGGCGAATGCGACCTCGCGCTGGCCGGCGGAGCGAACGTCCTGCTCACCCCGGCGACCATGATCACGTTCTCCAATGCGCACATGCTCGCGCCCGACGGCCGATGCAAGACATTCGACGCGGCCGCGGACGGTTATGTGCGCGGCGAGGGGTGCGGCGTCGTCGTGATCAAGCGCCTCGAGGACGCCCTGCGCGACGGGGACCGGATCCGGGCCGTGATCCGCGGCAGCGCGATCAACCAGGACGGCGCCTCGGGTGGCCTGACCGTGCCCAACGGCGTCGCGCAGCAACGGGTTATCGCCGACGCACTCGAGCGCGCCGGCCTGCGACCCGGCGACGTCGGATACCTGGAGGCGCACGGCACCGGAACGTCGCTGGGTGACCCGATCGAGGCGCAGGCCGCGGGTGCGGCGCTCGGCGCCGGACGGGAACCGGACCGGCCCCTGCTGATCGGCTCGGCGAAGACGAACATCGGACACCTGGAAGCCGCCGCCGGCATCGCAGGCGTCATCAAGGTCATCCTGTCGCTCGAGCACAAGACCCTGCCTAAACACCTGAACTTCGAGACGCCGTCGCCGCACATCCCCTGGGACCGGCTTGCCGTCGAGGTGGTCAGGGAGACCACGCCCTGGGAGAGCGACGGCCGGCCCCGCGTCGCCGGGGTCAGCTCGTTCGGGTTCGCGGGGACCAACGCGCACGTCCTCCTCGAAGAGGCACCGGACGCGCTCCCGGCGGAGCGGCCCGCACCGACAACGCACGTCGACACCACTGCGGCGACATCGCGCGTGCGCGTTCTTCCCCTCTCGGCCCGCACACCCGCCGCCCTGATGCAGGTGGCCGACCAGTACCGCAGCTGGTGGACCGCGCACCCGGAGGCCACCCTGGCCGACGTGTGCTTCACCGCCGGGGTGGGACGAGCACACCTCGAGCACCGGGCCGCCCTGGTGGCCGAGTCCCGGGAGTCCGCCCTCGAGCTGCTCGGTGCGCTCGCGGACGACCGGCCGGCGCCCGGGCTGGTTCGCGGAGAATCCCATGAGGCACCGAAGACGGCGTGGCTGTTCACCGGCCAAGGCAGCCAATACCCGGGCATGGCCCGGGAATTGTTCGACACCGAACCGGTCTTCGCCGACACCCTGACCCGCTGCGCGGCCGCTGTCGCGGACACTCTCGAAAAGCCGCTGCTGGACCTGATTTTCGCAGCGGACGGTCCCGACAGCGAGGAGGCGCTGCGTCAGACGTCCTACGCCCAGCCGGCACTGTTCGCCGTGGAGATGGGCCTGGCCCGCCTCTGGCAGTCGTGGGGCATCGAGCCGGACGTGGTGCTGGGCCACAGCGTCGGCCAGTACTCGGCGGCTTGCGTCGCGGGCGTGTTCAGCATCGACGACGGCATGCGGTTGATGGCCGAACGCGGGCGCCTCTTCGGCAGTCTGCCCGCCGGCGGGCGGATGGCCGCGGTGTTCGCCGCGGCCGAGCGCGTCGAAAACATGACCGACCAGTTCCCGAGCCTGTCTGTGGCCGCGTACAACGGTGCCAACACCGTGTTGTCCGGCCCCGCAGAGGATCTGGAGCGGGCGGTGGCATCGCTGGCCGCCGCCGGTGTCCGGGTCGACTGGCTGGACACCAGCCACGCGTTCCACTCGGCTCTGCTGGACCCGATCCTCGACGAGTTCGAGTCGTATGCGCAGCGATTCGACTTCGGCCCGCCGCAACGCATCCTGATCGACAACCGCACCGGCACCGCACTCGGCAGAAGCGTGAAGCTCGACGGCGCGTACTGGCGTCGCCACGCGCGCCAACCCGTGCAGTTCGCGAAAAGCGTTCAGACCCTGGCCGATCTCAACTGCAAGGTGCTGCTCGAGATCGGCCCCCGGCCGGTCCTCACCGCCGCCGCACTCGGCGCATGGCCCGACAAGGCGAGTGCGCCGCGGGTGATCACATCGCTGCGCCGAAACACGGCCGACCACCGCCAGATCGTCGAGGCCGTCGCCGACGCGTACGTCATGGGCCATCTGCCCGACTTCTCAGCACTCCGGCACGAGCAGGCTCGAATGCTCGACCTGCCGACGTACCCGTTCGAGCACCGCCAGTACTGGTTCCGGGACAACCGGGCTGCCGACGGGCACCACGGCACGGCGCCGCAGCGTGGTGTGCGGACACAGGCCGTCAGTCTGCTCGAGGACGGCCGCATCGAGGAACTCGCATCCCTGCTCGACGGCGCCACCGGCGATCAGCAGACCCTTGATGTGCTCACACGGCTTGCGGCACAGCACAACCGCCAGCGCGCCACCCAGTCGATCGCCGACGACCGATACGACATCCGCTGGGAGCGAGCCGCTGCGCCACTCGCCGTGGACGCCGGTGAAGCGTCCGCGTGGATCGTCGTCGGCGACAACACCGATGCGGTCCGGCCTCTGCTCGACGTGCTCACCGCCCGCGGCTACCGCTACCGCGTCGTCGGCCTGCCGGCCTCCGACACCGACGAGGAACGGCTCGTCGAGGTACTGCGCGAGGCGGCAGCCGAAGATCCCGCGTTGCGGATCGCGCACGTGGCCGCCCTCGACCTCGACACCGCACCCTCGATGCGGTCTCTGCTGCGCATGCAGCACCAGATCCTGGGCGGAACGCGGCGGCTCTTCCGCGCGGCGACGGCCGCGCAACTGCGCTGTCCCATCTGGCTGGTGACGCGTGGGGGGCAACGAGTCGCGGATCTCGACTCCGTCTCGCCGATTCAGAGCTGCCTGTGGGGATTCGGCCGCGCGGCGGCACTGGAGCTTCCCCACATCTGGGGCGGGTTGGCCGACCTGTCGCAGGGCACGGAGGAGGCGGCCGACGAATGGTCCCTGTTCGTCGACCAGGCCACAGCGCGGCGCGAGCCGGCCGTCCGGGAGGACCAGATCGCGCTGCGCGACCACGCGGTGCACGTCCCCCGCCTCGCTCGGCGGACTGCGCCACCGAGCGGCGCGCCACTGGAATTGCGTTCCGGCGCAACATATCTGGTGACCGGTGGGTTGGGGTCGATCGGGCTGGAGATCGCCGGCTACCTGGCCGCGCACGGTGCCGGACATGTGGTACTGACCAGCCGGCGCGCACCCGGTGAAGCCGCGCGACACCGCATCGACGCGCTGAGCGAACAACACGACTGCGAAATCCGGGTCGTGACCGCCGATGTCGCCGATGCCCACGACGTCGCACGCCTGCTGGCCGGTATCGCTGCCGACCTGCCGCCGCTGGCGGGCATCGTGCACGCCGCGGGGGAGATCGGCACCACCCCGCTCAGCGACCTCGACGACGCCGAGATCGATCGTGTCTTCGCTGGGAAGGTTTGGGGGGCTTGGCATCTCAGTGAGATGGCCCCGGAGCTGGCCCTCGACTTCTTCATCAGCACCTCCTCCATCGCCTCGGTGTGGGGCGGATTCGGTCAGACCGCCTACGGTGCGGCGAACGCGTTCCTCGACGGGCTGGCCTGGCGCCTGCGGGAACAGGGCGTGCGCGGAATCAGCGTGAACTTCGGCCCCTGGTCGGGTGGCATGGCCGACGCGGAATCGCGGGCGCGACTGGAGCAGCGCGGGATCCGGACACTGTCCCCCGCCGACGCCCTCGCGGGCCTGGCCGACGTGGTGGGGGCCTCCGGGTCGGGGCCGGCTCAAGGCGTTGTGGCCCGGATCGACTGGGCGCGTTTCCTGCCGCTCTACCAGCAGGCGGGCAAGCGGGCGTTCCTGTCGGAGCGCGACCGCGAGGTACCGGCGCAACCGACGGCGACGGCGCCGCAGGTGCTCCCGTCCGGGAAGACCCCGCTGGTCGAACAGCTCGCCAACGCTCCGCAGCAGCAGCGCCGGAAACTGCTGATCGATCACCTGCGCGCGGTGGTGGCCGAGGTGACCCGCGTCGACGCGGCGGAGATCCGCGAAGACGCCGGCTTCTTCGACCTCGGCATGGATTCGCTGATGGCCGTCGAATTGCGGCAGCGCATCGAGCAGGGGGTGGGCCGCGAGATCCCCGCCACGTTGGCGATGGATCACCCCCGCCTGTCCGACGTGGCCGACTACCTACTCGGCGAGGTGCTCGGGCTCAGCGAGCAGGCGCCGGCCGACTCGGCTCCGGCTGTGGTGACGACCCGCACCGACGAGCCGATCGCGATCGTCGCGGTGTCGTGCCGGTTCCCGGGGGCGCCCGACCCGGAGGCATTCTGGGATCTTCTGGCCGGCGGTGTGGATGCCATCCGGGAGGTCCCGGAGGACCGGTTCGACATCGACGAGTTCTACGACCCCGATCCCGATGCCGCGGGCAAGACGTATACGCGCTTCGGCGGATTCCTCGACGGGATCGACGGATTCGACCCGGAGTTCTTCGGCATCTCTCCGCGCGAGGCCGTCTGGATCGAGCCGCAGCAGCGGCTGATGCTCGAGACCGTCTGGGAGAGCCTGGAACGCGCCGGGTACTCACCGGCGGCGCTGCGCGGTAGCCGGACCGGCGTCTTCACCGGCGTAGCCGCCAACGAGTACGCGCACCTGCTGTCCGCCGAGTCGATCGACAAGATCGAGCCCCACTTCATCACCGGCAATGCGCTCAACGCCATTTCCGGCCGGGTCGCCTTCGCGCTGGGACTCGAAGGGCCCGCGGTGGCCGTCGACACCGCCTGCAGCTCGACCCTGGTTGCCGTTCATCAGGCCTGCCAGGCCCTGCATTCCGGTGACTGCGACCTGGCGTTGGCCGGCGGCGTGAACGTCTTGCTCAGCCCGGTGACCGTGGTCGCCGCCTCCCGGGCGAGGATGCTCTCCCCCGTCGGACGGTGCAAGACCTTCGACGCCTCCGCCGACGGGTACGTGCGCAGTGAAGGCTGCGGGGTTCTGGTGCTCAAGCGGCTCAGTGACGCCGAGCGCGACGGCGACCGGGTGTGCGCGGTCATCGCCGCCAGCGCGGTCAACCAGGACGGCGCCTCCAGCGGCCTGACGGTGCCCAACGGCGGTGCCCAACAGCGGCTGATCGGGACGGCGCTGGCCCGTGCCGGTCTGACCGGTGGGGACGTCGACTACCTCGAGGCGCACGGGACGGGCACCCCGCTGGGTGACCCGATCGAGGTCCAGGCCGCCGCCGCCGCCTACGGCGGCTCACGGGACTCGGATCGGCCGTTGCTCATGGGATCGGTGAAGACCAACGTCGGCCACCTCGAATCCGCCTCTGGCGCAGCGGGTCTGATCAAGGTCGTGCTGTCGTTGCAACACGAGATGCTTCCGCAGAGCCTGCATTTCGCGACGCCGTCGCCCCACATCCCGTGGGACTCGCTGCCCGTGCGCGTCGTCGACGAGGCAACTCCGTGGCACACCAACGGCCGGCCGCGCCGCGCCGGGGTGAGCTCCTTCGGGTTCACCGGAACGAACGCGCACGTGCTGATCGAGGAGGCGCCGCCGCGACCGCCCTCCGATGAGGACACGCAGTCCGCCGGCGAGCCCGCACATGTGCTGCCGCTGTCCGCGCGGTCACCGGAAGCGCTGACGGCCACCGCGGAGCGCTACGCGGCGTGGCTCGGCGCCCATCCCGATGTCGCGCTCGAAGACGTGTGTTTCACCGCCGGAACCGGCCGTTCGCATTTCGAGCATCGCGCCGCGCTCGTGGTGGATTCCGTCGCCGCTGCGCGCGACGCCCTCGCGGACCTGGCCGGCAACCGCCTGCGTCCCGGCGTCGTGCGCGGCGACCACACGCACCACCCCACCACGGCCTGGCTGTTCACCGGCCAGGGCAGCCAGTATCCGGGGATGGCCCGTGAACTGTTCGACACCGAGCCCGTTTTCGCCGAGACCGTGACCCGCTGCGCGGACGCGGTCAAGGATCTGCTGGCGCGTCCGCTGCTGGAGGTGCTGTTCGCCGACGACCGCGAAGCCGCAGAGTCGTTGCGGCACACGTCGTTCGCGCAGCCCGCGCTCTTCGCCGTCGAGATGGGCCTGGCCCGGCTGTGGCAGTCGTGGGGCATCCAGCCCGACGTGGTGCTCGGGCACAGCGTGGGGCAGTACGCGGCCGCCTGCGTGGCCGGCGTCTTCAGCCTCGAAGACGGCGCGCGGTTGATGGCCGAGCGCGGCCGGTTGTTCGGCAGCCTGCCCGACGGCGGCCGGATGGTGGCGGTGTTCAGCGACGCCAAGCACGTCGAGGAGATCGCCGGCGACTTCCCGCGGGTTTCGGTCGGCGCCTACAACGGCCCCAACACCGTGCTCTCGGGCCCCGGCGAGGATCTGGAGCAGATCGTCGACAGGTTCAGTGACGAGGGTGTGCGCTGCACCTGGCTGCAGACCAGTCACGCCTTCCACTCCGAACTGCTCGATCCCGTGCTCGACGAATTCGAGTCGTGCGCGGCGCAGGTGAGTTTCGCCGCCCCGGCACTGCCGCTGGTCTGCAACCGCACCGGCACCGTGCTCACGGCGCAGACCCCGCTCGACGCCCGGTACTGGCGCCGGCATTCCCGTCAACCGGTGCAGTTCGAAGAGAGCGTGCGCACCGTGGCGGCCCTCGGGTGCTCGGTGTTGATGGAGATCGGTCCGCAGCCGGTACTGACCGGGGCTGCGGTGCAGGTCTGGCCTGAACATCTTCCCGCGCCGCGGGCTATCGTCTCGCTGCGCAAGGGCGTCGCAGACGCGCGGCAGATCGCCGATGCGCTGGCCGCGGCCTACGTCGGCGGGCACCGTCCGGATTTCGCTGCGCTGCACGATCACCCGCGTCGCAGGCTCGAGCTGCCCACCTATCCGTTCCAGCGCCGCCGCTTCTGGCCCAAGACGGCAGGCATCGCCATGGATGGAGCGGTCGGCAGTGCCACATCGGGAATCCTGGGCGGGGCAAAGGAACTCGCGTCCGGCGACACCGTCTACAGCAGCCGGCTGTCCGTCAGATCGCAGCCGTGGCTGGCCGACCACGTCATCTACGGCACCGTCGTCGTCCCCGGGGCGACGTACGCAGCGATGGCGCTGGCCGCGATCGGCACCCCGGGGCGGGTGAAGGACGTCTTCTTCTACGAGCCGATCATCCTGCCCGAGAAGAGCTCGCGCGAGGTGCAACTGACGCTGCGGCCGCTGGAGAACTCGCCCGAGACGGGGGGCGAGTGGACGTTCCAGGTGCACAGCCGGCCGTACGGGGAGCGGGGGGCCGAGTGGTCGCTGAACGCGGAGGGCACCGCCGCGAGCGGCGCAAATGACACCGCCGCGAGCGGCGTAAGCGATATTGCCGCGAGCAGCGAGCCGATCGACGACGTGATCGAGCGCCTGAACCGCATGCGCCCCCAGGAACTGTTCGAGACGTTCGCCGATCTGGAACTGGCGTGGGGCCCGACCTGGTCGGGTTCGCTGAAGTCGCTGTGGCTCGGTGAGGGCGAGGCGATCGGCGACGTGCTCGTCGGCGACGAGCTCGCCGAACAACTCGGATCCGAACCGATGCACCCGGTGCTGATGGACCTGTGCACGGGAGTCGCGTTCCCGGCGTTCCCGGCGCTGCTCGCGGCCGAACAGGGCGTCAACGATCTGTACCTGCCGCTGCGGTACGGCAAGGTGACCCTGCGGGAGAAGATGCCGCGGCGGTTCTACTGCCGCGCACGGTGGCACGAGAGCCCGCTCGACAGCGAAACCCAGGTGTTCGACCTGGACTTCGTCGATCGTGAGGGCCGTCAGCTGGGCGGAATTCGCGAGTTCACGGTGAAACGCGCGCCCAGGGAGGCGTTGCTGCGCGGGCTCGGCGGCGACGCCACCCGTCTGCTGTACACGCTCGGCTGGCATGAGGTTCCGACCTCGGGCGAGGCCGGCTCCGGGGTGAACGGCAACTGGCTGATCGCCGGATTCGACGAGCTCGCGGCCACGGTGCCGGGATGCATCCCGTTCGACCGCGCGATGGACTCAGAACCCCTCGGCCAGGTGCTGGCCCAGGCGCACGCGCGCGGGATGGGATTCTCCGGGGTCGTCTGGCGCAGCGTCGGGCCGCACGGCACCGAGTCGAGCGCCGAGGTCCAGGCGCGGATCGAGACCGAGATCGCCAACCTTCTCAGTGCCGTGCACGAGGTGCAGAACGGTGCCGTGAAGTTGCCCGGCGGCCTGTGGATCGTCACCGAGCGTGCCGTGGCCACCGAATCCGGCGAGCCCGTCGATCCGGCGCAGGCGGCACTGTGGGGATTCGGTCGCACCACCATCAACGAGGAGCCGGCGCTGCGCGCCCGGCTCGTCGACTGCGACGGCTCCGCCGAGGCCGTGCAGGTGCTGGCCGGCCTGTTGGCCGGCCCGATCGACGAGCCGGAACTGGCTGTCCGGCAAGGGAAGTTGCTCGCCTCCCGGTTGCTGCCGTGGGCGCGCAGCGGCAACCTGACGGTGCCCCGCGCGGGCGACTACGTCCTGGCACCCACCGAACGCGGTGCGATCGACAACCTGCGGCTGACCGAAACCGACGTACCGCCGCCCGCCGAGGGCTACGTGCAGGTCCGGGTCGAGGCCGCCGGACTGAACTTCCGCGACGTGCTCAACGTCCTCGGCCTCTACCCCGGCGACCCCGGGCCGATCGGCGGCGACTTCGCCGGCGTCGTCACGCAACTCGGTGACGGGGTGACCGCACTCGAGGTGGGCCAGCGCGTCTACGGTTTCATGCAAGGGGCGTTCTCCAGCCGGTTCAACGTGCCGGCCCAGTTGCTGGCCCCGATTCCCGACGGAGTGAGCGCCGTGGAGGCGGCGACGATCCCCGCTGCGGCCCTGACGGTCCGGCTCGCGTTCGACTGGGCGCAGCTCCAACCCGGTGACCGGGTGCTCGTGCACGCCGCCAGCGGCGGAGTCGGTCTGGCGGCCATCCAGATGGCCCAGCAGCGCGGTGCCACGGTCTTCGCGACGGCCAGCACCTTCAAGCGCGCGACGCTGCGCAGGATGGGCGTGAAATACGTCTATGACTCGCGCACAACGGATTTCGCCGACCAGATCCTGGCCGACACCGACGGCGCAGGCGTGGACGTGGTGCTCAACAGCCTGACCAACGAGGGCTTTCTCGAGGCCACCGTGCGGGCCACCGCCCAGAACGGCCGCTTCGCCGAGATCGCCAAGCGCGACATCTGGACCCCGGAGCAGATGGCGGCGGCCCGTCCCGACATCGCCTACGAGATCGTGGCGCTCGACACCGTGACCATCCAGGAGCCCGAACGCATCCGCAGGCTGCTGACCGAGGTGTCGCAGGGGCTGGCCGCCGGCGAGTGGACGCCCCTGCCCGCGGAGATCTACCCGCTGACCGAGGCCAGGACCGCGTTCCGCCGCATGCAGCAGGCGCGGCACATCGGCAAGATCGTCGTGCAGATCCCGAATCCGTTGCAGCCGCGCGCCGATCGGAGCTACCTGATCACCGGCGGGCTCGGCGCCATCGGTCTGCACACGGCGGCCTACCTGGCCCAACTCGGTGCCGGCGACATCGTGCTGACCAGCCGGCGCGCGCCCGAGGCGGACGCACAGCGGGTGATCGAGGAGATCACCGACCGCTACAAGTGCCGCGTCCACGTCTTCCCGGCCGACGTCGGTGACGAGTCCGGCGTGGAGAGGCTGCTGGAGCGGATCCGCACGGAGCTGCCGCCGCTCGCCGGGGTGGTGCATCTGGCCGGGGTGCTCGACGACGCCCTGCTGTCGCAGCAGAGCATCGAGCGATTCCGGACCACGTTGGCGCCCAAGGCGTTCGGGGCACTCCACCTGGACCGCATGACGAGGGCCGACGATCTGGACTTCTTCATCGTGTCCTCGTCGGTGTCCAGCCTGTTCGGTTCACCCGGTCAGTCCAACTACGCCGCTGCCAACGCCCTGCTCGACGGCCTGGTCGCGCAGCGACGGGCGCACGGCCTGCCGGCCACCGGGGCCAACTTCGGCCCCTGGGCTCAGGGCGGCATGGCCTCGTCGGAGGCCGCCGGCGCCAACATCGCGGCCCAGGGGCTGGTTCCGCTGGAGCCCGCGGCGGCGCTCAGCGCTCTCGCCGAAGTGGTCGCCAACGGCACCGCACAGGCCGCCGTCATCAAGGCCAACTGGCAGCGCGCGGCCAAGGTGCTGGGCGCGTCGCGGCCGCCGATCCTGGACCTCGTGTTGCCCAGTGCGGTGGGAGAGGTGACCGGTGACAGCGAGCTGCTGCGGCAGCTGCAGGAGATCCCTGTGCCGCAGCGCGCCGGTTTCGTGACCGAGTTCCTGCAGCGGGAGGTGCAGAACTTTTTGCGGCTGGCCCAGCCGCCCGCCGCGAGCAGCCGGTTCCTGGACCTCGGTACCGACTCACTGATGGCGATCGAGTTGCGCAACCGGCTGCACAGTCAGTTCGGCGGCGCGTTCACCATCAACGCGACCGCGGTCTTCGACTACCCGACCATCGGGGGGCTCGCCGAGTACCTCGTGGGTCAGCTGCCCGATGCCGAATCGGCGCCCGCCGAGGCGGAATCCGCCGCGCCACCGGCAGACTGAGCGCGCCGGTAGGGTGGTTCGGCATGGTCGACAGTTCCTCCCCCACCCGGCCGAAACCCCTGGTGGCGTTGGCGATCTCGCTGGTCGCCGTGGTCATCGCGTCGGGGGTCGGCGGCCTCGCGTCGACCACTTCGGCGCAGGACTACCAGCGGCTGCAGCAGCCCGCGTGGGCGCCGCCGTCGTGGGTGTTCGGCCCGGTGTGGACGCTGCTGTACGCCCTGATGGCCATCGCCGCCTGGCTGGTGTGGCGCAGCGGCCCCTGGCCCCGGACCCGGCCCGCACTGACGGCCTACGCCGCCCAGCTGGTGCTCAACGCCGCGTGGACGCCGCTGTTCTTCGGCCTCGGCTGGCGCGGCATTGCCTTCGCCGAGCTCAGCGTGCTGTGGCTCGTGCTCATCGGCACGGTCGTGCTGTTCTTCCGGCGCAGCGCGGTGGCCGGTTGGTTACTGCTGCCCTACCTGGCGTGGACGACGTTCGCGCTGTGCCTGAACTTCGCGGTGTGGCAACTCAACTCCTGAGGAGAGACAGATGACGAGATCGGTGTTCATCACCGGCGGTGCGACCGGCATCGGCAGGGCCACGGCCCTGCTGTTCGCCCGGCAGGGTCTTTTCGTGGGTGCCTACGACATCGACGAAGCGGGCCTGGAGGTCCTGCGGGCCGACATCACCGCGGTCGGCGGCACCGGCGTCGTCGGGCACCTGGACGTCACCGACGCCGAAGAGGTCTCCCAGCGGCTGGGCGAGTTCCACGAAGCGGCCGGCGGCCGGCTCGACGTCCTGGTCAACAACGCGGGCCTGCTCAACGCCGGGCGCTTCGAGAACATCCCCCTCGACGTGCACCACCGCGAGATCGAGGTCAACGTCAAGGGGGTGGTGAACGGCCTGCACGGTGCGTTCCCGTTTTTGAAGACCACGCCGGGGGCCGTCGTCGTCAACCTCGCCTCGGCGTCGGCGATCTACGGTCAGGCCGAACTCGCCAATTACAGTGCGACCAAGTTCTTCGTGCGTGCCATCACCGAGGCGCTCAACCTCGAGTGGGCGGCACACGACATCCGCGTCATCGACATGTGGCCGCTCTACGTGAACACCGCGATGACCCGGGACGTCAAGACCGGCACCACCGACTCGCTCGGCATTCGCCTCACCGCCCAGGACATCGCCGAGGGCATCGTGGCGGCGGTCGACCCGGCGTTGCCCCGCAAGGTCCTCCGCCAGGTGCACTTCCCGGTCGGCGTCCAGGCCAAGGCGCTGGCCTCCGGGGCGCGTTTTTCGCCCGCGTGGCTCACGCGGTGGGTCAACAAGCGGCTGGCCGGTCACTAGCCGCGCCGGCAGTCCCGAACGGGTGGCGGAGGGCCGGTTCCGGCCTCGTGAATGTCGATGCTGACGCCCCTTACCCGCGGGCGGAAAATCAAACGTGACCATCATCACAAGCTGCTGAAAGCCCAGTTCAGGGTGCAGAATCGGAGCCAAATCCGGCCTCGGCCAACTGCTGGGTTGGTTAGTTGGCGGAAATTGCTCGCGCCCGTCTTGCGTTGAAGTTACCGGGCGGTATAGTTGGCCCGAGTTACTGGTGGGTAACTTGTCCGACAAGTACCCAACCGCATGTGGCGTTCTCGACGAGGAGGAAACGTGAGCCACTACAAGAGCAATGTTCGCGACCAGGTGTTCAACCTGTTCGAGGTTCTCGGAGTCGACAAGGCGCTCGGCGAGGGCGCTTACGCCGATTTCGATGTCGAGACCGCCACCGAGATGCTGGCCGAGATGGCCCGCCTCGCGGAGGGTCCCGTCGCCGAGTCCTTCGAAGAAGGCGACCGCAACCCGCCGGTGTTCGACCCCAAGACCCACACCGTCACGCTGCCCGAGGGCTTCAAGAAGTCCGTACGCGCCGTGATCGAGGGCGGCTGGGACAAGCTGGGCATCGACGAGGAGCTCGGCGGTACGCCGATGCCCCGCGCCCTGTCCTGGGCCCTGCAGGAGCACGTCCTCGGCGCCAACCCGGCGGTCTACATGTACGCGATGGGCGCCGGATTCGCCGACATCTTCTACCACCTCGGTACAGAGGAGCAGAAGAAGTGGGCCAAGCTCGCCGCCGACCGCGGCTGGGGCTCGACCATGGTGCTGACCGAGCCGGACGCCGGCTCCGACGTCGGCGCCGGACGCACCAAGGCCGTCCAGCAGCCCGACGGTTCGTGGCACATCGACGGCGTGAAGCGCTTCATCACCTCGGCGGACTCCGACGACCTGTTCGAGAACATCATGCACCTGGTGCTGGCCCGTCCCGAGGGCGCAGGCCCGGGCACCAAGGGGCTGTCGCTGTTCTTCGTGCCGAAGTTCCTGTTCGATCAGGAGACGGGCGAGCCGGGTGAGCGCAATGGCGTGTTCGTCACCAACGTCGAGCACAAGATGGGCCTGAAGGTCTCCGCGACGTGCGAGCTGTCGCTCGGCCAGCACGGCGTCCCCGCCAAGGGCTGGCTGGTCGGCGAGGTGCACAACGGCATCGCGCAGATGTTCGACGTGATCGAGCAGGCTCGCATGATGGTGGGCACCAAGGCGATCGCGACGCTGTCGACCGGTTACCTGAACGCGCTGGCCTACGCCAAGGACCGCGTCCAGGGTGCCGACCTGACCCAGATGACCGATAAGACCGCGCCGCGCGTGTCCATCACGCACCACCCGGACGTGCGCCGCTCCCTGATGACTCAGAAGGCCTACGCCGAGGGTCTGCGTGCGCTGTACCTCTACACCGCGACCCACCAGGACGCAGAGGTGGCCAAGACGCTCTACGGCATCGAGCCGGAGCTGGCGGTCAAGGTCAACGACCTGCTGCTGCCGATCGTCAAGGGTGTCGGCTCCGAGCAGGCCTACGCGAAGCTCACCGAGAGCCTGCAGACCTTCGGCGGCTCCGGCTTCCTGCAGGACTACCCGATCGAGCAGTACATCCGTGACGCCAAGATCGACTCGCTGTACGAGGGCACCACGGCCATCCAGGCGCAGGACTTCTTCTTCCGCAAGATCGTCCGCGACAAGGGTGTGGCCCTGGCGCACGTGGCCGGCCAGATCGAGCAGTTCGTCAAGGCCGAGACCGGCAACGGGCGTTTGAAGGCCGAGCGCGCGCTGCTCGCCACCGCGCTCGAGGACGTCCAGGGCATGGCGGCCACGCTGACCGGTTACCTGATGGCCTCGCAGGAGGATCCGGCGAGCATCTACAAGGTGGGCCTGGGTTCGGTGCGCTTCCTGATGAGCGTCGGCGACCTGGTGCTCGGCTGGCTCCTGCAGCAGCAGGCCGCCGTGGCGATCAGCAAGCTCGACGCCGGCGCCGAGGGTGACGACCGCTCCTTCTACGAGGGCAAGGTCGCGGTGGCGTCGTTCTTCGCGAAGAACTTCCTGCCTCTGCTCACCAGCACCCGGTCCATCATCGACAACCTCGACAACGAGGTCATGGAACTGGACGAGGCGGCCTTCTAGATCGCCGCCGCGTTCACCGCGCCAGACGCCCCCGGACTCTTCCCGGGGGCGTCTTGCGTTTCCTGGGCGCGGACTTCTGGCAGACACGAACTCGCGTGAAACCGCGGAAAGCGTGGAAGTTTGCGTCTGCTCGCGGAAGGAACCCGGGCAATAAAGGGCGGGCTCGGGAGGACATGTGGGCGCGTCACATTAGTCTCGCGCGGTCGGCTTTCATCCCTCGCCGACTCTTTGGATCAGTCACTCCCGAACCCGTCGTGGATGCGATGCTACGCCTGGGTGAGCGTCTGCACCAGAGGGGATTTCGAGGTTTCGGACGTCCTTTTCGCCGCGCCTACAGCTCGCGTGAAAAGTACTCGCCGACGAGGTCGGCGCCGAAGCTGTGATGGGGTTCGGTGTCGTCGAGCGTGAAGCCGGCCCGCTGGTACCGGCGCCGCGCGAAGGCCAGAACATCGTTGGTCCACAACGAGACTCGGCGGAAACCCGCCTGCCGCGCGAATCTCAGGCACTCGTCTGGTCAGCGCCGCACCCACTCCTGTGCCCCGCGCGGACGGTTCGACGACGAGCAGCCTGAAGCAACCTTGGGGGTGTCAGTCGTCGGAGTCGTCGGCGCGCAACAGCGCGCGGGTCCGTTCGCGCACGTCGGGGGCACTGGAGAACACCGCGCCGACGTACTCGTCGACGCCGGCGGCCCGCAGCTCGGCGAGGCGATCCCGCACCGTCGCCTCGTCGCCGATGATCGCGGCGTCCTCGGGTCCGGCGTAGCCCTCGCGATCCAGCATCGCCCGGTACGACGGCAGCGTGCCGTACATCGCGAACTGCTCGGCGGCCTGCTTGCGCGCCGCGTCGACGTCGTCGGTGACGGCCACCGGCAGCGCGGCGACGACGCGCACCGAGCCCTCCGGACGGCCCGCCTCGGCGGCGGCCCGGCGCAGTGTGGGGCCCACGTGCTCGCTCAGCGTGGTCGGGCCGGTCATCCAGGTGCAGGTGCCCGCGGTACGGCGGCCGGCCAGCCGCAGCATCTGCGGCCCCAGCGCGGCGATATAGACCTGCGGCCGCGGTGCGCCGGGGATCCGGAGCGCACCGCGGGTGGTGACGGTCTCACCCGTCGCATCGGCCTTCTCGCCGGACAGCAGCGGCAGCAGGCCGTCGAGGAACTCGTTGAGCCGGCGGACCGGCTTGTCCCACGGGATGCCCCACATTCCTTCGGTGACGGCGGCGTGCGACATGCCGAGCCCCAGCAGGAACCGGCCCTCCGAGGCCAGGCTGACCGTCAGCGCCCGCTGCGCCAGCTGCATCGGGTGCTGCGGCTGGATCGGCACGACGGCGCTGGCCGCCTCGATGGTGTCGACCTCGCGCAGGGCGATCGCCAAGACGGTGAGCAGGTCCGGTTCGTGAGGCAGCTGGCTCATCCACACCCGGCGGAAGCCCTCGTCGCGCAGTTGCGACAGATAGGCGACCGTTGCGTCGATCGGTGAACCGGAGCCGAGGCCGGTGAGCTGGCCGAACATGCTGATCCGCATGTCTTGAAACGATAAGAGCCCCGTGTTGCCGTCGGGTCGGGGGGTCAGACGGCAACACGGAGCTATCCCATGTATCGGCGGCCTGCGAGCGGGCGTTACACGGTCCGGAAAAAACTTTTTCCGTAACGCTCCGGGCCCGTCGGTCAGGCCTCGAGGATGGCCGTCACGCCCTGCCCGCCCGCGGCGCAGATCGAAATCAGACCGCGCACGGGTTTACCGGTCTCGACCTTCTTCTGCGCCAGCTCCTTGGCCATCTGCGCGACGATCCGGCCGCCGGTCGCGGCGAACGGATGGCCCGCCGCCAGCGACGAGCCGTTGACGTTGAGTTTCGACCGGTCGATGGAGCCGAGCGCGGCATCCAGGCCGAGGCGCTCCTTGCAGTACTCCTCGGACTCCCAGGCGGCCAGCGTGGCCAGCACCACCGACGCGAAGGCCTCGTGGATCTCGTAGAGGTCGAAGTCCTGCAGCTTCAGGCCGTTGCGGGCCAGCAGGCGGGGCACGGCGTACGTCGGCGCCATCAGCAGGCCGTCGGGTCCGTTGACGTAGTCGACCGCCGCGGTCTGGCTGTCGACGAAGTACGCCAGAACGGGCAGCGAGTGCTCGGCGGCCCAGTCCTCCGACGCCAGCAGCGCCACCGAGGCGCCGTCGGTCAGCGGGGTGGAGTTGCCCGCCGTCATGGTGGCGTCGCCGTTGCGCACGCCGAACACGGGCTTGAGCTTGGCCAGCTTCTCCGGCGCGGAGTCCGCACGCAGGTTGTTGTCGCGGTAGAGGCCCAGGAACGGGGAGACCAGGTCGTCGAAGAAGCCCCGGTCGTAGGCGGCGGCCATGTTGCGGTGGCTGGCAGCGGCGAGTTCGTCCTGGTCGACGCGCTTGATGCCCATCTCCTTGGCGGTTACCGCGGCGTGCTCACCCATGGACATGCCCGTGCGCGGCTCGCTGTTGACCGGGATCTCGACCCCCAGTGAAGCCGGCAGCTTGCCGGCCAGCTTGAGCCTGTCGACGTTCGACTTGGCCCGCCGCAGCCCGAGCAGCACCTTGCGCAGGTCGTTGCCGAACGCGATCGGAGCGTCCGACGCGGTGTCCACACCGCCGGCGGCGGCGACCTCGTAGCGTCCGCGGGCGATGCCGTCGGCCGCGGCCACCGCGGCCTGCAGGCCCGTGCCGCACGCCTGCTGCAGGTCGAATGCCGGCGTGTACGACGACAGCGAGCTGCCGAGGACGCACTCGCGCATCAGGTTGAAGTCGCGGCTGTGCTTGAGCACCGCGCCGCCGATGACCGCGTCGAGCTTCTCCCCCTTGAGGTTGAATCGATCGGCCAGTCCGTCGAGCACGGCGGTGAACATGTCCTGGTTGGACGCGTGCGCGTAGGCGCCGTCGGAGCGTGCGAAGGGAATCCGGTTGCCTCCGAGAACGGCTACTCGGCGGGTTGTGTTGCTGTCGGCCACGTCTGCCTCCCGGCGTCGCGAGGTGATCAAGGTGTCGAGGGTCATACTACCCACGGTTCTTACTCTGGAGTAAGTTCGTGATCGACACGACAGTTGGGTAACCCTCAGGTCGTCGCCGACCCGAAACAGATGTACCCGGATCTCTCGAAAGGCAGCGCCGTGGCTTCCGATCTTTTCTCCCAAGTCGTCAACTCCGGCCCAGGCTCCTTCCTGGCCAAGCAGCTGGGCGTCCCTCAGCCCGAGCCGCTGCGCCGGTACAAGCCCGGCGAGCCGCCGCTGGCCGGCGCGCTGTTGATCGGCGGGGAGGGCCGTGTGGTCGAACCGCTGCGCACCGCGCTGGCCGACGACTACGACGTCGTCTCCAACAACCTCGGCGGCAAGTGGGCCGACCGCTTCGGCGGGCTGGTCTTCGACGCCACCGGCATCATCGAACCCGAGGGGCTCAAGGGCCTCTACGAGTTCTTCACGCCGCTGCTGCGCAATCTCGGCCACTCGGCCCGCGTGGTCGTCGTCGGCACCACGCCCGAGGAGATCGAGTCCGTCCACGAGCGCACCGCTCAGCGTGCGCTCGAGGGCTTCACCCGGTCGCTGGGCAAGGAGTTGCGCAACGGCGCGACGGTGGGGCTGGTCTACCTGCACCCCGACGCCAAGCCGGCCGCGACGGGGTGCGAGTCCACACTTCGCTTCCTGCTCTCGGCCAAGTCGGCGTACGTCGACGGCCAGGTGTTCCGGGTCGGCGCGGCCGACTCGACGCCGCCCGCGGACTGGGACAAGCCGCTGGACGGCAAGGTCGCACTGGTGACCGGCGCGGCCCGCGGCATCGGGGCGACGATCGCGGAGGTGTTCGCGCGCGACGGCGCGAAGGTGATCGCGGTGGACGTAGAAGACGCAGCAGAGCCGCTGTCTGAGCTGGCCACCAAGATCGGCGGCACGGCGCTGACCCTCGACGTCACCGCCGCCGACGCGGTGAACCGCATCGCCGAGCACGTCAAGCAGCACTATGACGGCCGGCTCGACGTCCTGGTCAACAACGCCGGCATCACCCGGGACAAGCTGCTGGCCAACATGGACGAGGGTCGCTGGGACTCCGTGCTGGCCGTGAACCTGCTCGCGCCGCTGCGTCTCGCCGAGGGGTTGGTGGCCGACGGCGTGCTGGCCGACGGCGGCCGGATCGTCGGGTTGTCGTCGATGGCCGGCATCGCCGGCAACCGCGGACAGACGAACTACGCCGCCACCAAGGCCGGCATGATCGGCCTGACCGACGCGCTGGCACCGCAGTTCGCGGCGAAGAACATCACCATCAACGCCATCGCACCCGGGTTCATCGAGACGAAGATGACCGAGGCGATTCCGCTGGCGACCCGCGAGGTCGGCAGGCGGCTGAACTCGCTGTTCCAGGGTGGCCAGCCGGTCGACGTCGCCGAGGCGATCGCCTACTTCGCCAGCCCGGCGTCCAACGCCGTCACCGGGAACACGATCCGGGTGTGCGGCCAGGCCTGGTTGGGCGCGTGATGAGCGACGCCTGCGAGCGAACGGAGCACAGATGAGCGAGGGCCAGCAGCCGTCGGGGCTGAAGAATCTCGTGCTGGCGGCGGCGGGCGCACTGCCGTTCATCCCGCGCAGCGACACGTTGCCGGCCCGCACGCTGACCGTCGAGGAGCTGCGCATCGACCCGGCCCACGTCGCGGAGTACGCGGCCGTCACGGGTCTGCGCTTCGGGGACACGGTGCCGCTGACGTACCCGTTCGCGCTGACGTTCCCGACGGTGATGTCGCTGATCACGGGCTTCGACTTCCCGTTCGCGGCCATGGGTTCGGTGCACATGGAGAACCACATCACCCAGCACCGGCCGATCTCGGTCACCGACACCGTCTCGGCCGCCGTCCATGCCGAGAACATGCGGGAGCACCGTAAGGGCCTGCTGGTCGACGTCGTCACCGACGTCAAGGTCGGCAACGACACCGCGTGGCATCAGGTGACGACGTTCCTGCACCAGCAGCGCACCAGCCTGTCGGACGAGCCCAAGCCGCCGCCGCAGAAGCAGCCGAAGCTGGGCCCGCCCAACGCGATACTGCAGATCACACCGGGGCAGATCCGTCACTACGCAGCCGTGGGCGGCGACCACAACCCGATCCACACCAACTCCATCGCCGCGAAGCTCTTCGGCTTCCCGACCGTGATCGCGCACGGGATGTTCAGCGCCGCGGCAGTGCTGGCGAACATCGAGGGCCAGCTCCCGGATGCGGTGAAGTACTCGGTGCGGTTCGCCAAGCCGGTCGTGTTGCCGGCGCGGGCAGGCCTCTACGTCGACCGCCGCTCGGACGGCTGGGAGCTGACGCTGCGGCACTTGACGAAGGGCTATCCGCACCTGACCGGCACGGTCACGCCGGCCTGAGGTCAGTTGGGCAGTGACGCGGACGCGTCGGCGTGCGACGCGTCCGTCCCGCTGTCGCCGTCCGGCGCGCCGGCCTCCCGGTCGCCGTCCGGCGAGGGTGCGCCCTTGAGACCGAGCCAGAACAGGTTGATCATCAGCTCGGCGGCTTCGTCGACGTCGGCGTCACCGGTGCTGACCCGCGACGCCACGGCCTCCCCCGCGCCGACCAGCGCGACGGCCATCATGTCGAAGTCGGTGTCGGGCCCGGGGAACCGGGTGCCGGAGCGCAGCAGCCGGCCGACCAGCTCGATGATGCGTTCGCGACCCTCCCGCACGGTGTGCGCGAACCGCTGCGAGCTGGTGGCCTGGGTATAGAGCACCATCCACGACGACCGGTGCTCGTCGATGTACTTCAGGAATGCCAGCACCGCGTGGCGCAGCAACTCCTTGGGCGGCTCGTTGAAGTCCATCTTGCTGCGCACCTCGTCGACGAACCGGCTCAGTTCGCGGTCCAGGCAGGCGGCGAACAACTCCTCTTTGGAGCCGTAATAGAGGTAGAGCATGGGCTTGCTGATCTGGGCCTCGGCCGCGATCGCGTCCATCGACGTCTCGTGGTAGCCGTTGACCGAGAACATCTGCACGGCGGCGTCGAGCATCTGCTGCTCGCGCACGGCACGCGGCAACCGCTTGGTTCCACCCGCCATGAACGAACCTCTCCGACTCTCCGGCAACGCGCTTACCACCACAGGGTAAGCACTGGCCGTGGAATCAGCGGCCGCAGCGTGGCGACGGGCCCTTCTGGGCGGCCAGTTTCGTGACCGCGTCATCCACGTGCTTCATCGACAACTCGCCGGCCGCGACGGCCTTCTCCAGCCGGTCGAGGACCGCGGGCACCTCCGTGGTGGTGACCCACAGCGCCACGTCGGCCCCGGCCTGCAGGGCGCGCAGCACCGCGTCGGCGACGCCGAAGCGGTCGGTGATGGCACGCATGCTCGACAGGTCGTCGGTGAAGATCAGTCCGTTGAACGGCGGGCCGCCGTAGTCGCCGGACCTCAGCAGCGCGTACGCAGCCGGGCTCAGGCTCGCGGGGTCGCTGCCGGTCAGCCCGGGTACCTCCATGTGGCCGACCATGACGGCGACGGGCGCCTGCGTGGTCAGCGTCCGGTAGGGCACCAGATCGTTGCTCTGCAGAGCGGAGAGCGGCGGGGTGACCACACTGCCCGCGTGCGAGTCGCCGTCGCCGTGGCCGTGACCCGGGAAGTGCTTGAGCACCGGCAGCACCCCGGCGTCGCGGAGGCCGCGCGCGTAGGCGCCGGCGTAGTCGGTGACCTTGACGGGGTCTCCGCTGAACGACCGGTCACCGATGACGGTGTCGTCGGGCGCGTCGGTGACATCGGCCACCGGAGCGAAGTCGATCGTGACCCCGAGCGCGCGCATCTTCTTCCCGCGATCGAGCGCGATCCCGTAGACCTCTTCCGGGGTGCGGGTCTGGGCGAGCACCCGCGGTGCGGGCTGCGAGCCGATCAGCCCCGCCAGCCGCGACACCCGGCCACCCTCCTCGTCGACGCTGACGGCCAAGGGCAGCGGCCCGGCGTTGGCGGCGATGCCGGTCAGCGAGTTGTCCGACATCATCGACAGATCGGTCCAGCTGCCGATCATGATGCCGCCGACGTGCTGGGTGTCGACGACGGCGCGGGCGTCCGCCGAGCCGGTCACGCCGACCATCAGCAGCTGCGCGAGCTTGTCGCGCGTCGACATGGCCGCGACGACCGCGGCCGGGTCACCGCAGGCCGGGGCCACGGGCCCCGCGGCCGGAGCGTTCGACGCCGGCCCGGCCGCCATCGACGGCGTGGCAGTGGTCGGAGGACCTGCGGGCTCGTGGTTGTTCGACGTGCATCCGACCAGAAGCGCAGCCCCCGTGAGCACCCCGATCAGAGCACTCGGAACTCTCCGGTGCACGACCATGGGTTCCGACCCTAACGGCAGCACCGCCGTCGTCCTAGCCCGCCCGCGGACGAGGGCTAATAGGCTGGTCCGAATCGACGGACAGGGAGAGGCGATGACGGGCCCCAGGGACGAGCTGGAATCCCGGGACAAGCCGACGGTGATCGTCATCGCGTTCGACGGCTCCCCCACCGCCCGCCGCGCCGTGCACTACGCCGGCCACTTCCTCAGCGCCGACCGCGCCGTCGTGCTGACCGCGTGGGCACCGATGGACCGGGGATCCGACCCGGTGGCCTACGACCTCGACGGGCCACCCGATCCCTCACCCGACGACGAGGTCGACATCGCGCTCGCCGAAGCGCAACGGATCAACGACGAGGGGCTGGCGCTGGCACTGGCGGCGGGCCTGCCCGCCGAGTCGATGTGTGTCGCCCAGACGTTCACGGCGTGGCAGGCGATCATCGATGTGGCCGACGCCGTCGATGCCGATCTGATCGTCACCGGCACGCGGGCCACCACCGGATTTCGCTCGCTGCTGCAATCCAGCGTCGCCGACCACGTGCTGCGCCGGGGGCAACGCCCGGTGCTCATCGTGCCCCCGGGCCCCTGACCGGCCCGTGCTAGTTTGTGGCCCATGGATCGGTTCCTCGTGCCCGCCGCCGCCAGCATCGTCGTCGGCCTGCTGTTGGGCGCGGCGGCCGTGTTCGGGGTGACGCTGATGGTGCAGCAGGACACCAAGCCTCCGCTGCAAGCGGGCGATCCGGCGTCGTCAGTGCTCAACAGGGTCGAGTACGGCGACCGAAGTTAGCTCCCGGGTCGTCGTCGCCGACGCGGACACGACCCCTCGGCCGCTGTCGCGGCGCTGGCTGTGGGTGGCCGCCGCGGCGGCTCTGATCCTGACTTTCGCCCAGTCACCGGGACAGATCTCACCCGACACCAAGCTCGATCTCACCGCCAACCCGCTGCGGTTCCTGTCCCGCGCGTTCAACCTGTGGAACAGCGAGCTGCCGTTCGGGCAGGCCCAGAATCAGGCGTACGGCTACCTGTTCCCGCACGGCGCCTTCTTCCTCGCCGGCGACCTGCTCGGGCTGCCCGGGTGGATGACCCAGCGGCTGTGGTGGGCGCTGCTGCTGGTGGCCGGGTTCTGGGGTGTCCTGCGGGTCGCCGAGGCGCTCGGCATCGGCACTCCGACGTCGCGGGTGATCGGCGCCATCGCCTTCGCGCTGTCGCCGCGCGTGCTGACCACGATCGGCGCGATCTCGTCGGAGACGCTGCCGATGATGCTGGCGCCGTGGGTGCTGCTGCCGGTGATCCTGGTGCTGCAGGGCGGGTCCGAAGGGGTGGGGAAAGGCCAGGGCGGGTCGCGGGTGCGGCTGCTGGCCGCGCGGTCGGCGGTGGCGATCGCGTTGATGGGCGCGGTGAACGCGGTCGCGACGCTGACCGCGTGCCTGTGTGCGGTGGTGTGGCTCCTCTGTCACCGCCCCAACCGGGTGTGGTGGCGGTTCGTGGCGTGGTGGCTGCCGTGCGTGGCGCTGGCGGTCGCGTGGTGGGTGATCGCGCTGCTCCACCTGGGCCGCATCAGCCCGCCGTTCCTCGATTTCATCGAGTCCTCGGGCGTCACGACGCAGTGGATGTCGCTGACCGAGATGCTGCGCGGCACCGGCGCGTGGACGCCGTACGTGGCGCCCACCGCGACGGCGGGCGCGTCGCTGGTCACCGGGTCGCTTGCGGTGCTGGCGACGACGCTGGTGGCCGCGGGCGGCCTGGCCGGGCTCGCCCTGCGGTCGATGCCGGCCAAGGGCCGATTGGTCACGATGCTGATGGTCGGGATCGTGTTGCTGGCCGCCGGCTATTCCGGTGGGCTCGGCTCACCGCTCGCCCACTACGTGCAGGTGTTCCTCGACGCCGAGGGCACGCCGCTGCGGAACCTGCACAAGCTCGAGCCCCTGCTGCGGCTGCCGCTGGCGCTCGGGCTGGCTCATCTGCTGGGCCGCATCCCGCTGCCGGGCAGCGCTCCGCGACCGCTGTGGCGCACCGCGTTCGCCCACCCCGAGGCCGACAAACGGGTCGCCGTCGGCATCGTTGTGCTGGCTGCGCTCGTCGCGTCGACCTCGCTGGCGTGGACGGGCAGGCTCACCCCGCCCGGGGCGTTCGACGCGATCCCGCAGTACTGGCACGATGCGGCGTCGTGGCTCGACGAGCACAACACCGGCGGCCGGGTTCTCGTCGCTCCCGGTGCGCCGTTCGCGACCCAGGTGTGGGGCAACAGCCACGACGAACCGCTGCAGGTGCTCGGCGACAGCGCGTGGGGGGTCCGCGATTCCATCCCGTTGACCCCGCCGGAGACCATCCGCGCCCTGGACTCGGTGCAACGCCTGCTCGCCGCCGGCCGGCCCTCCCCGGCGCTTGCCGACACGCTTGCCGCACAGGGGATCTCGTACGTCGTCGTGCGTAACGACCTCGACCCCGACGCGTCGCGGTCGGCCCGGCCGATCCTGGTCCACCGCGCGATCGACGGCTCACCGGGGCTGTCGAAGGCCGCCGAGTTCGGTGCGCCCGTCGGCCCCGGCACGCTGGAGGGTTTCATCACCGACAGCGGCCTGCGACCGCGTTACCCAGCCGTGGAGATCTACCGCGTCGACGGCGCCGCCGACGCCTCGGCACCCTACGTCGCCGACGCCGGCGCGATGGCCCGCGTGGACGGCGGCCCGGAGGCTCTGCTGCGCCTCGACGAGCGCAGGCGACTGACCGGGCAGCCCCCGTTGGGGCCGGTACTGCTGACGCAGGACGCTGTGCGGGCCGGGCTGCCGGCGCCCGTCGTCACGGTCACCGACACCCCGGTCGCGCGCGAGACCGACTACGGCCGCGTCGACGACCACTCCTCGGCGATCCGCGGCCGCGACGACGCGCGCCACACCTTCAACCGGGTGCCCGACTATCCGTCCCGGGGCGCCGAGACGGTCTACGGCAAGTGGAGCGGCGGCCGCGTCACGGTCTCGAGTGCGGCGTCGGATTCCACCGCGCTGCCCAACGTCTCACCGGCCTCGGGACCGGCGGCCGCGGTCGACGGTGACGCGTCGACCAGCTGGGTGTCCAACTCGCTGCAGAGCGCGATCGGGCAGTGGCTGCAGGTCGACTTCGACCACCCGGTGACCAACGCCACGCTGACGATCACGCCGAGCGCCACCGCCGTCGGCGCCCAGGTGCGCCGCCTCGAGGTGTCGACGGTCAACGGCACCAGCACCGTGCGCTTCGACCAACCGGGCAAGCCGGTGACCGTCGCGCTGCCCTATGGCGAGTCGCCGTGGGTGCGCATCACCGCCGTCGCCACCGACGACGGCTCACCGGGTGTGCAGTTCGGCATCACCGACCTGTCGGTCACCCAGTACGACGCCAACGGGTTCGCTCACCCCGTCAACCTGCGCCACACCGTCGACGTCCCCGGTCCGCCGCCGGGTTCGGCTGCGGCGCAATGGGATCTGGGAACGGAACTGCTGGGACGGTCCGGGTGCGCAGCCAGTCCGACCGGTGTGCGCTGCGCGGCGGCGATGGCTCTGGCCTCCGAGGAACCGGTCAACCTGAGCCGCACGCTGACCGTGCCCGAGAAGACCGACGTCACACCGACGGTGTGGGTGCGGCCGCGCCAGGGCCCCAACCTCGCCGACCTCATCGCCGCGCCGAATACCACTCGCGCTCAGGGCGATTCGGACCTCATCGACGTCCTCGGCTCGGCATACGCGGCGACCGACGGTGACCCGGGCACCGCCTGGACCGCACCACAGCGCGTGGTTGCGCCCCACACCGCTCCCACCCTGGTGCTCAAACTGCCCGGCCCGCGCAACGTGTCGGCGCTGCGTGTGACGCCCAGCGAGTCGGCCCTGCCGGCGCATCCCACGATGATCGCCGTCGATCTCGGCGACGGACCGCAGGTGCGCCGCCTGACCGACGGCACCGAGACCGTGCGCCTGCAGCCTCACGTCACCGACACGGTCACGGTATCCCTTCTGGCCTGGCATGACGTGATCGACCGCACCGCACTGGGTTTCGATCAGCTCAAGCCGCCCGGCCTCGCCGAGGTCGTCGCCATCGACGACAAGGGCATGCCGATCGGCGCGGCCGACGCGGCCACCAACCGCGCCCGTACCGTCACGCTGCCGTGCGGCCGCGGACCGATCATCGGCGTGGCCGGCGAGTTCATCCAGACCTCGGTCACCACCACGGTCGGCGATCTGCTCGACAACCACCCGATCCCGGCGCGCCCATGCCGGAGCGGCCCGATCGCGCTGCCGGCCGGCCAGCAGGAACTGGTGGTCAGCCCCGGCCCGGCGCTGATCGTCGACGGCGTGCAACTCGCGACGCCGCGCGCTCACGACATCGTCTCGGCGCCGACGACTCCCGTGCAGGTCGGTCGATGGAGCAACGACCGCCGCGACGTCTCGGTCACCGCGTCGCCGTCGAGCCGCGTCCTCGTCGTCCCCGAGAGCGCCAACCCGGGCTGGATCGCCCGCACATCCGACGGCGCCCGATTGACCGCCGTCACCGTCAACGGATGGCAACAGGGCTGGGTGCTGCCCGCCGGCACGGCGGGCACCATCACGCTGAGCTTCGCGTCCAACGCGACTTATCGCGCCGGTCTGATCGGCGGCCTCGCGCTGCTGCCGGTGCTGCTGGCGCTGGCCGTCGTCCCGCCACGCCGCCGGCGCGGGCCGACGGTCGGTGCGCGGCCGTGGGCGCCCGGGATGCTGACGGCCGGCGCCGCGGCGGTCGCCGCCTCGGCGGTGATGGCCGGGCTCGTCGGAGCCGCTCTGGCGGGCGCGGCGATCGCCCTGCGGTATCTCCTGCGCCGGCGCGAGAAGCGCTGCGACGCGGTGGCTGTCGGCGGTGCCGCGGTCGGCTTGACGCTCGCCGGCGCGGTGCTCAGCCAGAACCCGTGGCGCTCGGTCGACGGATACGTGGGGCACTCCGCCTGGGTCCAGCTCCTGGCACTGGTGTCGGTGGTGTCGGTCGCGGCGTCGGCGGTGATGTCGGCCGATTCCGGCCGCGAGCCCGCCGCCGCCGACGAGGATGGCTGACATGACGCAGCCCGTTCCCCCGATCGGCACCCAGGTCTCCGCGCTGGCCGCGCAGGATCCGGAGGCGCCGGCCGTCACATGCGCCGGCGTCACGGTGATCCGCGCGGAACTCGATGCCACCACCAACCGCCTGGCGCGGGCGTTCGCGTCACTCGGCGTCGGCGTCGGCGACTACGTGACGATCGTGCTGCCCAACTCCCTGGACTGGGTGTACGCGGTGCTGGCCTGCTGGAAGCTCGGGGCGGTGCCCCAGCCGCTGTCGGCGAGGCTCCCGGACGCGGAACTGGCGGCGCTGCTGGAACTGCGCCGGCCCGCCGTGCTGGTCGGGCGGGCCGACCCGACCGGCATCACGCCCGAGGCGGTGATCGGCCTCGCCGCCGACTTCCCCGACGACCCTCTGCCCGAGGCGGTGTCACCGGTGTGGAAGGCGATGGCCTCCGGCGGCAGCACCGGACGGCCCAAGCTGATCGAGGCCGGCAACGACGCCCGGGTGCCCGCGGCGATCGGGTCCCCGCTGGGCGCGCAGGACGGCGACGTCACCCTGATCTCGGTGCCGATGAGCCACAACACCGGTTTCACCACGTTCGCCGTCGGACTGCTGCAGGGCCATCACCTGGTGGTGATGCCACGGTTCGATCCGCACGAGTTCCTGCGGCTGGTCACCGAGCACCGGGTGACGTTCCTGACGACCGTGCCGACGATCATGCAGCGCCTGCTTCCGGTGTACCGGGCCGATCCGGGCGCCTACGACCTGTCCTCGATCCGCCGGTTCTGGCATCTGGCGTCCCCGTGCCCGCCGGCGGTCAAGCAGGCCTGGATCGAGCTGCTCGGCCCCGACGCGGTGTGGGAGCTCTACGGCGGCACCGAGTTACAGGCGCTGACCTTCATCTCGGGCGAGCAGTGGCTGACGCATCCCGGCTCGGTCGGCACCGTGGTGGCCGGCGAGATGAAGGTGCTCGACGACGACGGCAACGAGTGCCCACCCGGGGTGCCCGGCGAGATCTACATGCGCCCGGCGCCGGGCAGCCGCCCGACCTACCGCTACGTCGGCAGTACCGCCAAGAGCCGCGACGGCTGGGACTCCCTCGGGGACCTCGGCTACTTCGACGAGGACGGGTTTCTCTACCTCAACGATCGCAGGGTCGACATGTTCACCGTCGGCGGCCGCAACGTCTATCCCGCCGAGATCGAGTCCGCGCTGGCCGAACACCCGGAAGTGTTGTCCGCCCTGGCGGTCGGGGTGCCGCACGACGACCTCGGGCAGGTGCCCCACGTGATCGTCCAGGCACACGGCCTCGACGAACCCTCGGTGCTCGCGTTCCTCGCCGAGCGGCTGGCGCCGCACAAACTGCCGCGCTCCGTGGAGTTCACCGACCGGCCGCTGCGCGACGACGCGGGCAAGGCGCGCCGGTCGGCCGTCCGAGACGAGGTCATCTCGCGATGGCGGGCTCGGTCTCCTCGGTGACCGAACTGTCCAGCGGCGTCGGGTCGTTGCGTCTCTCCCAGCGCCGCAACGCGTTCCGGCACGGTGACTCGACCAGGCCGTAGCTGACCGCCGCGAGGGCGAACCCGAAGACCACCGTCAGCACCAGCACGACGAAGAAGTGGCCGTTGAACGCGAACTCGCCGATCATCGGGAACACCATCGCCAGCGCGGCCAGATGCCACACGAACAGTCCGTACGACCAGCGGCCCAGCGTCACCATCGTGGTGTTGCCGAGCAGCCGGTGGCCGGTGCCGGGCCGGTCCAGCACCAGCGGGGCGAGCAGCGCTCCGGCGACGATCGCGCCCATCACCGTCTTGACGGTGACCTGTCCGATCGAGCCGAACTGCAGACCCTCCTTGCCGGCCAGCGGCGAGGCCGCCACACAGAACGCCGCCACGGCGAGCACGGCCATCAGCGACCGGTTGCGGCCCAGCCGGTGCGCCCGGCCGACCGGCGTGACGGTCAATTCGGCCAGCACCATGCCCGCCGCGAACCAGGAGAAGAACGCGGGCGGCCAGTTCCACAGATTGTGGCCGGACCCCGGGTCGAACGGGATGCGCACCCAGAACAGGCTCGCGACCGCGGTGACGACGATCAGCGGGATCCGGGCGCGCACCGGCACCCGGCGCGCCAGCAGCGCGAGCAGCGGCAGCGCCAGATAGAACGTCACCTCGACCGACAGGCTCCACATCTGCGTCAGTCCGGACGTCAGCGTCAGCGGCACATAGATCTGGGTCAGCGTCAGGTTGGCCAGCCACACCGTCAGGTCCGGCTTGGTGTCCGGGAAGAGCGTCAGGATCACCACGACCGCGACCAGGTATCCGGGCATGATGCGCACGATGCGGGACCGCAGGTAGTGCGCCGTCGAGGGCCGCGACCGCAGTCCGCGGGCCGCCGCGGCGTGCCCGCGCCACAGCAGGAACCCCGACAGCGCGAAGAACACGGCGACCGCGAGGTCGAACCGGCCGAGCAGACGTCCGGTGACACCGGTCGTGTGACCGGTCTGGAACGCGACGTGGGTCACCACGACGCCGATCGCGGCGCAGGCGCGCAGCCCCTCCACCGCCGGCAGGAAGGCCCGCGTACCTCCCACCCCGTCCGCCGTTTCGCTTCCGGTCACCTCGACAGTCTGCCCGGTGGCGGTGCCGGCGGCGGCGAACGGGTATCAGCGCTGGGCGTAAGGCTCGCGGTAAGCAACGGCCTTAGATTGTGCTGTTAGGGTCGAACGGGTTTTGTCGCCACAGGGCGAGGCGGGCCCGCGACGGCGCGCGAAGGGAGACACGGTATTGAACCGCGCAGTTGCGCTGAGGATCGCTGCGTGCGGACTCATGGGACTCGGGGCCGCCCTGCTCATCGCCGCGCTGCTGCTGACCACCTACACCAAGGGCAAGATCGCCAAGATCCCGCTCAACGTGGACGCCACCCTGGTCAGCGACGGCAAAGGCACCGCGTTCGACCCGGCGTCGCTGACCGGTGATCGCTTCGTCGTCAACCAGAACGTCCCGCTGGTGATGCAGCAGCAGATCAGCGTGGAGTCGCCGGCCAACGCCGACGTGGTGACGCTGCAGGTCGGCGACACCCTGCGCCGGTCGGATCAGCAGAAGGACAAGGGCCTGCTGCTGGCGATGGTCGACACCGTGACCCTCAACCGCAAGACCGCCGAGGCCGTCTCCAGCGAGAGCAACCCCGGCGGCGCCGTGCAGAAGCCCCGCGCCATCGGGGACCAGAACCCGCCGACGAACATCGCGCTGCCGCACGAGGGGCTGACGTACCGCTTCCCGTTCGAGACCGAGAAGAAGACGTATCAGGTCTTCGACCCGATCGCGCAGAAGGCCTACGACGCCAACTACTCCGGCGAAGAGGACGTCAACGGGCTGACGGCCTATAAGTTCACCCAGAACGTCGGGTTCGACAACGACGGCAAGCTCGTCGAACCGGTCAAGTACGCGTCGCTGTATGACGACGACGCCGACAGCCAGGTGACGGCGCGCGCGGCACTGTGGGGCCTCCCCGGCGATCCCGAGGCGCCGATCACGATGACGCGCTACTACGCCGCCCAGCGGACCTTCTGGGTCGATCCGGTGTCGGGCACGATCGTCAAGGAGTCCGACCGCGGCTACCACTATTACGCCCGCGACGCGCTCAAGCCCGAGATGACGTTCGTCGACTACACGGTCACCACGAACCAGCAGTCCGTCGAGTCCCAGGTCGCCGCCGCGTTCGACGAGCGCGACCGGGTGGCGCTGTGGGGGCGGATCCTGCCCATCACGTTCACGGCGCTGGGTCTGATCACCCTGATCGGCGGCGCCCTGCTCGGGTCGTTCAGCCTGCGCGCCGAATCGCTGCTGGTCGATCCCGGTCTCGACGACACCGGCAGCCAGTTCTTCGGGGGCCGCGACGACGAAGGCCAGCCGGTGCCGGGCGCGGAGGCCAAGACCGAGAAACTGCCCGCGCAGCGGCCCACCGACCTGCCGCCGGACAGACCGGTCTGATCGCTCGCTCTTTCGCGCCGGCGCGGCGCGTCGGACCGCCGGCCTACGCGCTGGCGCTCACGCTGGCGGTGACCGCGCCCCTGCTGGCACCGGGTTACCTGTTGCTGCGCGACGCGGTGTCGACGCCGCGATCGTTCCTCTCCGACGCCGCGCTCGGGCTGACCGAGGCTGCGCCGCGCGCCCTGCCGCAGGACTTCGCGGTCGCGTTGGCCTCGAGCGCGGTCGACGGCGGTGTGGTGGTCAAGGCACTGCTGATTCTCGGTCTCTTCCTGGCCGGCTGGGGTGCGGCGCGGCTGGCCGCGGTGGTGGTCCCCGACGCCGGTGTGGCCGGCCAGTGCGTCGCCGTCACCGTCGCGATCTGGAATCCCTATGTCGCCGAACGGCTGCTGCAGGGCCACTGGAGCCTGCTGGTGGGTTACGGCTGCCTGCCGTGGGTGGCCGCGGCGGTGCTGTCCCTCCGGGGCGCGGTCCCCGAGGCCCCGCCGAACTTGCATTCCACGCGGGGAAATCCGCGATTCGAGCGCGTGGAATGCAAGTTCGGCGGGCTGGGGGCGCTGCTGTTCTGGACGGCGCTGGCCGGGCTGACGCCGACCGGGCTGATGATGGCCGCCGTGGTCGCCCTGGCCTGCGCGTCGGCTCCCGGGCGGGGGCGGTCGCGCCCGTTCTGCATGACCGCGGCGCTGCTCGCGGCCGTCGGCGCCGCGCTGCCGTGGCTCGTCGCATCGGTCGTCGCACCCGGCTGGGCGGCTCAGACCACCGACCAGGCCGCCGGGATCCACGCCTTCGCGGCCCGCGCCGAGCCGGGTCTCGGCACGCTGGGCAGCCTGGCCGGCCTGGGCGGCATCTGGAACGGTGACGCGGTACCAGCTTCGCGGACAACACTTTTCGCGCTGCTGTCGACGGTGGTGCTGCTGGCCGTCGTCGTGGTGGGCGTACTCGTGCTGCTCCGCCGCAGGGCCGCCGTCCCGCTGCTGGCGGTCGCCGCCCTGGCCGTCGTCGCACCCGCGCTGATGGCCACCGGCCCGGGGCTGGCCGCGGTGGAGGCGGTGATCCGGACGGTGCCGGGGCTCGGTGTGCTGCGGGACGGCCAGAAATGGGTCGCGCTGGCCATGCCTGCGTACGCGCTGGCCGGGGCGGCCGCGGTCGTCGCACTGCGGCCGCGCGTTCCCGCCATCGCGACCGCGGGGGTGTGCTGCGCCGCGCTGGTCGCGACGCTGCCGGACCTCACGTGGGGCGTCGGCGGCCGGGTGGCGCCGGTGCACTACCCACCGGGGTGGTCGGCTGCGGCGGCGATCATCGACTCCGCCCCCGCGCCGGTGGCGGTGCTGCCTGTCGACAGCATGCGGCGGTTTCCGTGGGCAGGTGAGGCGCCCGTCCTCGATCCGCTGCCGCGCTGGGTGCGCGCGCACGTCCTGAGCAGCGGAGACCTGAGCATCGGCGGGCGCACGGTGCTCGGCGAGGGCAGCCACGCGCGGGCGGTGCAGCGCCTGCTGGTCGGCGGTGCCGACCGGGCGCGACTGGCCGACGCCGGCGTGGGCTGGGTGGTGGCCGAGGGCCGCCACGACGCACTGCCCTTGCCGGTGGCCTACCGCGACGACGACATCGCGCTGTACTCGGTGGGCGGTGACGCGCCGGCTGCGGCGCACCGGCCCCTCATGATCGCCGCGCACGCGGTGTGGCTGGGCCAGCTCGTCGTCGGCCTCACCGGAATGCTGGTCATCCGGCGGCGTTCAGGCCGCGCACACCGACGGGACGAAGACGTAGACGGGCCACAGCACGGCGACCAGTAGGTAGGCCAGCATGCCGCCCCCCGCGGGGAACTGGGCCTCCAGCAGCGTCTCGAGATGGTGCACCTTCCCGACGTTGAAGAACGCCCAGACCAGGCCGGCGACCACGTAGGGCAGCGCCAGCCACAGTGCTGTCTCGATGACGTCGGCGACGCTGAGGCGCCGGCTCAGCAGGCGCCGGGTGGCCGTCCTGATCCCGGTCGTCACACCAGCTCCCGGTGACGGCGGACGCGTTGGCGGACGTCGGCGAGGAGCACATGGCTGGCACCCTGACGGACGAAGGGCGGCAGGAACCTGTTGACGAACGCCACGGTCAGGAAGAGCCGCTCGAACAGCCGCTGCCGCACCGGCCCCCACGTCACTCCGAGCGCGTCGCGGAAGACGGGCGCCAGAAACCCCACGGTGAGGAACTTCAGCAGCGGCCGGAAGGGCAGTGCCAGAAGCGGATTGATCATCCGCAGGTTGATCAGATCCGTCAGGTACGCGCGTACCACATCGTCGACGGCGACCTGCTCGCAGGCGGTGTCCCAGTACCGGTCGAAGTCGGCGCGCGTGGCGGGCCACTGATCCTCGGTGACCTGCAGCGTGGTGCCGAGCGGCCACCCGGACCGGTAGAACTGTTCGGACTGCTCGGGCGTCATCTCCCCGCGCAGCAACTGGTAGGTGTCCTCGAGTCCGACGAACAGGCAGGCGGCCACCCACATCTGCAGATCACGGTCGAATGCGTGGTAGCGCACGGGACTCGACGGTCCCGACTTGACGTGGCGGTGCACCCCGTCGACCGCTGCGCGGAACGCCGTCCGGTCCGCGTCCGTCCCGAAGGCGGCGACGGCGAGGTAGGAGAAGGTGGTGCGCGCCCGCTTCCACGGGTGCTTCATCAGGTTGCCCGAGTCGACCTTGCTCTCGACGACGCCGTGCCCGACGCCCGGGCGGGACAGTTGCATCACGACGTTGGCCGCCCCCGCGGCGAAGGACCAGAAGTCCATCGCGTCGGCCACTCGGACGGGTTCGTCGTCCCAGCGTGCGGTGCGGCGGGTGACGTGAATGCGTGTGCGGCTCATCAGCAGAGCTTCGCGATCAGCAGAACCGGCCAGAACGCGACGCCGCCGACGAACGCCAGCACCCGCTGCACTCCGTCGGTATGGGCGAGGTGACCGGTGTCGAGCACCGTATAGACCACGCCGATCAGCAGATACGGCGCCACCGCCAGCAACGCGGCACCGATCCACTCGGCGACGGTCATCCGATAGTCCAGGAACTGGCGCAGCTCATCGAGCATGGCCGCTATGTTAATGGCCGTTCGCGGAAATGTGTGCAATACCGCCGGGCTGGAGCGTCAGATGACCCCGCTGGTCAGTTGCCCGGCGGCCACCGAGGCCAGCACCGTGCGCATCGCATCGGCGCTCTGCGTCCAGGAGAACTCACCGCTGCGCACCGCCGCCTTGGTGCCGAGTTGCTCACGCAGCACCTCGTCGGTGAGCAGCCGCTCGAGCCCGTCGACCAGGTCGTCGCGGTCGTCGACGAGCACACCGGTCACGCCGTCGACGATGGAGTCGGTCAGGCCGCCCGAGGACCGATAGCCGATGGTCGGCACGCCGTGCTGAGCGGCCTCGACGACCGCGAGCCCCCACCCCTCCTTGCGGGACGGCAGTACGTGCACCCAACTACGTTGCAGCAGAGCATGTTTGACCGAGTGGTCGACGTGGCCGTGGAACGTCACCGACTCCGCGATGCCGAGCCGTTCGGCGTGCTCGACGAGCCGGCCGGCCCACCACCCGTCACCGAGCACGTCGAGATGCAGCCCGGGGATGCGCGGGCGCAGCCGCGCCACGGCGTCGAGAGCGTCCTCGATCTGCTTGTGCGGCACCAGCCGGGACAGCACGACGATCCGCGGCGTCACCGACCGCGGGGCGGGCGGGGTCACCCGGGGTGCGGCGTCGACGCCGTTGCGGACCACCGCGACCCGTCCGGCGTCGACCCCGAGCAGCGCGAGATCCCGCGCCGACGGCAGCGACACCGTCACGTACTGGTTGCGCCGGTGGATCCGCGGCGACAGCCGCGACTCGACGAGCCAGCCGACACGGCTCATCACCGGTCCCGCGACGGGCCACTGCTCGCGGTGGCAGTGATGCACCAGCACCACCACCTTCCGGCCGTAGACCAGCCGGGACATGAACGGCAGCCCGTTCTGGGTGTCGACGACGACGTCCGGGCGCACCCTGCGCAGCGGGCCGACACCGATCCTGGCGGCCGCCATCGCCAGCAGCGCCAGCACGTACACCGAGTAGCGTCCCCCCGCGCGCTGGACGTGGACGCCGTCGACGACCTCGCGGCGCAGTGCCCCTGCATAGCGGGCGGTGCGCAGGGTGACCTCAGCGCCGGACGCGGCCAGCTGGGCCCCGATGCGCTGGAGGTAGGTCTCGCTGCCGCCGCCCTGCGGATGGCCCGTGTCGCGCCAGCACAACAGCAGCACGGAGCGGACGGGCGAGGCAGACATCGCGTGCCAGCCTAACCGTCCTCCGTAGGGTGACCGGGTGCTCGCTACCGATCTGTTGGCCCGTCGGGCGACGCTGTCGCGGTCGGTGCGGCTGCTCTCGGCGTTTCGGTTCGAACAGACCGACCCGGACCGCTTCTACGGTGCGCTCGCCGCCGACACCGTCGCGCTGGTCGCAGACCTGTGGACCGGGGCGACGGGCACGGGACCGCACGGGCTGACGCTGCTCGACGTCGGTGGCGGCCCCGGTTACTTCGCGTCGGCGTTCACCGACGCGGGCGTGCGCTACATCGGCGTCGAGCCCGATCCGCGCGAGATGCACGCGGCCGCACCGCGCACGCACCGGCGCGCCGGCTCGTTCGTCCGCGCCTCGGGAACGGCGCTGCCGTTCGAAGACGCCAGCGTCGACGTCTGTCTGTCCTCCAACGTCGCCGAGCACGTCGCCGACCCGTGGCGGCTGGGTGAGGAGATGCTGCGCGTCACCCGGCCCGGCGGGCTGGCGATCCTGTCGTACACGGTGTGGCTGGGCCCGTTCGGCGGTCACGAGATGGGGTTGTCGCACTATCTCGGTGGCCGGCGGGCCGCCGACCGGTACGCACGAAAGCACGGCCACCGGCCGAAGAACGACTACGGCTCGTCGTTGTTCGCGGTGTCGGCGGCCGCAGGCCTGCGCTGGGCCGCGGGCACGGGCGCCCTGATCGCCGCATTCCCCCGCTACCACCCGCGATGGGCCTGGGGATTGACGAGAGTCCCGGGTCTGCGGGAGTTCGCGGTGAGCAATCTGGTGCTGGTGTTGCAGCCGTCCTTAGAGGCGGGACTGCAACAGGTTCTACTTCCGCCGGATCGTCGGTAGTGTGACGCTCATGACGCCGCGCACGCGAGGAGCGAAATGACACAGAGCACTGCCTATCGGACTCAGTGGGACAAGCTGTTCATCGGCGGCAAGTGGGTCGAGCCGGCCACCTCGGACGTGATCGAGGTGCACTCTCCCGCAACCGGCGAGCTGGTGGGCAAGGTCCCGCTCGCCTCGGCCGCCGACGTCGACGCCGCCTGCGCGGCCGCGCGCAAAGCCTTCGACGAGGGCCCGTGGCCGCAGATGTCGCCGGCCGAGCGCGCCGAGATCCTGGGCCGCGCGGTCAAGATCCTCGAGGAGCGCGCCGACGAGCTGAAGTTCCTGCTCGCCGCCGAGACCGGCCAGCCGCCGACGATCGTCGACATGATGCAGTACGGCGCCGCGATGTCGGCGTTCCAGTTCTTCGCCGGGGCCGCGGACAAGTTCGCGTGGAAGGAGATCCGCGACGGCATCTACGGCCAGACGCTGGTCGTTCGGGAGCCGATCGGGGTGGTCGGCGCCGTCACCGCGTGGAACGTGCCGTTCTTCCTGGCCGCCAACAAGCTGGGCCCGGCGCTGCTGGCCGGCTGCACGATCGTGCTCAAGCCCGCCGCCGAGACCCCGCTGTCGGTGTTCGCGATGGCCGAGGCGTTCGCCGAGGCCGGGCTGCCCGAAGGCGTGCTCTCGATCGTGCCCGGCGGCCCGGAGACCGGCCGGGCACTGACCGCCAACCCCGAGCTGGACAAGTTCACGTTCACCGGGTCGTCGGCCGTCGGCAAGGAGATCGCGAAGATCGCGGCCGAGAAGCTCAAGCCGTGCACGCTCGAGCTGGGCGGCAAGTCGGCGGCGATCATCTGTGAGGACGCCGACCTGGACTCGACGCTGCCGATGCTGGTGTTCTCCGGGCTGATGAACTCCGGTCAGGCCTGCGTCGGACAGACCCGCATACTGGCGCCGCGGTCCCGCTACGACGAGGTCGTCGAGAAGTTGTCCGCGGCGGTGTCGGGCATGCTTCCCGGTCTGCCCACCGATGCGGCCGCCATGATCGGCCCGCTGATCAGCGAGAAGCAGCGCGAGCGCGTCGAGGGCTACATCAAGAAGGGCGTCGAGGAGGGTGCCCGCGTCGTGGTCGGTGGTGAGCGCCCCGAGGGGCTGGACAGCGGCTGGTACGTCCAGCCCACGGTGTTCGCCGACGTCGACAACTCGATGACGATCGCCCAGGAGGAGATCTTCGGGCCCGTGCTCGCGGTGATTCCCTACGAGGACGAGGACGACGCGGTACGCATCGCCAACGACTCCGTCTACGGCCTGGCCGGCTCGGTGTACACCACCGACAACGACAAGGCGCTGCAGATCGCCCGCAAGATCCGCACCGGCACGTATGCGGTCAACATGTACGCGTTCGATCCGGGCGCCCCGTTCGGCGGGTTCAAGAACTCGGGCATCGGGCGCGAGAACGGCCCCGAGGGCATCGAGGCCTACTGCGAGCCGAAGAGCATTCTGCTGCCGTTCGGCTACACCCCCGCCTGATCGGCCCGATCACGCCGAGCGCACGCATTATGACGAATTCTCCGGAATTCCCGTCAGAAAGCGTGCGCTCGGCGCGCCGATAACTCAGGTCTGCGGCAGCGAGTGATGCTCGTGGGCGATCAGCCACTCGCCGCCGACCTTGCGTAACCCGATCGTGGTCCGCAGCCGCTTGTCCGGGTCGGCGGCGATGTCCTCCGGCGTCCCCAGACGCATGAGGCCGCGCGCGAAGGCGACGGTGTCGCCGGCGGTCACGTCGAGCTCGACCAGCTCGAGAACGGCTCCGCTGCGCAGATAGGCGAAGAGGTCGGGCCAGCTGGCGCGGTACTGCTCGATGCCCCGCAGCCCGTCATACGGGATCGGCACGTCGAACAGCACGATGTCCTCGGTGTGGGCGGCGGTCACGCCGTCGAGGTCACACGCCTGAATCGAAGCGATCCACCGGTCGATGACTGCGCGGATCTCTGTGTCGTCGGTCATGCCGGTTCAGACCCGCCCCGCCACCGAAAGTCATCGCACGCAGAGGGTCTAGAAGGCGGCCTCGTCGAGGTCCATCGCCGTCAGGTCGACCGCCTGCAGCACCGCACGCTGTGAGGTCAGCGGGGGCAGCATGTTCTTGGCGAAGAACTTGGCCGTGACGACCTTCCCCGCATAGAAGTTGCGATCCCGGTCGCTGACCTCACCGTCGAGGGCCGTCAGCGCCACGTCGGCCTGGGCCAGCAGCAGCCACCCCAGCAGCAGGTCACCGACCGCGAGCAGGAACGGAACCGACTGCAGCCCAAGGCGATACAGCTCGCGCGGATTCTGCTGCGAGTCGACCAGGAACTGCGTCATCGTCGCGACCATCTCCTGGACCTCCGAGACGGCCACGGCCAGCCGCGCACGCCCCTCCTCCAGCTCGGGATGCGTCGAGCCCTCGTCGAGGAACTTCCGGATCTGGGTGACGACGTGCAGCAGCGCGCCGCCCTGGTCGCGGGCGATCTTGCGGAAGAAGAAGTCCTGCGCCTGGATCGCGGTGGTGCCCTCGTAGAGCGAGTCGATCTTGGCGTCGCGGATGTACTGCTCGACCGGATAGTCCTGCAGGAAGCCCGATCCGCCGAACGTCTGCAGCGCCTCGGTCAGGTGCTGGTACGCGCGTTCGGAACCGACGCCCTTGACCAGCGGCAGCAGCAGGTCGTTGACCCGGCCGGCCATCGAGGCGTCCGCGCCCGAGACGATGCCGGCGACCGTCGGGTCCTGATGCGCCGCGGTGTAGAGGTACAGCGCGCGCAGTCCCTCGGCGTAGGCCTTCTGGGTCAGCAGCGCCCGACGCACGTCGGGGTGGTGCAGGATGGTGACCCGCGGTGCGGACTTGTCCGTCATCTGCGTCAGGTCGGCCCCCTGCACGCGGGTCTTCGCGTATTCGAGCGCGTTCAGGTAGCCCGTGGACAGCGTGGCGATCGCCTTGGTGCCCACCATCATTCGCGCGTACTCGATCACCCTGAACATCTGGGCGATGCCGTTGTGGGTGTCGTTGACCAGCCAGCCGACCGCCGGGACACCGTGCTGACCGAACGTCAGCTCGCACGTCGCGGACGCCTTGAGCCCCATCTTGTGCTCGAGCCCGGTGACGAACACGCCGTTGCGCTCGCCGAGCTCGCCCGTCTGCGGGTCGAAGTGGAACTTCGGGACGATGAACAGGCTCAGCCCCTTGGTGCCCGGGCCCGCGCCTTCGGGGCGGGCCAGGGCCACGTGCACGATGTTCTCGAACAGGTCGTCCGCGTCGCCGTTGGTGATGAAGCGTTTGACGCCGTCGATGTGCCAGGTCCCGTCGGGCTGCGGGATCGCCTTGGTGCGGCCGGCGCCGACGTCCGAGCCGGCGTCGGGCTCGGTGAGGACCATCGTCGCGCCCCAGTTGCGCTCGATCATCAACGAGGCCCAGTGCCGCTGCTGCTCGTTGCCGATGGCATTGAGGATGTCGGCCATCTTGGGCCCCGCCGAGTACAGGAAGGCGGCCGGCTGCGCCCCGAGCACCAGCTCGTTGATCGCCCACTCCACCATCGAGGGCGCGGGCACCCCGCCGATGTCGGCGGACATGCCCACGCGGTACCACTCGCCGTCGTGCCAGGCCCGGAAGGCCTTCTTAAAGGGTTCGGGGATGCTCACCGTGTGCGCGGCGGGGTCGAAAGACGGTGGGTGCCGGTCGGTTTCGGCGAACGCCTCGGCCACCGGCCCCTCGGCCAGCTTGGCCGCCTCGTGCAGCATGTCGCGCACCGAGCCGATGTCGAGATCACCGAAGGCGCCGGTGGCCAGCGCCTTGTCCAGCGCGAGGGTCTCGAAGAGGTTGAACTCGAGATCGCGGACGTTGCTCCGGTAGTGCCCCATGACTGTTCCTCCTGCCGCGATGAAATCGCTGACAGACTACGACGGCGGCCGACGCGTCGTCAGGCTCTCCGCCACCGCGCGCACACGAAATCTCCGTTGACGGCCGAGGAGGCCGGCGTCCACTCCGAGCGGATCGGCAGCACCCGCGACCCCGCGCCCAGCGTGCAGGGCGCATACGACACGATCATTTCGTCGACCAGGCCGGCCGCGGTGAACTGGGCGGCGACGTCGCCGCCGCCGACCACCCAGACGTCCTTGCCGGCCGCCGCGGACACCAGCGACGGATACAGCTCGGCGGCCGTCCCGCTGAACGGCTGCACCGGGTGCCCGTCGGCGACGATTTCGGGGCGGTGCGTCATCACCCACGACGGTTGGGCGTACATCCACTCGCCCGGATGGTTCTCCAGGATCCACTCGTAGGTCGCCGCACCCATCACGAGCGCGCCGACGGTCTCGAGGAACGGGTCGATGCCGAACGGGCCGTCGGCGTCGATGTCGCGTGAGGTGAGCCAGTCCAGGCTGGCGTCCTCGTCGACGATGTAGCCGTCCAGGCTCGAGGCGGTGTAGTAAACGCAGGTCATGTCAGTTTCATCGCATCCAGTCCAGCGGGTCTCCGCGGCGGGTGTCCACGCCGAGGTCGGCGAGCATGGCGCGGGCGAGTTCCCGGCGATGCGCGGAGTAGGTCAGCACGTGGGCGACGATCCCGTACAGCTGGAAGGACTCGGGCGGCTCGCACAGCGCGTCGATCACGGTGTCGCCGAGCCGGCCCGCCGCCGAGTATTCCGAAACCATTGCGCGCCAACGCTGCGCGACGTCGTCATGGCGGGCGGCCAGCGCCTCGGCGCCCACCAGGTCGGGCTGCGTGGCGCTCCGCGGCGGGAAGTCCTCACCCGCGATCGTCGCCAGCCACACCAGCTTGGCCCACACGATGGCCGCGAGCACCGCGCCGACGCTGGGTTCGGGTCCGTCCCAGTCCAGCACGGTCTGGCCCGGCCGGACATCGGCCACCCACTGCTCGGGCGTCAGGTCGGCCGCGCGGGCGATCAGGTGAGCGGTGTCGTCGATGTCGTGGACGACCAGCAGCTGCGTGACGTCGGGAACGCCGATCGGCGGACCGCCGCCCGGGTCGCTGTCCAGCCACAGCGACTGCGGCGGGTGGAAGTGCAGGCCGTTCGGCGCGGGCAATCGGAAGTGCACGTGCCCGGCCTGCGACGGCGGGAGTCCGTACGTGCGCCGGAACGCCCGCGAGAACACCTCGGCCGACGACCAGCCCTCCTCGGCGGCGACCGTGGAGACCGCCTCTCCGCGCTGCAGGCGCCACGCGGCGCGTTCGAGCATGACCCGCCGCCGCAACGCCGCGGGAGATTCGCCCGTCAGCCGGCGCACCTCCCGCGAGAAGTGGAACTCCGAGGCGTAGCTGCTGCGCGCCATGGCGCCGACACCGGTGTTGCCGACGTCGGTGACCGCGTCGAGGAGTTCACGGAGCCGGTCGCGGCGCGAGGGATCGGACACGTTGACCGAGTATCGTCGGCCGGCCCCGCCAGCGACATGACATTTCCTGCTGCAGTGCACGGGCCCCGGACAGACCTATGGCGGAACCCCCGACCAGGTTCCGCCATAGTGCCTCGAACCTACAGCGCCGCGCCGTGGCGGGCGGCCTTTCCGAGGTTTGCGCGTCGTCCGGGACGTAACGGCGCCCTACCTGCGTTCAGCAGACTATACCCAAGTCCCACACCCCGAGGAGAACACCATGAACACCGAACACGTCACCGCACTGGTCACCGGAGCCAACCGCGGCCTCGGCCGCCGCTTCGCCGAGCAACTCGTCGCCCGGGGGGCGAAGGTGTACGCCGCCGCACGCAGGCCGGAGACCATCGACCTCGACGGCGTCGTGCCGATCCAGCTGGACATCACCGACCCCGAGTCGGTCCGCCGCGCTTCCGAGCTCGCCTCCGATGTCACCGTCGTCGTGAACAACGCGGGCGTGTCCACCCGCGCCGACCTGCTGGAGGGTTCGATCGACGACATCCGCCTCGAGATGGAGACGCACTACTTCGGCACGCTGAACGTGGTCCGGGCGTTCGCGCCGATCGTGGAACGCAACGGCGGCGGCGCGATCCTCAACGTCCTGTCGGTGCTGTCGTGGCTGCACCCGGCGACCAGCGGCGCGTATTCGGCCGCGAAGGCGGCGGCGTGGGCACTGACGGACGCGGTGCGCGAGGAGCTCGCGCCCCGGGGCGTTCACGTGGCGGCCCTGCACGTCGGCTACATGGACACCGACATGGTCAAAGACGTTCCGGCGGGGCAGAAGACCGATCCCGGCGTCGTCGCCGAGCAGGCACTCGAGGGGCTGTTCGCCGGTGCGCCGGAGATCCTGGCCGACGAGCTCACGCGCGGCGTCAAGTCACAGCTGTCGTCCACTCCATGGTGATTGGGTGCCGTGAGCAGCGGGTACACTCGGAAAACTAGAACATGTTCCAGTCCTACGTATCAGCCTCGAGGGGGCCGCCGTGAGCTCGACCGACAGCACCGAGAAGCCGTCCGAGATCACCAAATGGGATCCGGCCCTGACCGAGCGGGTGATGAGCGTGCTGCGGCCCTTCCTCAAGGGCTACCACCGCGCCGAGGTGCGGGGGCTGGAGAACTTCCCGGCCGGCGGCGCGCTGGTGGTCGCCAACCACTCCGGTGGCCTGTTCGCGATGGACGTTCCGGTGTTCGCCTCGGGTTTCTACGAGAAGTTCGGGTTCGACCGGCCGGTGTACACGCTGTCGCACGACATGCTGATGGTGGGCCCGAGCGGGGTGTTCTTCAAGAAGACCGGGTTCATCCCGGCCAGCCACGAGAACGCGGACGAGGCACTGCGCTCCGGCGGCGTCGTGGTCGTCTTCCCGGGCGGTGACTACGACGTGTACCGGCCGACGCTGTCGGCGAACAAGATCGACTTCGGCGGCCGGACGGGGTACGTGCGCGCGGCGCTGAACAGCGGGGTGCCCATCGTCCCGACCGTCTCGATCGGTGGCCAGGAGAGCCAGCTGTTCCTCACCCGCGGCACCGAGATCGCCAAGGCGCTCGGGCCGATCGCGCGGGCGTTCCGCACCAAGATCCTGCCGGTGTCGTTCGGTTTCCCGTTCGGCTTGTCGGTGGTGCTGCCCGTCAATGTTCCCCTGCCGACCAAGATCACCATGAAGGCGCTGCCCCCGATCGACATCGTGGCCGAGTTCGGCGAGGACCCCGACGTCGACGAGGTCGACGCGCACGTGCGGCGGGTGATGCAGCGCGCCCTCGATGAACTCGCCAAGGAGCGCCGGCTGCCGGTGCTGGGCTGATCTCATGACGCTCATGGGACTGACGGACCCGCTCACCAGCGCTCTCGGCCTGCTGTCCACGATGGTGCGCGCGGGCGTCATCGCGCCGATGCGGCCCGACAAGTACCTGCGCATCGCCTCTGCCATGTCGCGGGAGAACATGGCCGTCACCTCCGGATTCGCCGCGGCCGCGGCGCGGTGCCCGGACCGGGCCGGCCTGGTCGACGAGCTCGGCATCCTGACGTGGCGGCAGATCGACCGGCGGGCCGACGCGCTGGCCGCCGCCCTGCAGGCGCTGCCGGAGGGGCAGCCCGAGGTGATCGGGCTGATGGCCCGCAACCACCGCGGCTTCGTCGACGCGCTGATCGCCGCCAACCGCATCGGCGCCGACGTGCTGCTGCTCAACACCTCGTTCGCCGGTCCGGCGCTGGCCGAGGTCGTCGCGCGCGAAGGCGAGGGCAGAACGCTCGCCGTCATCTACGACGAGGAGTTCACCGAGTCCGTCGACCGCGCGCTGGCCGACCGGCCCGAGACCGCCCGCATCGTCGCGTGGAGCGACACCGCCGGCGAGCACCCGACCGTCGAGGACATGATCACCGCCCACGACGGGCAGGAGCCGGCACGCTCGCTGACCAAGAGCCGGGTGATCCTGCTGACCTCGGGCACCACCGGGACGCCCAAGGGTGCCAGTCACTCCGGCGGCGACCCGAGCGTGCTCAAGGCGATCCTCGACCGCACCCCGTGGCGGGCCGAGCAGTCGGTCGTCGTCGCGGCGCCGATGTTCCACGCCTGGGGCTTCTCGCAGCTGGCGTTCGCGGCGTCGATGGCGTGCACGATCATCACCCGCCGCAAGTTCGACCCCGAGGCGACGCTGGATCTGGTCGACCGCCACCGCGCCACGGGTCTGTGCGTGGTCCCGGTCATGTTCGACCGCATCATGGACCTGCCCGACGAGGTCCTCGACCGCTACAGCGGCCGCTCGCTGCGGTTCGCCGCGGCCTCGGGGTCGCGGATGCGGCCCGACGTGGTCGTCTCCTTCATGGACCGGTTCGGAGACATCATCTACAACAACTACAACGCCACCGAAGCGGGCATGATCGCGACCGCGACACCGCGCGACCTGCGGGCCGCGCCGGACACCGCGGGCAGGCCGGCCGACGGCACGCAGATCCGGATCCTCGACGCCGACATGCAGGAGGTGCCCGCCGGCGAGGTCGGCAGCATCTACGTGCGCAACTCGACGCAGTTCGACGGCTACACCTCAGGCAAGACGAAGAAGTTCCACGAGGGGTTCATGTCCTCGGGCGACGTCGGTTACCTCGACGGCGAAGGACGGCTCTTCGTCGTGGGCCGCGACGACGAGATGATCGTCTCGGGCGGGGAGAACGTGTACCCGATCGAGGTGGAGAAGACGCTGGCCGCCCACGACGACGTGGCCGAGGCCACCGTGCTCGGCGTCGACGACGAGAAGTTCGGCCAGCGGCTGGAGGCCTTCGTCGTGCTGCGGCCGGGCGTCGCGGCCACCGCGGACGATCTCAAGGTTTACGTCCGGGAAAACCTGGCCAACTACAAAGTGCCACGGGCGATCACGGTGCTCGACGAATTGCCCCGTAGCATCACCGGAAAGATCTCCCGCAAGGACCTACAGGACCGAATCGAGAATGGCTAAGCGCCGACCCCTGCTCCGAGCCGTCGCGGAACTGCTCAACGCCGCCAACGGCGTGCGTCCGCTGGCCCGCGAGGGCTACCCGACCATCCCGGTGTTCGCGTTCGGGTGGCCGACGTCGGAGATGTCGGCGCTCTACCTGGCGGGCTCCATGCTCGACGCGGTGCGCCGCGGCCTGCGCGGCGACTTCCGGGGAGTCCGCGGCCGGCTCGCGATGGTGCTCACCGCGGTCGCGTGGGGTCTGCTGTGGGTGATCCACCACCGCAACGTCGCCGCGCAGCCACACTTCGAGGAGCCGCTGCGCGAGGCGCTCGGCGAGGACTATCAAGAGATCGCCGAGGCGGCGAAATCGACCAGGCGGCGGCTGGTCGGCGTCTTCCCCAACGACGTGATTCGCCGCCGTTACGTCGAGCACACGGTGCAGTACGGACCGCACGGCCGGGTCAACCGAGCCGACATCTGGCGCCGCGCAGACCTACCCCGCGACGGCAAAGCGCCTGTGCTGCTTCAGGTTCCGGGTGGCGCCTGGGCCATCGGCATGCGCCGGCCGCAGGCTTACCCGTTGCTGAGCCATCTCGCCGACCACGGCTGGGTGTGCGTGTCGATCGACTACCGCGTCAGCCCGCGCCACACCTGGCCCGACCACATCGTCGACGTCAAGCGGGCGCTGGCGTGGATCAAGGAGCACATCGCCGAGTACGGCGGCGATCCGGACTTCGTGGCGATCAGCGGCGGATCGGCGGGCGGGCACCTGTCCGCCCTGGCGGCGCTGACGTCCGACGACCCGCAGTTCCAGCCCGGCTTCGAGGACGCCGACACCTCGGTGGTGGCCGCGGTGCCCGTCTACGGGCGCTACGACTGGGTGTCCGGGCGGGGCAACGGGCGCCGGGAATTCATCGCGTTCCTGCAGAAGTTCGTGGTCAAGCGGTCGATCACCGCGGATCATCAGCTCTACGTCAACGCGTCGCCGCGGTTCCTGGTACGCCCGGACGCACCGCCGTTCTTCGTCCTGCACGGCCGGGACGACTCGATCATCCCGGTGCCCGAAGGCAGGGAGTTCGTCGAGGCGCTGCGAGAGGTGTCCACGTCGCCGGTGGTGTACGCCGAGATTCCGCACGCCCAGCACGCCTTCGACTTCTACTACGGCTCGCCCCGGGCGCACTACACCGCACAGGCGGTCGAGGAGTTCCTGTCGTGGGTGCAGGCCAAACGCCCAAGAACGACGCGAACGCCGCCTGACCTCCCCGCCGCCCGACCCTAACCCCGCCGAAATTGCATTCCACGCGGCCCTTTCGCACTTTTCGGCGCGTGGAATGCAATTTCGGCGGGGTTAGGGGGCCATCGCGGTGTCGACGACCGTCAGCTGCGTGGAAAGCCCTGCGGCGCCGCGGATCTCGACGAACGCCTCGACCATCGCGTCGGTGAGCTCGTGAGGGTCGTTGAGCGTCTTGCCATCTGAGAGCACGGAGATGTTGAGCTGGTCGACGTAGCTCCACACAGTGATGTTGAGTCCGCTGCCCGCGGTCAGGGGGCCGACCGAATAGATCTCGGTCACCAGCGCACCACCGACCCGCGCGCGTTCCCTGGGCCCCGGCACGTTGGAGATCGGCAGGTTCATCACCTTGTTCTGCCCGTCCTTGTTGGACAGCCAGCGGAACATGGCCTCGGCGGGGGCGGGCGGGAAGTACGCCGACCACCGGCTGACCAGTTCGGGCCCGATGAGGTTGTTGCTCTCCTTGCCCGCGGCCGCGGCGTCGTGGGCGGCGCTGACCCGCTTCAAGGGGTCCTCGACGTCCACCGGAAGGCTCACCAGCACGCCGGTGAAGTAGTTGCCCGAGATCCGGTCCGGGGAGAAGTCGAAGCTGACCGGCACCGACGCCAGCAGCGGATGATCCGCGTGGCCGTCGTACTGCAGCAACAGCTTTCGCAAGGCGCCGGCCGAGATCGCCAGCACCATGTCGTTGATCGTCACGCCCAGGTGCTTGGCGGTCTCCTTGACGTCGGCCAGCGCCAGCGTCGCGGTGGCGAACCGGCGCGTCGCGTCGAGCATGTGGTTCATGAACGTCGGCGGCGGAGTGAACGGGCGGGTGAGTTCCGGCGACAGCTTGTGCGGGCTCTCCCGGACCCGCCGGACGCCCTGCGCGGTGTAGCGCACCGTCGCCGGGAGCCGCGCGATCTGGCGGAGGTGATCCCCGAACGCCGACCGCACCAGCTCCCCCCTCGACGGAGCCGGGTCGGTCGCGTAGGAGTCGCGGTCGGCCTGCGAACCCTCCTGCAGATCCATGCCGCGAGCAAGCAGATTCGCCGACGCGACACCGTCGGCCAGCGCGTGGTGGATCTTGCCGAGCACCGCGATGCGGCCGCCCGCCAGCCCTTCGATCAGGTACATCTCCCACAGCGGACGGCTGCGATCCAGCGGGGTGCTGGCGAGCCGGCCGACGGCCTCGTCGAGCTGACGACGCCCGCCCGGGGCGTCCACGCGGTAGGGCCGGACGTGATAGTCCAGGTCGACCTCGGCGTTCTCCCGCCACATCGGGTGGTGGAACTTGAACGGGATGTCGATCAGTTCATAGCGGAACGGGTCGAGCTTGTAGAGCCGGCTGTGGATGACCTTGCGGAGCTCTTCGACCCCGAACTTCGCACCGTTCAGACCGTCGAGTTCGATCACCGCCAACTTCAGCGTGTGCATGTGTACGTTGGGGGTTTCGCTGTACAACAGCACAGCGTCCCAACCACGAAGCCTTTTCACCGCGACACCTCCCCGGTCCGGAGGCGTCCTATATAACCTCTTTCGCCCCGATGAGGCTTCGGTTTCGGTGGATGTGGTTGAGGAACAAGCCGATCGCCGTGGACGCCGCACCGGTGCGGGCACCGTCGGTCATGTCGAACGCGTGGCCGGCACCGGGGAGTTCGAGGTAGCCCACCACCGATCGCGACACGGCGCGCAGGCGTTCGACGAAGCTCTGCGCCTGGGCGACGGGGATCACGCTGTCGCCGGTGCCGTGCACGACCAGGAACGGCGGTGCGTCGGCATGCACCCGCGCGATCGGCGAGGCGTTGCGGAACACCTCGGGACGCTTGGAGATCTTGCGCTGCACGACGACGCGTTCGAGGAAGTCGACGAACCGGACGCGTTCGACGGTGGATCGGTCTTCCCAGTCGTAGCGCCCGTAGATGCCGACCACCGCGTCGACCGAGGTGTCCGAGCCTTCGGGCAGCTCTTCCTGCATCTCGGGGTCGTTGGGGGTCAGACCGGCCAGCGCGGCGAGGTGGCCGCCGGCCGAGCACCCGGCGATCGCGACGAAGTTGCGGTCTCCGCCGAACTTGTCGACGTTGGCCCTGGCCCACGCGATCGCCGTCTTGACGTCGGTGATATGTGCAGGCCAGCGGTGGTGCGGCGCGACCCGGTAGTCGATCGACAGGCACACCCAGCCCTTCTGCGCCAGGTGCGACATCAGCGCGTATCCCTGCAGCATGCGGCTGCCGTGCACCCAGGCACCGCCCGGCACGAACAGCAGCACCGGCGCCGGTTCGGCGGGCAGGTCGTCCCTGCGCCACACGTCGAGCAGCTGTCCGGGCCGGGGCCCGTAGCGCACCGAGGTCTTGTGCACGCTCTTCAGGTGCTCACGCATCCGCCACAGCGGCGGCTTGGGGTCGGCCGCCGGCCAGTCGATGTCGAGGTCCTTGGCGGAGACCAGACCGCGCAGCGCGGCCTCGGTGACCTCGTTGGTGCAGTCCCGCTCGCGCTGCTTGCGCTCCTCGTCACCGGGCGCGAACAGCGACTTCACCCCGGAGTTGAGGAAGTCCGGCGCGTGTCGCGAGCCCCACACCGCCATCGCGGTCAGCGCGCCAAGGGGCTCAAGGCGTTTCCCGATCACCGGCAGGGACGCCGAGGCGACGCTCGCGGCCAGCATGTAGTCGGAGGGGCTTGCCTTCAGCAACCACTGAAGACGAGTCGTGAAGGTGGGGCCGGGGTACCGGATATCCGGTCGTTCCGTCATTGCGCGAGCGTACCCCCGCAGCCGGAACCCAAACGGACAATCCGGCGCAAGTTGTCTACCCGAATTCTTTCGTGGTCAATTTGTGACCGGAATCACACATACCCGCCGCACTCCGACCGCGATAGCTTGCAGTTGACGAGCGTCAACTCGACCGAAAAGGGCCATCACCGTGAGCAAGACCTTCAGCACGTCCAGTCTGGCGATCACCGACGAACACCAGGATCTCGCCGATGCCGTCGCGGGGCAGCTGGGCCGGCTGCAGTCACTGGCCAGAGCTCGGGCCGCACTCGACGGTGGTACCGCTCATCCGCCGGAGATCTGGTCGGCCGCAACGGAACTCGGGTGGACGGGACTGGCGGTCACCGAAGACTCGGGCGGCTCGGGATTCGGGTTGGCCGAACTCGCGGTGGTGCTCGAGTGCCAGGGCAGGCAGCTGTGCCCTGGCCCGTTCCTGCCCACTGTGTCCGCATCGGCGGTGATCGACATGTGCGCGCCGGAATCCGTTCGCGCTCAACTGCTTCCAGACTTGGCCGCTGGGCGCACGGTGGGCGCGCTCGGGATGTCGGGAACCGTCGCCGTGGACGCGGACCTGACGGCCACCGGCGAGGCGAACGCCGTGCTCGGCGCCCCGGACGCCGCGGTCCTGGTGCTGGTCGCGGGCGAGGACGTCGTGATCGTCGACGCCGGCGCCGACGGGGTGACCGTGACGGCGCGGGAGTCGCTGGACCCCACGCGCAGCATCGGATCGGTCGCGCTTCGCGGGGTCGCGGTGCCCGCCGACCGGGTGCTGCGCGGCGCCGCCCGCGACGCGAGGACCGCGTTCCGCACCCTGGCGGCCGCCGAGGCCGTCGGGGTCAGCTGGGCGGCACTCGAGATGGCCGTCGAATACGCCAGAGTCCGAGAGCAGTTCGGCCGGACCATCGGCACCTTCCAGGCCGTCAAGCATCACGCCGCCAACATGCTCGTCTGCGCCGAGGTCGCCACGGCAGCCACCTGGGACGCCGCGCGGGCCGACGACCTCGACAGCGCGTGGTTCCCCGCCGCCGCGGCCGCGGCACTGGCGATCCGCGCTCAGGTCTTCAACGCGCAGAACAACATTCAGCTCCACGGCGGAATCGGCTTCACGTGGGAACACGATTGCCACCTCTATCTGCGCCGCGCGCGCACGCTGGCCGCGCTCATGGCCGACGGCGTCGACCCGCTCGTCGACGTCGTCGAAGCACAGCGCAGCGGCCGGGCGCACGGTGCGTCCTTCACGCTGCCCCCGGAAGCCGCCGAGTACCGCGACCAGGCGCGGCAGGCCGCCGAGCACGTGCGCGGTCTTCCCGCCGGGGCGCAACGCGATTACCTCGTCGACTCCGGATACCTTGTGCCGCACTGGCCTACACCGTGGGGCCGCGGCGCCGACGTCCTCGAACAACTCGTCATCGAGGAGGAGTTCGCCGGTGTCGACCGGCCGGACATGGGCATCACCGGGTGGGTCGCCCTGACGATCGCGCAAGCGGGCACCGACGAGCAGCGAGAACGCTGGGTGGAGCCGGTGCTGCGCGGCCAGGTCATGTGGTGCCAGCTGTTCTCCGAGCCGGGCGCCGGATCGGACGCCGCGGCGGTCCGGACGTCGGCCAAGAAGGTAGACGGGGGATGGCGGGTCACGGGGCAGAAGGTGTGGACGAGTCTGGCCCACATGTGCCAGTGGGGGCTGGCCACCGTGCGGACCGACCCTGAGGCCCCCAAACACGCCGGCGTCACGATGATGGCCATCGACATGACCGCCGACGGGGTGACGGTGAACCCGTTGCGGGGTCTCACCGGTGATTCCCACTTCAACGAGGTGTTCTTCGACGACGTCTTCGTGCCGGATTCCGACGTCGTCGGCGACGTCAACAAGGGCTGGCTGGTGGCCCGCGCGACGCTGGGCAACGAACGCATCTCGATCGGCGGCGGCTCCGGCGCACCGACCGGAACGACGCCGGACCACCTGGTGAAGCTGCTGGACGCCACCCCGGAGACGGCGGCCAGGTACGTCCTGCGTGCCGGCGAGATCATCGCCGAGATCCACACGCTGCGCCTGCTCAACCTGCGCCGCGCCACCCGCGCCCTGGCCGGCGCCGAGCCGGGGCCGGAGGGCAACGTGACCAAGCTGCTGGTCGCCGAATCGGGCCAGCGGCTCACCGAGCTGGCCTTCGAACTGGCGGGCACGGCCGCGGTCACGGAGCAGACACCGCAGCTGACCCGCGGTTATCTGGGCAATCGGGCGATGACGATCGCGGGTGGCACCTCGGAGATCACGCGCAACACGATTGCCGAGCGGATCCTCGGACTGCCCCGCGACCCGCTGCTCAAGTAGCCGCGTGCGCATACTGGTCGCGTGCCCCGCTTCGAATTCCATCCCGAGCTGCGACGCAGCGCCCGGCTGCTACCCAAACACATGATCACTCCGGTGACGCTGCCCTTCGTGCGGGCGGCATCCCGGCTGATGTGGCGCCAGGAGCCCGACGGCGTCGAGGTCCTCACGTTGCACTCGGGCGTGCAAGTTCGGTTGCACCGGCCCGCCGGATCGGCCCCGGGCCCGGCGCTGCTGTGGATCCACGGCGGCGGCTACGTCATCGGCGATGCCGCACAGGACGACGTTCTGTGCCGCCGGTTCGCCCGTGAACTGGGTGCGACCGTCGCGTCGGTGAACTACCGGCTGGCGCCCGAGCACCCCTACCCCACTCCGCTCGAGGACTGCTACGCCGCGCTGAGCTGGCTCGCGACGCTGCCCTCGGTCGACCCGGCGCGGGTGGCCGTCGGCGGGGCCAGCGCCGGTGGCGGTCTGGCTGCGGCGTTGGCGCTGCTCGCCCGTGATCGCAACCAGATTCCGCTGGCCGCACAGCTTCTCGTGTACCCGATGCTCGATGACCGCACCACGCAGCGCACCGGTTTGGACCACCCCGGGCACCGGTTGTGGAACCAGGCGAGCAACCGGTTCGGCTGGCGCGCCTACCTCGGTGACGCCGATCCCGAGGTCGCCGTGCCCGCGCGCCGCCGAGACCTGTCCGGGCTGCCCCTGGCATGGATCGGCGTCGGCACGCTGGACCTCTTCCACGACGAGGATCTCGCCTACGCCGAACGTCTGCGCGACGCCGGGGTGCGGTGCGAGGTGATGGTGGTCAAGGGCGCCTTCCACGGTTTCGACGGGATCGCGCCGAAAGCAAGGGTTTCGCAGTCCTTCTTCGACAGCCAGTGCGAGCTGCTCCGGACGGCGTTCGAACCTGCTGCGGCCTGAAAAGGCTGGCGCTCAGCGCTTCTCGAAGACTACCTCACCGGCCACGACGGTCGCGGCGACCATCTCCGCGTCCAACTCGGCCAGCGTCTCGGCCGGCGGGGTGGCCAGGATGCACAGGTCGGCCGGCGCGTCCGGCGCGATGCGGCGGGCCACGGCGGGTCTGCTCGGCTCACCGAGGAACATCGTCAAAGCTGCTGTGGCCGAGACGGTTTCGGCCTCTCCGAGCACCACTCCACTCGCTGTGCGCCTGCGCACCGCGGCGCGCATGGCCGCCCACGGATCGGCACGGCCGAACGGCGCGTCCGTCGACAGCGCCACGGGGACACCGGCGCGCCGCAACGACGAAACCCGCCACAGTTCGTGGTGTTCGGCGACGGGCACGTCCGCCAGATACTGATCGCCGCGCTCGGCGACGAAGTTGGGCTGGGTGACCACGGTGACGCCGCTGGCGGCGAGGTCGCCGATGCTGTGGTCGGGAACCACGGCGGCGTGCTCGATGCGGTCGAGCGGATGACGCCCCGCGCACCGCAGGGCCTCCAGGGTGACGACCAATTGCGCAGCGGTGACACAGTGCACCGCGACCGGCACCCCGGCCGCGTGCGTGTCCCGCATCCACCCGACGGTTTCGTCGAGGTCGAGTGCGTCGTCGTGCAGGATGCGCTTGCCCGGCGCCAGGACACCGACCCGCTGCCGTAGTCGTCCACTCCGGTGCGCCTCCTGCAGCGCGGCGACATCGTGCGCGTCGAGATCCGGTGTGGCATCGGTGACCCCGGTGATGCCGTAGGCGCTCAACTGCCGACTCAGCCGGTCCAGCGGCGGTTCGCTGCGAAGCGGCTCGGCCCACGCGGCGTCGGCGCTGCGCAGCCTGCCGTCCGGGTGATCGACCAGCCCGAGCCGTTGCAGCCCAGCCGAATTGAGTATCCACAACACACCGGTGCGGTGCTGGACGCGCAGCGGCACCGCGGGACAGATCTCGTCGAGCACGCCGCGATCCAGTGCTCCGGCGACGGCCTCGTGGTAGCCGACCGCGCGGATCCACCCGTCGTCGTCCACGCCGGAGCCGGCGAGGACGTGCGCGAGGGCCTGCCTACCGGCGACCTCGTCCGGCCCGACCCGCACCGACTGCAGGGCAGCCGCGGCCGCGCGCAGATGCAGGTGGTGGTCGTGCAGTCCGGGCAGCACGGTGCCGCCCGCGGCGTCGTACACCGACTCCCCCGGCCGCGGCGTGAGACCGGCCGCCACCTCGACGATCCGCTCCCGGACGCGGATGTCGGCGGGCGTGCCGTCGAGCATCACCGCTCCCCGGATCAGCATGCGGCCGGCTGCCGATGCGCCACCATGCGGTCGACGGCGGCGTTGTCGGCGCCCGGGGCTGAGGCGTGGCGACGCACTGAAGGCACTGCCGTGCAGACGATGTCGTCGCCTCGCGGCAAATGCGCGTAGCCGGCCGCGACCGCCGCCATCGACATCTCGACGACTTCGCCGCCGCCGCGGATCCGCGACTCCATCACCGCCTCCGCCGCGTGCAGACCCGTCAGCGGGTCGGCGATCGCGTCGCCGCAGAACACCGGGGCGTCGGCGGCGCCACTCACCAGCCCTCCGGACACCGCGGCGTCGTCACCGAACGCGACCCAGTCGGCGCGCTCGCCGACGGTCCCGTGACCGGTGATCCTCAGCCAGACCCGGCCGGCACGGGCGGCCCCGTCCAGCGGTCCGAGACCACGACGCCGCAGGGCGGCCGGCCGGGAGGACTCGATGACCACGTCGGCGGCGGCCAGCAGCCTGCGCAGCTGTTCCGGCCGATCGAGATCGACTTCGTAGCAGAGCTTCTCACCGTTGATCCAGTCGAAGAAGCCGGTCGCGCCGGAGCGCGTGCCGTCGGGCCGGGCCGCGCTTTCCACCTTCACGACGGTCGCGCCGGCGCGGGCGAGCAGCGCGCCGCACAGCGGTCCCGCCCACATCGAGGACAGATCGACCACCAGGGCGTCGGCCAGCGCCGTCGGCCGGGCGCCCTCACCGGCGGGCCGGATCACTGGCGCCGCAGGGGCCGTCTCCCCCAGCACCCCGACGGGCAGGCCCAGCAGCCGGGCACGGGCGGCGAACGACGCGACATCGCAGGCGCGGACCCGGCATTCGACCGCGTCCCAGGGATCGTCGACGTGGTCGCACTCGACGAGCGCGGGGACCGCGTCGATGTCGTCGGGCCGGGACAGGGTCAGCGCACACCATCCGTCCCGCGCCCGCATCAACCTGGTCGCCCCGCCGGCCGAGGTGCGACCGCCGCCGCGAAGCCCCAGCATCGCGGCACGGCCACAAAGCAGCTCTTCGGCGTCGGCGTCGAGCCCCAGCGAATGCAGCGCCCGGGTGGTCTCGCGCGCGTGCGCCAGCGCGGCTGCGGGGATGGCCACGGACGGCATCAGACCATTGTCGTCTGCGGTCAGAACAGCAGCGCGGAGAACCGCCAGTCGAGCACCTGACGATCGTCCCCGGACTCGGCGGCGGCGAAGACCAGCGAGCGTAACCGCACCACGCCACCGCGATCCTCGGGCAGCGGTTCGACCGCCTCCACCGTCAGGTCGCTGTAGAGCGTGTCGTTCTCGTGCACGGGCCCGGTGTGTTCGCAGGACTCCCAGCCGAGCACGGTGACGAGGTTCGGCAGCAGGCGGGTGGCCTGCGCCAGCGCCAGCCCGATGGTGTGGCCTCCGTAGACCAGCCGCCGGCCTGCGACGCGCGAATCGTGGTGGGTGGCGGCGATGTTCAGCGACAGCCGGGCGAGCTCCGGTGCGCTGGTCACGACGTCGGCCGTGCTGCGCAGCGTGCGGCCCGCCAGCGCGGGGTCGAAGTGGGGCCCCGGCACCCGGGCGCGGTAGCCGTCCGCATCCCAGTCCGCTGTCGGGTCGGGGGCGACGTTCTCACCCGCCCCGACCGTCGAGAGGTCGTCGTCGTGGCCGGTCTGGACCGTGTCCCCGGACAGGGGCAGCATCGCGCACCTATAGAAGTCCAGCACCAGCCGGCCGAGCCCGTCGATGGTCGTCATGCGCAGGGCCGCGAGTCCGGTAGCCGCACGGCCCGGCTTGGCGGAGTTCTGCCGCAGGCCGACCACCTCCGTGCGGGTGAACAGGGTGTCGCCCACGACGGGGAACCGGTGGAACACCAGGCCGCGGTAGAACAGGTTGGCTTTGACCCGCTGGGTCACGACCGTCGACTGACCGATCGCGACGTCGCACACCAGCGCCGGATGCGCGAGCGGGCTCGTGGTGCCCACCACGGTGGCCGACAACTCGGCGTCCAGCGCCAGCCGTAACCGGTCGCCGACGATCGACTGATGGACCGCGGCCATCCCGGCGGTCAACGTCACCGACGGCGATGAGTCGAAGACCTGGCCGACGTGCAGGTCGTCGAAGTGGGGGCCACCCGAACTACGGCCGGACACAGTCACGACAGGCATGCTGGCACCGCGTTTTGACGTGTGTCAACATGACGTGCGATATGGCCGTCCATTGTGGGAGGTACTCGTGCGTGACGGGTTGAGCGACGAAGAAGCCCTGCTGGTCGACACGGTGCGCACGTTCATCGACCGCGAGGTCAAGCCCACCGTGCGCGAGGTCGAGCATGCCAACACCTACCCGCAGGCGTGGATCGACCAGATGAAACGCATCGGCATCTACGGTCTCGCCGTCCCCGAGGAACACGGTGGCGCTCCGGTGTCGACACGCTGCTACGTACTGGTGACCCAGGAATTGGCGCGGGGCTGGATGAGCCTGGCCGGCGCGATGGGTGGACACACCGTGGTGGCGAAGCTGCTGACGCTGTTCGGCACCGAGGACCAGAAGACCCGGTACCTTCCGCTGCTGGCGTCGGGACAGCTGCGCGCGACGATGGCGCTCACCGAACCGGGTGGCGGGTCGGACCTGCAGAACATGCACACCGTCGCCCGTACCGACGGGGACGAGCTCGTGATCAACGGGTCCAAGACGTGGATCTCCAACGCTCGCCGGTCGGGGCTGATCGCGTTGTTGTGCAAGACCGATCCGGAGGCCACGCCCCGGCACACCGGCATCTCGGTGGTGCTGGTCGAGAACCCGACCGAGGGGCTGACCGTGTCACGGGATCTGCCCAAGCTGGGGTACAAGGGCGTCGAATCGTGCGAGCTGGCGTTCGACGGGTGCCGGGTGCCTGCTGCTGCCGTGCTCGGCGGCGTGCCCGGTCAGGGCTTCGCGCAGATGATGAAGGGCCTCGAGACGGGACGCATCCAGGTCGCCTCCCGCGCGCTGGGCGTCGCGTCTGCTGCGCTGGAGGATGCGCTGGCCTACGCGCAGAGCCGGGAGAGCTTCGGCCAGCCGATCTGGAAACACCAGGCCGTCGGCCACTACCTCGCCGACATGGCGACGAAGCTCACCGCTGCGCGCCAGCTCACGCTGCACGCCGCCGACCGTTACGACAGCGGTGAACGGGCCGACATGGAAGCGGGGATGGCGAAGCTGTTCGCGTCCGAAGTGGCGATGGAGATCGCGCTCAACGCGGTGCGGATCCACGGCGGGTACGGCTATTCCACCGAATACGACGTCGAACGGTACTTCCGCGACGCCCCGCTGATGATCGTCGGCGAGGGCACCAACGAGATCCAGCGCAACGTCATCGCCGCTCAGCTGGTGGCCCGGGGCGGCCTCTGATAGGCAGCGGCGCGGCGTACCAGGTGCTGCAGCTTGGGCACGGCGTCACGTCCAGTGAAGATCTGGAAGCGGGTCGGGCGCCTTCGGAAGCCGCTTGCAGATGAACGCCAGGATTTGCACGTCGTCGTTCGGCGGCGGAGGCGACGGAGGCGGCGGAGGTTGTGACGGGTCGACCGGGACAACGGTGCCCAAATCACCGAGATGGCCCGCCCCCCGCACGGGCCCGTGGTCGAAGCGGAACGCGGGGGGTATGAAACGCGCGGCTCCGACTTCGGGGGTGGCACCCGCTGGCGGTGTCTGGCGAGTGGGTGCTGCTGCCATTCTCATCATCGTGATCGACGCGACGGGCTGCGCCGGTTGACTCCGTGGGGCCTGGATGAAGCTTTCGGTGTCAAGGCGCCTGAACAACGGTGTGTTGACAACCGGCGCATCGGTTACCGCCCCGGTATCACGCTCACTGGGCGCCATGGCCATCCGCGTCTGCAGCTGCGGCTCCAAAACCAATTTGCGTTCCGTGAGCAACTGCGTCGGCAGCGAAAAAATCGGTCCGCGTTCCGGCGCCGGGGCGCCGTGCCCGGCAGCTGGCACCACCGCCACATGGCGCACGAACACGATCGCCGAGACGTAGGCGGGGCAGCGGCCGTTGGGCGGATCACCGCCGTCGGACAGCGGCTCCTCCCCCGGCTGCTGCCAGGAGCGGGACGTGAACACCGCGCTCTGGAACCAGGGTCGCACGACCGCGACGGAGCGGTATTCGAAGCTGACGTGCTGATACTGGCTGGCGGTTTGCGACCCGAGGACCGCCTTGAGGTTCGTCGGTGCAGCGTCGACCAAAGCGGCCATCTCGGCTGACGCAAGGTCGAAATGCAGCCAGGCATCATTGCTGGAAAGATTGCGTGGCGAAAAGCCCGTTGGCGCGTACTTCAGTTGGCTTGTCGGGTCTGTGATCAGATCGATGTCCTCGTTGAAGGATCCCTGCCACGTGCTCCATGCCAGCTTCGGATCGTCGACGGTCATCTGCTCATACGTTTCCAGCGCGGATTCGATCTCGGCCTTGCGGCCCTGCTGCTCCCACGCGGCCTTGGCGTCGGCGACTGCGGCGCGCAACGTCGGCTCGTCGACGGTGTTCCATCGTTGCTGTATCACCGGGTCGCTCGAAGATTCGGCGGTCAGCCTCTGCGCGTTGTAGTTCTGCCGTGCCGCGATCCACGCATCGCGATACTGCCGATACATTCGATAGGCTGCAGTCTCCGTGCGCGTCCCGTCGGCGGCGGTGTCGTAAAGCACCGCAGCGGCTGCCGTTTCGTACGTGGACGGCGGCTTTCCCACCGCGACTTGGGCGCCCGACAGCACGTCGTCGTAGACATCCCACAGGAACGTCTCGCCATCGACGTTCGCCACCAGATCACGTGGGATGAAGTTCACGCTCTGGGCGAACTCCGCGGCTGCCGCGTAATCGCCGGCGGTCGCCGGCGCGTTCATTCCGGTGGTCTGAGACGGAGTCCATGAGAAGGCCGACGCCAGTGGGAAGCTGAGAAACGTACTGTCGCTTCCGAATACTTGCCGGCACTTCTCCATCAAGGCGAGTTGCACGAAGGCATCCACCAGTCCTCCTCCTTGACGAGGGAACTCCGACTCAGATCCAAGCGGCCGCCGGTATCGCGGGATCCGGGTCAGGGCTCTTGGGCATGATGTGGCACTTGAAGCCGATGAGCTGCATGCCGTCGACGTACATGGTGTTGTTCTCGTACTTATAGCCGTAACTGCTGGACGTCACTCCTGAAGCGGTCTTGTGGGACGCATTGCCGCCCAGGAAGAACGGCCCGAAAGACGCATAGCCCCGGCCGGACTGCGCCGACGCTTGCTGGCTGTTCATCGCATCCTGCAGCGCCGTGGACTGTCCAAGGCTCAGCGCCAGCTTCCGCACGAAAATCGCAGTGACGGGATAGGCGGGCATCATGCCTTGGGGTGGCGCACCACCGTCGCTCAGCCGGTCGTTTTTCACGTTGACGTTGTTCTGGTCGAAGCGCCACGCAGTGCTCGTCAGAAACGCCGGACGGAACCATGCCCGGACGATCGGGATCTGTGCGATCTCGAAGCTCAAGGACGTCTGACTGGTATCGACCTGGCTGTGCGATTCGTAGAGGCTTTGACTCGATGACGCATCCCCCGATCCGCCAAAGATGCCCAAGAACCCGCCGCCGGCAGTCGCGTTCCACGAGGACGAGTTCGTGGAGGAGTTCTGATGGACCTCGTAGTCGCCGCCCGAGAAGCCGAACCGAGTCCAGCCGCTCGAAGTGGGGAAGCTTCCAGGCACCAGCGAGGTGTAAAAGAAATCCGACCCGGAAATCGGACTGGTCAGCCGGGCCTTATCGAAATCCTCGACGATTTCTTGCTTAAGCAGCGACATGTCACGCCGCGACACCTGTTCGATGTAGGCCTGGATTTTCTCGTAGTCCTCTTTATATCCATTGGACACCCAGTCGGCCATCGCCGCATTGACCTTGTCTCGGTAGATTTGTGCGTTCATCGCAAAATCGTGAACGGCACGCGAATCGCTGGCGGTCAGCGCATCGATGCGGCGGGCGTTGTATTGCAGCGCGGCGTCGTCGTATGCGGCCATCTTTGCCATGTACGCGTTAACAAGATCGCTCGGCTCAGTGGTGGTGGCCTCCTCGCCGGTGATGATGTCTTTTTTCGTGACAGATTTCTGTAACAAACCGCGGAACCGTTCGATGTTGGCCTTCACATCGTCGGGCAGATCGGTCTTCATGACCTGGCTCATGCGCAGGGTGAAGTCGTAGACGTCGGACAGTGTGCCCTCGTCTGTCTTGACCGACATTCGCATGAACTGGTCGTTGTTCATCTTCCCCACGTCGGGGACGAAGTCCAGTAGGCGAGCGAGGCTCTCGGCCTGCGAATACATGCGCATGGTGTCCTGCGCCATGAGCGTCTTGAGCTGATCGTCGGTCAGCGCCGCCGCGGGTGGTGGAGCGGCGCTCGCTCCTGCGGGCGGCGCGCTGGCTGGGGCCGGAGCTGCCGCCGTCGCTCCGGCAAGGGCTTCCGCCGCGGATTTCTTCACGATGCCGGTCAGCCCTTGCGACAGAAATTCGAGGTCGGACACCTCGATGGGCGTACCGGGGGTATTCCAGGAGAAAAAATTGTCTTCGGAAGGCGGCACGGTGGCGTCCCCGTTGGTGAGAACGTTGTACAGCTTGCCCATTATTGCGTTCGCAAGGACGCTCGGTTCCACGAAGGCCATCGTCAACACCTTCCCCAACGACGCATTCGAAGCGCGTAACGCTCCGCGGCTGTCGTGACTGATTCTAGACTCAAAAAATCTCCCGAAAAAGGATGTCGACCAAGATCGCCTGCTCGAATCGCACGCAGGAAACGGCGACACACTAGAAGGAAGAAGGGAAGATGGAAACCGTAGCCAGCACCATTTCAGACGCACAAAACGGACCGATCGAGTGGTCGCACTCTCAAGACGATGTCGTGGAGGCAGTGGAGCAGGTCTTCAGCTACTTTAAGGACCGCGACGAATCGGAAATGAAGTTGCTCGAAGACATTTGGGACTGGGTTGAGAAGGTCGCATCGTTAGGGGGTGAGGAAGTCGAGCTCGCAGTCAAGATCGGCGTCGCCGCCGCGTTCGCGCCATTCGCCGCCATCGGAGCGGGCTACATGGAGGCGGCCGAGGAGATCAAGCGGGGCAAGGCATCGATGGCTTTCGCCAAAGGCCTGGTGATGGGTGTCATGCAAGAAAGCAGCGACAACGTCCGCGACTACTTCTGGGAGGACGAACCGGAGTTCAACGCAGCCTTCGAGGAAGGCGGCAAGATGGCGCAGTACTACACCGATGGTGGCCTTGCCATCGGCTATGCGCAAGGCAAGGGAGTCTTCTCGGACGGACTCGCCGTCGGCTTCTGGGCCGACCTCAAGAGTCATCTCACCGACAGCCAAGAAGCACAAATGCCGCCGGCCGAGAACCAGGAGAACTGGAGCCGGAACGACTGGATCGACTACTACACCGCGACGGCCAGCGCCTTCTACCTCGCACACATCACGGAATGAGCTGATCCTCCGGCTGTCGAGCATTCGGTGGTTGCTCGGGTTTGCCCTTGAGGGGAAACCTCGGATAACTCTGCGCTGCAAGCGATTATCGCTGCCCTTGACCGCGCGGGCGTCCCGGTGAAGACCGCCTTGAACGGGTAGCTCGGCCCGGCCTCGTGGGGGCAGGTCTTCGACTCGATCAGCGGCGGACCGCGGTCCGAGGGCCGCCGCTCCTTCACCGCCAGCACGTCGCCGAGACCGAGCTGGAGATCGTCCACGCCGAGCCGGTGGACGAGCCGGTCGTCCGTTGCGTTGACGCCGCCCGTGCCGCGCAAGGTGCACGCGAATGCGATGACCGGCGGGGCTACCCCCCACCGCCCCGGCAGCCGTGACCGGCCTGGCCGCGATCACGCCCCGCCGGCGGCTCCCGGCGTGCCCCGGTCCCACCCGGGAACCTTCCAGCCACGACCACCACCGAGCGACAACTAGGTTGCGCGACATGCCCTGAATCGTTGCGGTGCAATACCTTTCACTCTGCGGCAACACTCGCAGCGAGGCGTGGCCGATCCGTCGAACCCGGCGTAGCGTCGGTGGTGATGTGCCATTACTGCGGATGCCGAGATATGCCGCTGCTGCGCGACTACATCGCCGAACACGAGCGTTCCATCAATTTCGGCGGGGAGGCGGTGCGGGCGATCGATCGAGGCGACTTCGCCTCGGCACGCCACTCGCTGGATGCGATGGCCCGGGAACTCGCGACGCACTGGCAGGGCGACGAGAACGGCCTGTTCCGCGTGATGGCGCGCGACGAACTGTACGCAGAGCACATCGCCCCGCTGATCGTGGAGCACCGCGAGTTGGCCCACCTGCTGTCGACGGTGGACCTCACCACTACCGAGGGCCGGCAAGCGATCCGCGATGCTGTGTCGGATCTGTACGAGCACATCAGCAAGGAGGAGGACGGGCTTTTCCCGGCGTCCCTGACTGCGCTCGACGGCGACGAGTGGGATGCGGCCATCGAGGCATGGCAGGAGGCCCATCCGGACCGCCGGATGATCGCGGGCTGAGTCGTCCGGCGGCGCTGTATCCGCGCGCCGACGGGTCAACCGACGGCGTCGACCAGGCCCCACTGCAACGCCGTCGCGGCGTCGACGGATCGGCCCGACAGCACCAGGTACGCGGTGCGCCATCGGCCGATGCGCCTGCTGATGCTCACCGTCCCACCGGCACCCGGGATCAGCCCCAGAGCGAGCTCGGGCAGGCCGAGCACCGCGTCGGGGTGACTGTGCACCCAGCCGCAGAACGCGGCCATCTCCAGGCCGCTGCCCTGCACCTGGCCGTGGACGTCGGCGCGGCACCTCCGGCCGAGCCGCGCGGTGATCTCGGCAAGCGCCAGCGCGGGGCTGTGGCGGGTGCGGGCCACGTGTGCGCTGGCGGGGTCCGCGAAGGTGCCGAACTCGGCGAGGTCGCCGCCGCTGCAGAACGACGGGCCGTCGCCGGTCAGCACCAGGTCGGTGATCGACGGGTCCAGGCGCGCCACGTCCAACGCCTCCAGCAGTGCCGCGCGGGCGTCGGTGGAGAAGGCGTTGTGGCGCCGCCCGCGGTTGAACGTGACCGTCAGTCGGTCGTCGTCCCTCTGCACCACAACAGGATTCGGAATCTCGGGGACGGTGGCCGGGCCGCGCTCGGCCAGCCATCGTGCGAACTCACCGCCCGACTGCAGCGTCGAGTACGCCAGCGACTCGGTGATGACGCCGGCGAACGTCGAGCCCGCCGGGTCGATGGCGCGCAGTACGTCATCACAGACGGCCGCGGCCTGCGGCCATCGCGCGACCCGTTCTGCGAGGTCGGCCAGCGTCGCGTCGACCGAATCGACCGTCACGACGCGCGTGTCGTCGCTGGGCTGTTCGGTCAGGGAGAAGGTGGCATCCTCGGCCGATTCGGCCGATACGAGCTCACCGTCGGCGACGCTGAGGTGTTTCACGAGTACTTCTTCATCAGCTCCTGCTTGTACAGCTTGCCGGTGTCGGTGCGGGGCAACTGCGTCTCGAACGAAATGGAGCGCGGACACTTGTAGTGCGCCAGGCGATCCCGCAGCCAGGCCACCAGTTCGCCGGCGAACTCCTCGTTGGCGTCGGCCGGGTCGACGGTCTGCACCACCCCTTTGACGCGCTGCCCCATCTCGTCGTCCGGCACACCGAAGACGGCGGCGTCCATCACCTTCGGGTGGGTGACGAGCAAGTTCTCCGCCTCCTGCGGATAGATGTTCACGCCGCCGGAGATGATCATGTGGTGCCTGCGGTCGGTCAGGTAGAGGAAGCCGTCCTCGTCGAGATATCCGATGTCCCCGACCGTCTTCCAGCCGCGCTCGTCGCGCGACTTCTGCGTCTTCTCGGGGTCGTTGAGGTACTCGAAGTCGAAACCGCCTTCGAAGTAGATCTCGCCGGCCTGCCCGGCCGGGAGTTCGTTCCCGTCCTCGTCGAGGATGTGCACGGCACCGGCCATCGGCTTGCCGACCGAGCCCGGGTGGGTCAACCAGTCCTCGGCGAAGATCAGCGTCGAACCATGCGCCTCCGAGGAGGCGTAGTACTCGTCGACGATCGGGCCCCACCAGTCGATCATCTGCTTCTTGATGTCGACCGGGCACGGAGCCGCGGCGTGCATGACCCGCTCGAGACTGGACACGTCGTAGGAGGCGCGCACGTCCTCGGGCAACTTCAGCATCCGGGTGAACATCACCGGCACGAATTGGCCATGCGTCACGCGATGTTTGGCGATCGCGTCCAGCGCCCCCTCGGCGTCGAACTTCTCCATCACCACCGTCGTGATCCCGCCGGCCTGGGTCTGCATCGACCACACCGACGGCGCCGTGTGGTACAGCGGGGCGGGGCTGAGATAGACGGCGTCGGGGTGCATCCAGAACGACACCAGCGCAGACATCAGGCCGGGCGACTCGGACGGCGGCACATGCGGCAGCGCGCGTTTGATGCCCTTGGGCCGACCGGTGGTGCCCGACGAGTACTGCAGCAGGTCGCCTTCGATCTCGTCCTCGATGGGCGTATCGGGCTGCCCCGCAACGCATTCCGGATAGCTCTGCCAGCCGTCGAGCTGGCCGTCGGCGATGATGCGCACCGCAGGCAGGCCTCCGGGCAGTTCCGCACCGAGGCCCGCGAGGGTGTCCTTGAGCTTGCCGGAGCCGACGATCGCCTTCGCGCTGCTGTCGTCGATGATGTAGGCCGCCTCGGCCGCGGTCAGATGCGTGTTGATCGGCACGTAGTACAGGCCGGCCCGGCGCGCGGCCCACATCACCGCGTGCATGTGCTCGTTGTTCTCCATCAGGATCGCGACAGCGTCACCCTCCACCAGCCCGGCGTCGCGGAACAGGTGCGCCAGCTTGTTGGCGCGGGCCTCCAACTCGCCGAACGTCACGACGGTGCCGGACGGGTACATCACGATGGCCGGCTTGTCCGGGGTGGCAACAGCGGTGTCGCGGATCTGCATGCGCTGAGGATACTTCGCCGGACTTGACAGGTGTCAAGTGCCCGCGAACGTGCGCGAACTCGCGTTCGCGCTCGGCGTGTCGACCGCAGACACGCACGCTCGCGGAAGGAGGGAGGGGACCCTGGCTACTCGGCTTCGGCGAGGCGGGTCTTCAGCGCGTCGAACTCGTCCTTGATGCCGGTGGGCAGCTTCTCGCCGACGAACTCAAACCACTCCTCGATCAGCGGCAGCTCCTTGCGCCACTCCTCGGGATTCACGGCCAGCGCCTCGTCGACGTCGGCGGGGTCCACGTCCAGGCCCTCGAGGTCGAGATCCTGCGCGGTCGGCACGATGCCGATCGGGGTGCTCTTGCCGTCGGCCTTGTGCTCGATGCGCTCGATCGCCCACTTCAGCACGCGGCTGTTCTCGCCGAAGCCCGGCCACAGGAACCGGCCGTCGTCACCGCGCCGGAACCAGTTGACGAAGAACACCTTCGGCAGCTTCGACTCGTCGGCGTTCTTGCCGATGTTGATCCAGTGCGCGAAGTAGTCGCCGACGTTGTAGCCGAGGAACGGCAGCATCGCCATCGGGTCGCGCCGCACGGTGCCGACCTTGCCCTCGGCGGCGGCGGTCTGCTCGGAACCCAGTGTGGCGCCGATGAACACGCCGTGCTGCCAGTCACGGGCCTCGGTGATCAGCGGGACCGTGGTCTTGCGGCGGCCGCCGAACAGGATCGCCGAGATCGGGACACCCTGCGGGTCGTCCCACTCGGGGGCCAGTGTCGGGCACTGCGAGATCGGCGTGCAGTAGCGCGAGTTCGGGTGCGCCGCTTTGGTTTCGGTCTCCCGCAGGATCCAGTCGTGGCCCTTCCAGTCGATCAGGTGGTCGGGCTCGCCCTCCAGGCCCTCCCACCAGACGTCGTGGTCGTCGGTCAGCGCGACGTTGGTGAAGACGGTGTTGCCCGCCTCGATGGTCTTCATCGCGTTGGGGTTGGAGTCCCAGTTGGTGCCGGGCGCGACTCCGAAGAAGCCGAACTCGGGGTTGGTGGCGTAGAGCCGGCCGTCCTTGCCGAAGCGCATCCAGGCGATGTCGTCACCGACGGTCTCGGCGCGCCAGCCCGGGATCGTGGGCTGAAGCATGGCGAGGTTGGTCTTGCCGCACGCCGACGGGAACGCCGCGGCGATGAAGTACGCCTTGTTCTCTGGCGAGATCAGCTTGAGGATCAGCATGTGCTCGGCGAGCCAGCCTTCGTCGTGGGCCATGGCCGAGGCGATGCGCAGCGAGTAGCACTTCTTGCCCAGCAGCGCGTTGCCGCCGTAGCCCGAGCCGTAGCTCCAGATCTCCCGGGTCTCCGGGAAGTGGGTGATGTACTTCGTGTCGTTGCACGGCCACGGCACGTCCTTCTCGCCGGGCGCCAGGGGCGCGCCGATCGAGTGCAGCGCCTTGACGAAGAAGCCGTCGTCGCCGATCTTGTCCAGCGCCGCCGCGCCCATCCGGGTCATGGTGCGCATCGAGACGACGACGTACTCCGAGTCGGTGATCTCGACGCCGAGCTTGGGATCCTCGGCGTCCAGCGGGCCCATGCAGAAGGGGACGACCCACAGGGTCCGCCCGCGCATGCTGCCGCGGTACAGGTCGGTCAGGATGCCGCGCATCTCGTCGGGGTCCATCCAGTTGTTGGTGGGCCCCGCATCGATCTCGCGCCGGCTGCAGATGAAGGTGCGCGACTCGACGCGGGCGACGTCGGAGGGGTCCGACAGCGCCAGGTACGAGTTGGGTTGCTTCTCGGGGTTGAGCCTCGTGAAGGTGCCGGCCTGGACCAGGTGGTCACAGAGCCGGTCGTATTCTTCCTGCGACCCGTCCGCCCACGCGACGCGGTCGGGCTGTGTCAGCTCGGCGACCTCCCGCACCCAGGCCAGCAAGCCCTCGTGCTTGGTCGGTGCGGAATCCAGTCCCGGAATGGTCGCTGCGGTCATAAGCGTGATGTCTCCTGCACTGTTCCTGCGAATCCTCTGACAGACGCAGGGCGCCGTCCCGAACCGTGGGCTCGAAAACAAATGGCAGCCGCGGCCGTCCCCTAGGTATCGAGGTTAACGTGGGTGACATACCCGCGGTGAATCAGGACTATGTCCGATCACTCACAGGAACGATTCAGATGTCCGCGACCGGGGTGTCTACCGGTCGGTAACGACGAAATCCGTCGCGGTGGCCGTCTCCATGTCGGCGCGGACGGTCTCCAGCGCCCGCCGCAAACCCGGTATCCGCTGCCTGAGTTCGAGCTCCGCGCGGGCGCCTTCGTGCATGAGCCGGCCGAGTTCCGCGTCGATCTGCTCGAGGCATGTCCGATCGGCGTGGCCCTCCGCCGCAGCGGCCGATGTCAGCGCCGCCTCGGCGGCGAGCATGCGGGTCGCCACCCGCTCGTCAAGCGCGCCGCGCACCGCGGCGCCGACCTCCCCCACCCACCGGTCGAGGACCGCTCGGTCGTGCAGCAGTGCCCGCACCCCGACCAGCCACACCGTCGCCGCGAGTCCCACGAGACCGCCGAGCACCGGACCGGCGAGCAGCAGGCCGGGAACCAGACCGGACAGCAGCCGCGTCGTCAGCAGTGCCACCCCGACACCGAACCCGGCACCGAGGACCGTCATCAGCTGGGTCTCCAGTCGGCGGGACCGCAGGGGCGGGTCGGCCACCTCGATCGGCGGGCAGTCCTGGAGCGGCTCACCGGCCGCCCCGTGGCCGGCGGTCAACGCGCGCAGCGCGACGGCGATCCGATCGTCGGTATCGGTGAGCGCATCACCGCTCCACGCCCGCACCCGCGCGACGAACGGTCCGAGTCCGCGCCTGCCCGTCGCGGCCAGTTCGCGGTGCAGCGCCGCGCGTTCGGCCGCGCAGCGCGTCCGCGCGGCGTAGGTCGATTCGAGCCTCATCCGCTGGATCCGGCTGCGCAGATCGATGGCGCGCTGTGCCCTGGCCACTCGCTGGGTGCGCAGGAGACGCTCGCGTTCGGCGCGCAGCGCGTCCGCCCGTGCCCGGGGTGCCGCGGCGTCGGCGTCCAGTTGCGCGATCGCACGGCGCAGCCGGGTGTCCCACGCGCGGAGGTTGTTGCGAGCGGCCAGCGCCGGATCGCGCAGGACGCGGTCGAGCAGCTCGACGAGGTCGTCGATCCGTGGTTCGCCGATTCGCGGGGCGGCGGCGACCCCGGCCCACGGGATGCCGGCGAATCGGGCGTCGCCGGCGCCGAGCCGAGCCCGATCGGCCGCGAGCACGTCGCGCCACCGGCGGTGGTCGTCGACCTTGGCGACCACCGCGACCACCGCGTCGGTGTGCGCGGCGAGGAGTCCGACTGTCGCGCAGTCGGATTCGGTCATCGGTGCGACCGCGGAGACGACGAACACCACGACCGACGGAGCGTCCCCGGGGGCGATCTCGTGTGCCTCGACGAAGCGGTGCCCGGGCATGCGAGCGCGCAGCAGCGCCACGACGCCGCTCGTTCCCGACCGGGCCGGCCCGGCCACCAGGACGGCGTCGAGCCGGCGCAGCCCCGGCGGGCCCTCGCTCACCGACTCGCGCCGAGCAACCGCAGCGACCCGCGCGCGATGTCGGCGGCGCACCGCTGACCCAGCGCGGTGACGGGCCCGCGCGCACAGCGTTCCCAGTGCTGCGCGCGCCGCAGGTGCGCCTGCGGGCTGTCGCCGCGGTCCACGATCGCGCCGCTCGCCTCCACCACCTCGACGGCGGCCCCCATCACCGCGAGCACCACCTCGTCGGACGTCAGGAAATCCCACAGCCCGTCGTCGCGCGAGTGTCCGGCCAGCACCTCCAACTCCTGCAGCGCCGCGCGCACCCGCCGGTAGCGCACGGGCGCCGCCACGGCCGCGAGCGCCTCGACCACATCCCCGGCACCGCTGAGTGCGTGCAGCGCGCCGGCGACGGTCTCCGGTGGCGCGCCGTCGGCCACGGCGAGGACGGCGTGCGCCAGACCGAACCGGTCCAGCGCGTCGAGCAGGCGCCGGCGCGTCTCCGCCGGCAACGGGTGGTCGCACTCGACGAACGCGTCCACCGATGTCATGGCCGCCGGTGCCGTGACGAGCACCCGCAGCGCCGCGATGTCCTGCTCGCCGAGCGAGACCGTCGCGAGGTGGGCGATCATCGGCACGACCGGCAGGCCGACGGTCGCCGCGATGTCGGCGGCCTGCCGGCTCGCAGCCGGCAGCGGCCCGCCGGGTCCGGCCCCCGCGAGGTCGGCTTTGTTCAGCACCAGCAGGGTCGGCGCGCTCGCGGCGCGCACCGCCGCGTCGTCCTCCGGTTTGAGCACCTCCGCGATGACGACGACGTGCACGTCGGCGCCCTCGGTGTCCGATGTGACGCCGACACCCGCCGCGGACAGCGCTGCCGCGACCGCTGCGCGGCCCACGCCGGGACGCCCCCGCACGGCTACCCTGACGGGGACCCGAAACCGTCGGCCGACGGCCGCTGCGCGCGGGTTCCGCGCCGTGGCGGCGTAGTCGGCCAAGGTCGCGAAGAACGTAGAGAAGATCGTCACGAAGATGTGCCCCCGCTCCCCCGGCGGGACCGGCCGAACCCGGCCCCCTCAGGAATCGTCACACCTGTCGGACACCGGTCCCGACACTTCTTTCGCCCCGCCGGCGCCGGAGGCCGGGAAGGTACCGGCTCAAGGCAACTGTTGGGTATCAATCCGTGACACGATGCAGGAAGAAGGTCCGTGATGAGCGACGATGGACGGATGCACGTGCCGGGTAGCGACGTCGCTGGTGGCCTGGACACAGCGACATCGTCGGAGCCCGGTGAGCCCGCCCATCCGCACTTCCCTCGGCGGGTCACCAGCTTCCGCGCCCGGCGGTCCACGATCTCGGATCGTCAGCAGGGCGTGTGGGACCGTCTCTGGCCGGTCCTGGGGACGCAGGCACGGGACGGTCAGGACCCGTCAGGACCGATCGACACCGAGGCCTGGTTCGGGCGCCGGGCGCCGGTGGTCCTCGAGATTGGCTGCGGAACGGGGACGTCGACCCTGGCCATGGCGCAGGCCGAACCCGATCTCGACGTCATCGCGGTCGAGGTCTACCGGCGCGGCCTGGCCCAGCTGCTCGCCGCGATCGACCGCGAGCACGTCGACAACATCCGCCTGATCCGCGGCGACGCCGTCGACGTGCTCACCCACATGGTCGCGCCCGACTCGCTGACCGGTGTCCGGGTGTTCTTCCCCGATCCGTGGCCCAAGGCCCGGCACCACAAGCGCCGGCTGCTGCAACCCGACACGATGGCGTTGATCGCCGACCGGTTGCGACCCGGCGGTGTAGTTCACGCGGCCACCGACCATCCCGGTTACGCCGAACACATCGCCGAGGTCGGCGACGCCGAGCCTCGGCTGCGCCGGGTCGGTCCCGGCGACGACCTGCCCCTCTCGGTGGCCAGGCCGGTGACGAAGTACGAACGCAAGGCCCTGGCAGGCACCGACGTGACCGAACTGCTGTGGGAGAAAGCGCGATGAGCCTCGTCGAGAACATCCCGGCCGTCCCCGGCAGCACCCCGGTCGCCGACGAGAATCTCGCAGACGGCTCGCAATCCGCGGCGCCGGACGTCCCGTCGAGTCCACCGGCCGTCGCGCGCGTGCTGCTGGTGTGGGACGCACCCAATCTCGACATGGGCCTCGGGTCGATCCTCGGCGGGCGCCCGACCGCGGCGCACCGGCCCCGATTCGACGCTCTCGGCCGCTGGCTGCTGGCTCGCACCGCCGACCTGTCCACCCAGCTGAGCGAGCAGGGCGCCACGGTGTCGCTCGAGCCCGAGGCATGCGTCTTCACCAACATCGCCCCCGGCAGCGCCGACGTCGTCCGGCCCTGGGTCGAGGCGCTGCGTAACGTGGGTTTCGCGGTTTTCGCCAAGCCGAAGATCGACGAAGACAGCGACGTGGACAGTGACATGCTGGCCCACATCGCATTGCGACACAGTGAGGGACTCGCCGGTCTGATGGTGGCCTCCGCCGACGGTCAGGCCTTCAAACTGCCGCTGGAGGACATCGCCAGGGACGGCATCGAGGTCCAGGTGCTCGGATTTCGCGAACATGCCAGTTGGGCGTTAGCGTCGGATACCTTGGAGTTCGTCGACCTGGAGGACATCCCTGGTGTCTTCCGGGAACCGCTACCGCGGATCGGGCTCGATTCGCTGCCCGAACAGGGCGCTTGGCTGCAGCCTTTCCGGCCGCTGTCCTCGCTGCTGGCGTCGCGCGTCTAGACAATTGAAGCTGGTCGGGACATGCGCATGCCGATGACCATGATGAAGGACTGTTAGGAGCAACGTGTTCGCCTGGTGGGGTCGAACGGTCTACCGGTACCGATACATAGTGATCGGTGTCATGGTCGCACTGTGCCTGGGCGGCGGCGTCTACGGCATCAGCTTGGGACAGCACGTCACCCAGAGTGGTTTCTACGACGACGGCAGCCAGTCCGTGCAAGCGTCTGTCACTGGCGACGACGTCTACGGTCGTGATCGCACCAGCCACGTCGTCGCGATCTTGACGCCCCCGGACGGTAAGAAGGTGACCGATCCAGCATGGATGAAAAAGGTCACCGGCGAGCTCAACGACGTCGTCGACAAGCACAAGGACCAGATTGTCAGCTGGGTAGGCTGGCTGCGCGCTCCCGACAGCGCGTCCGAGACCGTCCAGCAGATGAAGACCGGCGACGGCTCGAAGACCTTCGTCAGCATCCCGCTCAAGGGTGACAACGACGACACGATTCTGAAGAACTACCAAACTGTCGAACCGGCGCTGCGCCAGGTCAATGACGGCCGCATCCAGCTGGCCGGCCTCAATCCGCTGGCCAGCGAACTCACGGGAACCATCGCCGAAGATCAGAAGCGAGGCGAGATTCTCGGTGTCCCGATCGTATGCGTCGTGCTGTTCTTCGTGTTCGGCGGAATCGTCGCCGCGGCGCTGCCCGGTATCATCGGCGGCCTGACGATCGCCGGCGCGCTGGGCATCATGCGACTGGTCGCGGAATTCACGCCGGTCAACTTCTTTGCGCAGCCGGTCGTGACGCTGATCGGTCTCGGTATCGCGATCGACTACGGCCTGTTCATAGTCAGCAGATTTCGCGAGGAACTCGCCGAGGGTTACGACACCGAGGCCGCGGTCAGACGCGCGGTGATGACGTCGGGACGTACCGTCGTTTTTTCTGCCGTCATCATTGTTGCGTCGTCGCTGCCGTTGCTGCTGTTCCCACTCGGCTTTCTGAAGTCGATCACCTACGCGATGATCGCGACGGTCATGCTTTCGGCGATCCTGTCGATCACCGTGCTGCCCGCCGCGCTGGGCATCCTGGGCCGCAACGTCGACGCGCTCGGGGTGCGCACGCTGCTGCGGGTGCCGTTCTTCCGCAACTGGAAGCCTATGCGCGTCTACCTCGAGTGGTTGGCAGCCAAGACGCAGAAGACCAAGACCCGCGCCGAGGTCGAAAAGGGCTTCTGGGGCCGGCTGGTCAACGTGGTGATGAAGCGGCCCATCGCCTACGCAGCGCCAATCACTATCGTGATGATCCTGCTGATCGTGCCTCTGGGAAACCTAGCCCTCGGCGCCATCAGCGAAAGATATCTCCCCCCCGATAACCCGGTTCGCATAGCGCAGGAGGACTTCGACAAGAATTTCCCGGGGTTCCGGACGAACCCGTTGACCATCGTGATCAAGAGCGACGACGGTCAGCCGGTCACGGATCAGGAAATTGCCGACGTGCGTGCCAAGGCGAAGACGGTTTCAGGATTCACCGATCCCGACAACGATCCTTCCAAAATGTGGCAGGAACGGTCGGTGCAGGAGGGCGGGTCGAAGGATCCGTCGGTTCGGGTGATCCAAAACGGCCTGGTGAATCCGAACAACGCCGGGCAAAAGATTGAGGAGTTGCGGGCGCTATCACCCCCGCACGGCACCACGCTCTCGATCGGGGGCGCACCGGCGCTGGAGTACGACAGCATCCACGGACTCTTTGCCAAGCTTCCCCTGATGGTGACGTTGCTGATCGTCACCACAACGATCCTGATGTTCTTGGCTTTCGGCTCGGTGGTGCTGCCGATCAAGGCCGCGGTGATGAGCGCTCTGACGTTGGGCTCGACGATGGGCATCCTGACATGGATGTTCGTCGACGGTCACGGGTCCAGCCTGCTCAACTTTTCCTCTCAGCCGTTGATGGCGCCGATGATCGGCATGATCATCGCCATCATCTGGGGCCTATCCACTGACTACGAGGTGTTCCTCGTGTCCCGCATGGTGGAGGCGCGCGAACGCGGGATGTCGACCGCGGAGGCGATTCGCATCGGCACGGCCACGACTGGCCGGTTGATCACCGCGGCGGCACTCGTGTTGGCCGTCGTCGCCGGGGCCTTCGCGTTCTCCGACCTGGTGATGATGAAGTACCTGGCCTTCGGCCTGCTGATCGCGCTGCTGCTCGACGCGACGATCATCCGGATGTTCCTGGTGCCGGCGATCATGAAGCTGCTCGGCGACGATTGCTGGTGGGCGCCGCGCTGGATGAAACGGGTCCAGGAGAAGCTCGGCCTCGGCGAGACCGAGCTGCCGGACGAGCGCAAGCGTCCGCTGGTCCGCGAGACCGCCCCCGCCGAGGCTCTCGTCGGCGCCGGCGGTCCCCCGGCGATGCGGCCCCGGCCGCTGCCGCCGCACGATCCCGGCCATCCGGCCGCCGAACATGCCCCGCAGTCCGGGGCGACGGCCCGGATCAGCACCCCGGCGCGGCCCAGCGGCCCCTCGGCGGCGGGCACCACGCGCATCCCGAGCGCACCGCCGCGGGCCTCGGCCCCGCCGGCGCCGGCTGCTGCCCCCGATGAGCCGCAGACCACCCGGCTGTCGAGCGCCAAGAACGCGGTGCGTAACGCGGTCAGCAGCGCCGCGGCGATGACCCAGCGCACGCAGCAGCGCGCTCCGGAGCCGCCCGCACCGACCGCGCCGCCCGCGCCCCGTGAGGAGCGCGAGATCGAGTCGTGGCTCGGCGACCTGCGCGGCACGGGTGCCCCCGGTGCCGCAGCACCGGCTCAGCCGCCGCGGCCGTCGGCGGAACAGACCCGCGCGATGCCCGACCCCGGCGGCAACGAGCCGACCACGGCGATCCCCGCTCAGCGCGCACCGGAGGACAGGGACCGCGAGTCGCGTCACCAGCCGGCCGACGACCCGGCCGAGGCGACCCGCGCGATCCCCACGGCGCGGCCGTCCTCCGACGCCGACGCCGCGACCGAGAAGCTCAACACCCGCGGCGAGGACGAGAAGTCCCGGCGCGGAGGCAACGGGCTCAGCGCACAGGAGTTGCTGCGGCGCGAGGGCAGGCTGTAGCGAACGGGGCTACAGCCTGCGGCCGCGGCTGCGGCGCAGCCGGCGCCCGAGTGTGACGTCCTTCTCCTGGGCCGCCTCGTTCTTCTCGACGCCCCGGGTGTCCTTCGGCGGCAACTGCAGCTCGCGCTCGGCGGGAATGCCGGCCTGCAGCTGCCGTCCGCGCTCGAGCTCCGCGTCGAGTTCCGCGCCGAACAGCAGGGCCAGGTTGGTCAGCCACAGCCACAGCAGGAACACGATGACGCCGGCCAGCGTGCCGTAGGTCTTGTTGTAGCTGCCGAAGTTGCTCACGTAGAAGCCGAACCCGATCGACGCCACCACCCACACCAGGATCGCGATCGCCGAGCCGACGCTGAGCCAGACGAACTTCGGCTGCCTCACGTTCGGTGTCGCGTAGTAGAGGATCGCCACCGCCAGCGAGACGCAGACGAGGATGACCGGCCACTTGACGATCGACCAGGCCGTCTGCGCGGCGCTGCCCAGACCGATCGCACTGCCCACGGCGTCGGCCACCGGGCCGCTGACCGCGAGCATGAACGCCACGGCCGCGGCCAGCACCAGCCCGGCCAGCGTCAACACCAGCTGCAACGGCCGTAGCTTCCACATCGGGCGTCCTTCACCGACCTCGTAGATCCGGTTCACCGCCCGGCCGAACGCGCCGACGTATCCCGACGCCGTCCACAGCGCCGCGAGCGCGCTGAACACCAGAGTCACCCCCGCGGAGGGGCTCTCGACGACCTGCTGGATCGGCTGGCGCAGCATGTCGAGCGCTGAGGCGGGCACCACGGTGCCCGCCGCGTCGAGCATCGCCTGGGTGGTGCGCCGGCCCTGGCCGACCACGCCGAGCAGCGACACCATCACCAGTAGGGCGGGGAACAGCGACAGCACGGCGTAGTAGGTCAGTGCCGCGGCCAGGTCGGTGCACTGGTCACCGCTGAACTCGCGGGCGGTCTTGCGCAGCACGTACAACCACGACGCCTTGGTCAGGTCGTCGGGTGAGTCGGGCTTGGCCGGATCGTCGGGATCTGGCGGCTTCCGCCGTTCGCCGGTGTGCCAGTCGTCGATCCGGGCCTCTGTCATCGGCCCGGTATTCCCCCTGACCGCCGAGCCAATCCCGGTGTCGCGTCAGTCGTCGCGCGCGCCGCTGTAATCGTCGCGATCCACCGCGACGTCGTCGGCTTCGGCGCTGACCACCGGACCCTCGTCGGCTTCCATCGCCTCCTGTTCGGCGGCGGGGTCCTCGGCGAGCAGCACGCGGATCGCGCTGTTGAGGAACGCCAGCACCGGTACGGCCAGCAGGGCTCCGACGATGCCTGCGAGCACACCACCGCCCGCGATCACGAGGATGATCGCCAGCGGGTGGATCGAGACGGCGCGGCCCATCACCAGCGGCTGGAGCACATGGCCCTCGAGCTGCTGGACGGCGATGATCAACCCGAGCGTGATGAGCGCATAGACGAAGCCCTTGGCGATCAGCGCGACGATCACGGCCAGGAACCCGGTGACCACGGCACCGACCAGCGGGATGAACGCGCCGAGGAACACCAGGGACGCCAGCGGAAGCGCCAGCGGCACCCCCATGATCGCCAGCCCCACCCCGATGCCGGTGGCGTCGACCAGCGCGACGAGGAAGGTCGCGCGCACGTAGCCGATCAGCGAGTGGAAGCCGGCGCGGCCGGCGTCGCGGACCCGGACGCGCACATGCCCGGGGAAGACCCTGGTGACGAAGGCGAAGATGTTGCGCCCGCCGTGCAGCAGGAAGATGAGCGTGAACAGCACCAGCAGCGCGCCGGTGATGATCTCGGTCACCGTGCTGGCCGTGGACAGAGCGCCGCTGGTGAGCTTCTCCTGGTTGCTGCGCAGCGCCTGGATCACCGCGTCGCGGGCCTGGTTGATCTGCTGCGGGCTGACGTGCAGCGGGCCGTCGGTCAGCCACCTGGTGACGCCCTCGATGCTGGTGGACACCTGCCCCACCAGCGCGGGTGCGCCTTCCACGAACTGGGTGACCACGAACGCCAGCAACCCGCCGAACAGCGCGATGCCGCTCAGCAGCACCAGGGCGACCGCGCCGCCGCGCGGGGCGCCGTGCCGATCGAGAAAGTCGACGACAGGCATCAACAGCGCGGCCAGGATGGTGGCCAGCGCCACCGGGACGAACAGGATCTCCAAGCGCAGGACGAGCCACAGCAGCGTGACGATCGCGGCGAGGATCACCAGCAGGCGCCACGCCCACGCGGCCGACTTGCGAACGAGGGGGCTCACCGAGTTGTCGGCGAAGCTGTCGAAGGACGCGCGGGCGGACATTCCGGTAGCGTAACGGCCGAGTGTGCACCGCCCGCGGATCGGCGGAAACCGGCGGTGCACGTCTTACTCTTGGTTGGTGTCCACCGATGCTGCTCCGGCGAGCGAGCCCGTGGCGGCGCCCGGCGGCCCGGAGCGGGCCACCCGCGGCAAGTACTGGTGGCTGCGGTGGGTGGTCCTCGCGGTCGCACTGATCGTGCTGGCCGTCGAACTCACGCTGGTGCGCGAACAACTGGCCAAGGCGTGGAAGAGCGTGCACTCGGCGGACTGGATGTGGCTGATGGTCGCCGCCGTCGCGGCGATGGCGTCGATGCACAGCTTCGCCCAGATCCAGCGCACGCTGCTGAGTTCCGCCGGCGTCCACGTGCGCCAGTGGCGCTCCGAAGCCGCGTTCTACGCCGGAAACGCGTTGTCGACCACGATGCCGGGCGGACCGGTGCTGTCGGCGACGTTCGTGTACCGGCAGCAGCGCATCTGGGGCGCTTCGCCCCTGGTGGCGTCCTGGCAGCTGGTCATGTCGGGCGTGCTGCAGGTCATCGGCCTCGCGCTGCTCGGCCTGAGCGGAGCTTTCCTGCTCGGTGCCAGCAAGAATCCGCTGTCGCTGATCTTCTCCCTCGGCGGGTTCGTCGCGATCATCCTGCTGGCGCAGGCGGTGGCGACCCGGCCCGAGCTGATCGAGGGCATCGGCGTGCGGGTGCTCTCGTGGGTCAACTCGGTGCGGGGCAAGTCGCCGGGCACCGGGCTGGCGAAATGGCGCGAGATCCTCACCCAGCTGGAGTCGGTGCAGCTGGGCCGCCGCGATCTCGGGGTCGCCTTCAGCTGGTCGTTGTTCAACTGGATCGCCGATGTCGGCTGCCTGCTGTTCGCCTGCTACGCCACCGGGGGCCACCCGTCCCTGGCCGGGGTGACCGTGGCGTACGCGGCCGCGCGTGCGGTCGGCTCGATCCCGCTGATGCCCGGCGGCCTGCTCGTCGTCGAGGCCGTCCTGGTCCCCGGGCTGGTGTCGAGCGGAATGCCGCTGGCGTCGGCAATCTCGGCGATGCTGATCTACCGGCTGATCAGCTGGATCTTCATCGCCGCCATCGGGTGGGTGGTGTTCTTCTTCATGTTCCGCACGGAGAAGGACATCGATCCGGACTCCCGCGGCACCACCGGATCCGCGGCCGGGCCGGGCGGTCCGGCCGCGCAGTTCAGCCCCGATCCCGAGGCGCCCCACCCCCCGGACGACGCAGGCGGGCCGTAGCCTCGGGCCTATGTCGAACGCTGAGCGCCCGGCCGCCTCGACGGCGCTGAAGGCCCTTGCCGCGGACGTCGTCTGCATCGTCGTGTTCGCCGCGATCGGGCGCCGCAGTCACGCCGAGGGATTGACCATCGGCGGGATCGCCGAGACCGCGTGGCCGTTTCTGACCGGGACCGGCGTGGGTTGGCTGCTGGTGCAGGGCTGGAAGCGGCCCACATCGCTCGCCCCCACGGGCGTGGTGGTGTGGATCTGCACGGTGGCGCTCGCGATGGTGCTGCGCAAGGCCACCTCCGCGGGCACCGCCGCCAGTTTCATCGTCGTCGCGTCCGTGGTGACCGGCGTGCTGCTGCTCGGGTGGCGAGCGGCCGTCCGGCTGTTCCTCCGCCGCTCACACCGGCAGGTGCGGATCTGAATCATGCTGCGGCACAGGTGATATCGACACCGTAAGCGTCGCGCGCAGGCCACCGAGCGGCCCGTCGGAGAGTTCGATCGTGCCACCGTGCAGACTCGCCTGCTGAGCCACCAGCGCCAGGCCCAGTCCCGAGCCGCCCGGCGCGGCGTTGCTCCCGCGCGAGAACCGCCCCAGCACCGCCTCGTGCTCGTCGGCGGGCAGGCCGATGCCGTTGTCGTCGACGACGATCGTGATCACGTCGTGGTGCCGTTGCGCCGCGAGCACGATCCGCGAGGCCTGCCCGTGGGTGATGGCGTTGCGCACCAGATTGTCGACCGCCAGGCGCAGGCCGCCCGGCCAGCCCCACGCGGTGCCGAGGTCGTCGGCCGCCTCGACGACGATGTCCACCTCGCGGGCCACGCGCATGTTGTCGCGGGCCACCCGGTCCAGCAGGTCGGTGACGTCGATGACCTCGCGGTCCTCGGCCTGCGCCAACTCGCCGGACGCCAGCTGACCCAGCGCGGTGATGATCGCCTCGACCCGGCGCTGCGCCCGGGACAGGTCGGCCACCACCTCGGCGCGCTCGTCCTCGGGCAGGTCGTGGATGCGCAGCGTGTCCAGATCGGCGCGCATCGCGGTCAGCGGCGTGCGCAACTCGTGCGCGGCGTTGGCGGCGAAGTCCCGTGCCGCCTCCAGGGAGTTCGTGGTGGCCCGCTGCGCGGCGGCGAGGCGGTCGAGCATCGCGCTCATCGCCTCCGACAGGTCCTCCGCCTCGCGCACGCCCTGCACCGCGGGCATCTCCTCGGTGCCCTTGCCGAGGCGTTTGGTGTGCTCGGTGAGCTTGCGCAGCGGCCGGATCGCCGGGCCGGCGAGCAGCCAGCCCAGGCCCGCAGCGATGAGCACGGTCACCACGCCGACGGCGATGTAGAGCGGCACCCGGGCACGGTTGAGCAGGATGCTGTCGGCGCGGATGCCGACCGACATCAGCACGCCGCCGTCCTGTTCCATCGGGATCGTCCGCACCCGGTACTCGACCCCGTTGACCGTCACGGTCTCGGTGCCGGGAGGCAGCGCGGGCAACTGGAAGCCCCGCTGGAACACCACCTGCCCCGACGACCGCGACCGTCCGGTCGTCAGCACGCCGCGGCGGGCATCGGAGAGCTGCTCGGGGAACATGCTGGCGTCGACGATCGCGTCGAGGCGCCGGTCGAGCTGGACGGCGTCGTTGTTCGCCAGCACCAGCGAGGTCAGCACGGTGAAGGCGGCGACCACCGCAGCCGCCGCGGCCGCCGCGGCGATGGCGACCCGGGTGCGCAGGGAGGCCGACCGGAGGAACCGGGGAAGTCTCACGACCCGCCCGGCAACGATCCGCCCGGGCAGCGCCGCACCCTCACGGTTCCTCCCGCAGCACATATCCGATGCCGCGCACCGTGTGGATCACCCGCGGCAGGTCGTCGCGCTCCAACTTGCGGCGCAGGTAGGACACGAAGACGTCGGCGACGTTGGTGTCGACGTCGAAGTCGTAGCCCCAGACCAGCTCGAGCAGGCGCTGTCGGCTCAGCACGACGCCGGCGTTCTCGGCGAGCGCGGCCAGCAGGTCGAACTCCCGCTTGGTCAGTTCCACCCGCTCGCCGGCAACGAACACCAGCCGCCGGGCCGTGTCGATGGTCAGCGAGCCGACCGTCATCGTGTCCGAGGTGGGGTCGGAGTGGTGCGCCCGCCGCAGCAGTGCGTGCAGGCGGGCGACCAGCTCGCCGAGGTCGAACGGTTTGGTCAGGTAGTCGTCGGCGCCCGCCTCGAGTCCGGCGATTCGGTCGTTGACGGTGTCTCGCGCCGACAGCACGCAGATCGGGATGTCGTTGCCCAGGGCCCGCAGCGCCGTCACCACCGCGACGCCGTCGAGCTCGGGCATCTGCACGTCCAGCACGAGCGCGTCGTGCGATTCGCTGGACAGCAGCCGCAGCGCTTCCTTACCGGTCGCGGCGACACGAACGTCGAACCCGGAGTGCCGCAGACCCCGGGCCACCGAGGTCCGCACATCCGGGTCGTCGTCGACCATCAACACCGTCCGACCCGCACCATCCTGGGTGGATGGCTCCCCCCCACGAGCGGGCGGAGCATCCACCCTGTCTCCCATTCCTACGGGACGTTGGGTCCGTTGGAGTCCTGAGGCGTGAAGCCGCAGCGGAGCTTGATGTCCACCAGCGGCTGACGGATCGCACCCATCTCGGACTTCACCTGGGGATTGGCGTTCATGTAGTCGATGACCTTGGTCCGCACCTCCTCACGCGGCAGCCCGTGCAGGCTGGTGAAGAACGCGTTGACGTCAGGGTGGGTGAACAGGTACGCCGACGAGGACGCCGAGACGCCGGAGGCCACACCCGAGAAGTCGGCCGCGGTGCAGTTCGGCGGGTACGGGGCGGGTTGAGCGGACGCCATGGGTACGGCGCCGAAGAGCACCGCACCCAGCGCGCCAGCGCCCACAGCGGCGCGTCGCACGGAGGGGGCCGAAAGCAACATGAAGGCTCCTTCTTCAAAGGGTGAACAGCTCGGGACCGGCGGTCGCCGGTCCGCAGACCATCCTAGGAAGCTAAGCAGAAGGGCAGTCCACTTTCCCGTTCAGCGAATTAACCGATCGTGAGAAAGCCGGGCTCACTGCGGCGCCGCGCCGGGGCCGGGGACCGGTCCGGCGCCCTGCGGACTGACCGTCGCGCGCGGGGCCGGAGCCGGCGCGGCCGGGGCTCCGGAGCCACCCTGGGCGGGCTGCTGCACGGCCTGCATCAGGCCCAGGACCTGCGGCAGCGTCACCGGAAGCTTGCACTTTCCCGCCAGCGACGCCAGGGGCTGCTGCAGCCGTTGCAGGTCGGCGGCGACCAGCGGGTTGGCGTCGAAGTAGGACTTCAGGGCGCCGAGCGACTGGGGACCGCCCTGCTGCTGATAGATCAGCGTGAGCGCCTGGTTGGTCTGCGGGTGAGTGTCCAGGTAGGCGCCGGTGTTGGTGGCCACCGCGCCGGCCGTCCTGGCGACCTCGCTGGCCGCACACGGGTCCGTCGCGGCCATCACCGCCGGGGTTGCGGGGCCGGTCAGCACGACCGCGCCGATCCCGCCGGCGGCCGTGAGGGCGAACGCGGCCCCCAACGCCGACCGTGTCCTGCGCGCGGTGAATGCCGAGAGTGAATCCATGACGAACTCCTAACAGTCTGCGGGCGTCTGCGCGCCCCGCAAACTCCGTACGGTCAAGTGCAAAGGATCCCCGACGGATGAACTTGTTCGGGGGCCATAGTGCCATCGGCGCTGTCCGGCAACCCAATCGTGGGGGCGAAAACACCGCTCATTAGAGCTGCATGAGGCATCTCTGGCAGCTCCCGAGAGGCCCGTCACCGGCCAGGATGCTGCTGTACGCTCTCGCTACGAAAGGCCGGGGAGAAAGTGGGGAGTTCCCATCCAGCAGTTCATGATGCGCGTGAGCAGCAACCTGCGCAGGTTCCGCTGGGCGGTCTTCGCGGTGTGGCTGCTGCTGCTGGTGCCCGCGGTGTATCTGGCCATGAACCAGTCGGACAACCTCACCGGCGGCGGGTTCGAGGTCGACGGCTCCCAGTCGCTGTACGTCCAGCACCAGATCGAGGCCCAGTTCCCCGATCAGGGTGCGTCCCCGCTCGCGCTGGTGGCGGCCCCGCGGCCGGACGCGTCGTTCGACGACATGAACGCCGCGGTCGCCCGCCTGCAGTCGATCGCCGCCGAGGTGCCCAGCGTCACGGTGAAGCCCAACCCCGCGCAGCCGCCGCCGCAGCCCGACCGGCCCTACGTCATCACGCTGCAGCTGGACTTCGAGAACACCGGTGCGGTCGACGTCGCCAAACAGCTCCGCGAGAAGGTCGGTATCACCGGCGACCAGCCGGGCGAGATGGAGAACGGCAAGGTCCGGCTCTACGTGATCGGCCAGGGCGCGCTCGGCGCCGCGGCGACGCTGGCGACCAAGCACGACATCGCGCAGGCCGAACGGTGGAATCTGCCGATCGTGCTGATCGTCCTGCTGGCGGTGTTCGGCTCCCTGGCCGCGGCCGCGATGCCGCTGCTGCTCGGCATCTGCACCGTCGTCGTCACGATGGGGCTGGTCTACCTGCTGTCGATGTACACGACGATGTCGGTGTTCGTGACGTCGACGGTGTCGATGTTCGGCATCGCGGTGGCCATCGACTATTCGCTGTTCATCCTCATGCGCTTCCGGGAGGAACTGCGCGCGGGCCGCGAACCGCAGGACGCCGCCGACGCCGCGATGGCGACCTCCGGGCTGGCCGTGTTGCTGTCGGGACTGACGGTCATCGCGTCGGTGACGGGCATCTACCTGATCAACACCCCGGTGCTGCAGTCCATGGCCACCGGCGCGATCCTCGCCGTCGCGGTCGCCGTGCTGACGTCGACAACGCTGACACCGGCGGTGCTGGCGACCTTCGGCCGCCGGGCCGCCCGGCGGTCGTCGTATCTGCACTGGGGCCGGGGCGTGGAGGCGACGCAATCGAAGTTCTGGACCCGCTGGACCGGCTGGGTGATGCGCAGGCCATGGGCCTCGGCGCTGGCCGCGGCGGTGCTGCTGCTGACGCTGGCCTCCCCGGCGTTCTCGATGGTGCTGGGCAACAGCATGCAGCGGCAGTTCGACCCGACCCATGAGATCCGGGGCGGCGTGAACGCGGCCGCCGAGGCGCTGGGGCCGGGCGCACTCGGGCCGATCCGCGTGCTGGTGACCTTCCCGGACGGCAGCGCTGCGTCGGCGCCGGCCAAGGAGCCGCTGCTGGGTGCGATCCGCGCGAAGATGGCGCAGGCGCCCAGCACCGTGTCGGTCAGCCCGCCGGTGTTCGGCAACGACTACCGCAGCGCTCTGCTGTCGGCGGTGCTCTCCGTCGATCCGGAGGACATGTCGGCGCGCGAGACCGTGGACTGGATGCGCGCCCAGCTCCCGCCGGTCGCGGGCGACACCGCCCGCATCGACGTCGGGGGGCCCACCGCGCTGATCAAGGACTTCGACGACCGGGTGTCCAAAACCCAGCCGCTGGTGTTCGGGTTCGTCGCGCTGATCGCGTTCGTGATGTTGCTGATCTCGATCCGGTCGGTGTTCCTGGCGTTCAAGGGCGTCCTGATGACCGTGCTCTCGGTGGCCGCCGCCTACGGGAGCCTGGTGATGGTCTTCCAGTGGGGCTGGCTGTCCGAGCTGGGCTTCAAACAGATCTCGTCGCTGGACAGCACCATTCCCCCGCTGGTGCTGGCGTTGACGTTCGGCCTCTCGATGGACTACGAGATCTTCCTGCTCACCCGGATCCGGGAGCGGTTCCTGCAGACCGGCAACACCCGCGACGCGGTCGCCTACGGAGTGAGCACCAGCGCCCGCACCATCACCAGCGCCGCACTGATCATGATCGCGGTGTTCATCGGGTTCGCCTTCGCCGGGATGCCGCTGGTCGCCCAGCTCGGGGTGGCGTGCGCGGTGGCCATCGCGGTCGACGCGACCGTCGTGCGGCTGGTGCTGGTGCCCGCGCTGATGGCGATGTTCGACGAGTGGAACTGGTGGCTGCCCCACTGGCTCGACAGGCTGCTGCCGTCGGTCGATTTCGAGAAGCCGCTACCCAAGGCCGACATCGGCGACCTCATCATCATCCCGGACGACATCTCCGCGCTCGCGCCGTCCGGATCGGACCTGCGGACCGTGGTCAAGTCCGCTGCGAAGCTGAAAACCCTTGCGCCCCAGATCATCACGGTCGCCGATCCGCTGGCGTTCAGCGGCTGCCAGCCGTGCGGCAAGCTCGTCCCCGGGCGTCTGAAGAGTGAGGGCCGGGTGCCCGCGGCGATCGGCAATCGCGCGCACGGCAAGACCGTCGCGGTGAAGCTGCCCAAGCATCCCGTCACGATGTGGCGGGGCCGGCTCGACGTCGCCCTCGACGCGCTGGCCGTGGAGAGGTCGGTGGCCACTGCCGCCGAGCAGGCGGGCCACACTTCGCTGGAACGCGTCAGCCCCATGGAGACGACGAACGTGCTGCTGCCCACCGGCGACCGGCTGCAGATCCCGACCGGGGCCGAGACGCTGCGGCTGAAGAGCTATCTGGTCATGGCCCGCAACGACTCCCGCGACTACAAGGATTTCGCCGAGTTGGCCGACGCGATGGACGCCCAGACCGCGGCGGAAGTGCTCGCGGGCATGGACCGGTACTACTGTGGGCAACCGGCGCGGGCCCACTGGGTGGCCACCCAGCTGGTTCGCCGGCTGGCCGATCCGCAGCCGGTCGACGGACCCGACATCGCGGCGTCGGGCGCCGCGGCGGAGACTGAGTGGGCCAAGGTCAGACAACGCTGCCTCTCGGTGGCGGTGGCGATGCTGGAGGAAGCGAGGTGATCCCGAACTTGTCCAAGACCCCAGAGATTCGGGGCATGGACCGCGACGACGCTTCCGGCGGCTTCGCGCGCGAGGCTCCCGCCGCGCCCGCCCCGGCGGACCGGCCGGTCGAGTTCTGGCCGACCGCGGCCATCCGCGCCGCCCTGGAGAACGACGACCTGTCCGTCTGGCAGCGCATCGTCGTCGCGATCAAACGCGATCCCTACGGCCGCACCGCGCGTCAGGTCGAAGAAGTCCTCGAGACCGCCCAGCCCTACGGGGTGTCCCGGGCGATGTCGGAGGTCCTGACCCGCACCCGCGAGCATCTCGAGGCCAACGAATGCGCCGAGGTCGCCAAACACGTGCACCTGCTTCTCGAGCGCTCCGGGCTCGGCGAGCACGAGTTCGCGTCGCGCATCGGGGTGCCCGCCGAGGACTTCGCGGCCTATCTGCGCGGCAGCGTCAGCCCGCCGGCCTCGCTGATGATCCGGATGCGCCGGCTGTCGGACCGCTTCGCCAAGATGCGCAACCAGCGCGCAGGGCAGGACCAGCCGGGGACCTAACGGGAATGGATCGGCGAGACGTCGTCGACCACCCAGCGGCCGCCCGTCTTCGACAGCGCCACCCGCAACGCCAGCACCGCGGTGTCCGCGGGTTTGCCCGGTGAGGTCTGGGTGGCGCGCAGGATCACCGCCACACTGGCGGCGTTCGGCCCGATCGCCTCGACTCCGGCCGACACCGTGTTCGCCTGCGCCGACACGTTTCTGCTCGCCAAATCCTTTGCCACACTGGCGAATTCACTCTTGAACCGGGCCGCACTCTCAGACGACATCATGCCGGTGGCCCGGTCGATCGAGGCGGTCGGGTCCTGCGGGGTGAAGGTGGCCGAGGCCTCCGACACGCTGCTGGCGATGCCCGCCACCTGCTGACTGTCGTCCCGCAGCGCCCGGTCGGGCAGCGTCCACTGCGTGTAGCCCACGACGACCGCGGCGATCAGCGCGGCCGTCGCGGCGCCCACCACGACCAGCCGCAACCCCGCACCGTCGTCGTCGGTGCCGACCGTCACCGCGTCGCGGCGCGCCAACACGAAGTCGACGATCATCCCCTCGGCGATCAGGAGGCACAGCACCGAGCACACCGACACCCACCACAGCGGCCAGCTCAGCGCCACGCCGATGTAGACCAGCGCCGCGACCGCTACGAGCGGCGCGAGCAGGTCGAAAGCCAGCACCCGCAGACGGTTCCTCATCGGATCGGCTCCAGCCGGGAGACCAGCAACTTGCCGTCGACGTCGGAGACGTCCAGCCGCAGCGTCCAGCGCACCGTCTGCGGCTTCTGGGTGCCGGCGTTCTCGCTGACCGACGTCGCGATCACCATGACGGTATCGGTGCGTGAAGCGACGCCGGAGAGCTCCGGCTGCGGCTTCGGCGCGGCAGCCGGCGCGCCGGGTTGCTGATGGTGGATGGTCTCGATCGCCACGGAGTCGACCTGCCCGGTGGTGCGGGCCTGCAGGGTCTGGACCAGCTTGCGGAACGGCTCGACGGTGGTCTCGAAGTCGGCGTTGAGCTGCCCGACGGTGCCCTCGTGCAGTGTGTTGAGGTCGGTGTCGACGGTGTCCTTGTTCATGTTGATCAGGACGCCGGTCCAGTCGGCAGCCGCCTGCAGCACCCGGCTGCGGTACTCGAGCTCGTCCGTGTCACCCCGGTGCTGCGTCCAGATCAGCGCGGCCAGCACGACCGCGCCGACGGCGACGACCGCCAGTACGGCTGAGACGACGCCGTAGCCGGAGAACACCCGGGACGAGTCCTCACGCTGCGTTTTCTGCTCTGGATCGGGCTCGGCGTCGGGCATGCGCGTGAGGGTACCCGGGCGTTTCTGGAAGGATGTCGGGGTGACGGTAGAAGCGACAACGACCCGCAAGTCCGGAATCGACCTGAGCCACGTCGATGCGACCGCCCGTCCCCAGGACGACCTGTTCGGTCACGTCAACGGACGCTGGCTCGCCGAGTACCAGATCCCCGCGGACCGGGCGACCGACGGGGCGTTCCGGACCCTCTACGACCGCGCCGAGGAACAGATCCGCGACCTGATCAGCGAGGTGAGCCAGGCGGGCGCGCCCGCCGGCACCGGAGCCGCCCCGGCGGCGACATCAGGCACCGGAGCCGCCCCGGCGGCGACATCAGGCACCGGAGCCGCCCCGGCGGCGACATCAGGCACCGACGAGCAGCGCCTGGGCGACCTCTACGCCAGCTTCATGGACGAGCAGACCGTCCGCGACCGCGGGCTGGCACCGCTGCTCGAGGAGCTGTCGGCGATCGACGCTGCGGACACGCCCGCGGCGCTGGCGTCGGTGATGGGGGCACTGCAGCGCACCGGGGTCGGCGGAGGGACCGGCCTCTACGTCGACACCGACTCCAAGAACTCCAGCCGCTATCTGCTGCACCTCACGCAGTCCGGCATCGGCCTGCCCGACGAGTCGTATTTCCGCGAACCGCAGCACGCCGAGATCCTGGCCGCCTACCCCCGCCACATCGCCGCGATGTTCGCGCTGGTCTACGGCGGCGACCACAGCCAGGCGGCGGCCGACGTCGTCGCGTTGGAGACCAAGCTCGCGTCTGCGCACTGGGATGTGGTCAAGCGTCGCGACGCAGACCTGACCTACAACCTGCGCACCTTCGCCGGGGTGGCCGACGAGGCGCCGGGCTTCGACTGGACAGGCTGGCTCACGGGCCTCGGGGCCACCGAGGAGCAGGCGGCCGAACTGGTGGTGCGCCAGCCGGACTACCTCACCGCGTTCGCCGCGCAGTGGGCCGGTGAACCCCTCGACCATTGGAAGAACTGGTTGCGCTGGCGCGTCATCCACGCCAGGTCATCGCTTCTGACCGACGAACTCGTCGCCGAGGATTTCGCCTTCTACGGGCGGCTGCTGTCGGGCACCGAGGAGATCCGCGACCGGTGGAAGCGCGGGGTGTCGGTGGTCGAGAGCCTGATGGGCGACGCGCTGGGCCGGCTCTACGTCGCGCGGTACTTCCCGCCGCAGGCGAAGGCCCGGATGGACGAGCTGGTGGCCAATCTGCGCGAGGCCTACCGGGTCAGCATCAACACACTCGACTGGATGACGCCCGCCACCCGCGAGAAGGCGCTCGCCAAGCTCGACAAGTTCACCCCGAAGATCGGCTATCCGAACACGTGGCGGGATTACTCGTCGCTGGTCATCGCCCGCGACGACCTGTACGGCAACTACCGGCGCGGATATGCCCTCGAATACGACCGCGACCTGGCCAAGCTGGGCGGGCCGGTGGACCGCGACGAGTGGTTCATGACGCCGCAGACGGTCAACGCGTACTACAACCCCGGCATGAACGAGATCGTCTTCCCGGCCGCGATCCTGCAGCCGCCGTTCTTCGACGCCGAAGCCGACGACGCCGCGAACTACGGCGGCATCGGCGCGGTCATCGGCCACGAGATCGGGCACGGCTTCGACGACCAGGGCGCCAAGTACGACGGTGACGGCAACCTGGTGGACTGGTGGACCGACGCGGACCGGGCCGAGTTCAGCGTCCGCACAAAGAAACTCATCGAACAGTACGAGACGTTCACGCCGCGGGAGTTGAGCGGACACCACGACGCACACGTTAACGGCGCTTTCACCGTCGGCGAGAACATCGGCGATCTCGGGGGACTCTCCATCGCGCTGCTGGCGTACCGGCTCTCGCTCAAGGGCCGTCCGGCTCCGGTGATCGACGGCCTGACCGGTGAGCAGCGCGTGTTCTTCGGGTGGGCGCAGGTGTGGCGCACGAAATCCCGTGAGGCCGAGGCGATCCGGCGCCTTGCGATCGACCCGCACTCGCCTCCGGAGTTCCGCTGCAACGGCGTGGTCCGCAACATGGACGCGTTCTACGACGCGTTCGAGGTGAGCGAGTCCGACGAGCTGTTCCTCGAACCCGAACGCCGCGTGCGCATCTGGAACTGAGCGCACCAGAGCATTTCGACTCTACCGGGGAGTCCCGGTTGCCGATACGTTCGCGCGATGACCGGTCTCGACAGGCGTGAACTGTTGTGCGGACTGGCCTTTGCGGTGCTGGCCGCGGCAAGCCGTCCCGCCCGCGCCGCCGGCTCTTCAGGCGGTTCACAGCTTCCGCTCGCGCCTGCAGGACGGGTGCCGGCTCCGATCGGGGTACTGACCCAGCTGCCGGGCCCCGGCAACCAGATCGCGCTCACCGTCGACGACGGCGCCAGCGTCGAGGTCGTGGGCGCGTTCGCGCAGTTCTGCCGGGACAGTGGCACACGCCTGACGTTCTTCGCCAACGGGATCAACCCCTCCTGGACCGTCAACGCCCCCGCCCTGCGACCGCTGGTGGATTCCGGCCAGGTGCAGATCGGCAACCACACGTGGTCGCACCCGCACCTCGGCCGGTTGTCCCCCGCGGTGGTCAACGACCAGATCCTGCGGAATGCGAATTTTCTGGCCGGCACCTACGGCACCAACGGCGCCCCGTACTTCCGTCCGCCCTACGGCGAACACAACCTCACGATCGACCGCATCGCCGCCGACCTGGGCTACACCACGATCACCATGTGGAGCGGCACGATCGGCGACTCCCGCCCCATCTCCGAGGGCGGGATGCTCGCCGCTGCCGCCCAGTCGTTCCTACCGCAGCGAATCGTGTTGACGCACGCCAATCTGCCGACGGTGACCCACTGTTACGCGCAGCTCGTCGATCTGATCCACAGCCGGAATCTGACGACCGTCACCCTCGACGACGTCTTCGGGTGACGTCGCCGGCCGTCTCACAGGTGCCCCATCTCCCGTGACATGCGGGCGGTCTCGAGGTAGCGGCTCTCCCGCCGCGGATAGACCGGCCGCGGCTCGGGGAGATGGATGCGCAGCTGACGCAGCCGGACGAACAGGACCGTCCTCTGCGGCTCCCGGCCGGGTGCCAGCGCGGCGGCCGCCGCGGTGCTGAGCAGAACCTGCTGTTCGGTGATGACGACCGGCTCCACCATCGTGGCGGCGGTGACAGTCGGCGGTTCGGGCAGCGGCCGGGGCTTGTTTCGCATGAGCAACATGGGCGGATGCCTCCGATCGTGACGGTCCGGGGGCCGAGGTGATGCTCCGGACGAGTTCAAGACAACCACCCCAGCGCGCCGATTCCCTCATTCAAGTGAATGAGATCCGGCCGGTCCGTGCCGTCAGGATCGGCTGTCGCGCGCGACAAACGGCCGCAGCGCCAGCACATATGCCGCCAGCAGCAGAAGGGGAGCGGCCAGCGGCACCCATGCCAGGTGCACGGGAAGGACCACCGCAAGAGTCGCGGCCGCCGTGGCTCCGACCGCCGCGAACATCGTCGGCGCGCTCGCCGTGCCGGCCCCGTGCCGCAGGACGAGATAGGCCGTCGCCGCGAGCCCCGCCAGGGCGGCGTACATCGGCGCCGGTTCGGCGAGGACGACCGTGAGCACCGTCAGCAGCACCGCGACGGTCGCCGCCGGCCGCACCCACACCCCGACGAGCACCGCCGCCATCGCCGCAGCGGCCAGGCCCAGCGCGGCGCCGGCCGCGCCGAAGGCCGCCGCACCCACCATCAGCACACCGAACGCATTGGCCGACAACACTTTCGCGAGCGCCGTCATCGCCGTACGCTTCTGCGCCGGTCCGGGACCGCCGCCATCGCCTGGTCGAGCGTGCTCTCGCCCGGCCACGCCACGATGTCCACGCCGACGGTGGCCATGTCGCGGTACATGAAGGAGCGCTGCATCGCCCACATCCGGTCCACCAATGGATCGTGCGCACCCTCTATCGGGCTCCCCTCCAACACGTCGATCGCCACGACCGCATGGCCGCGCTTGCGCAGATCGATGAGCGCCAGCGCGAATTCGGTGTCGAGCATGGTGGAGAACGCGACGACGATCGCCCCGGTCGGCAGCGCCGGACGCGGAGCCAGCGTGCCGGTCGCGGTTTCGTAGGTGTCGGCGGCGCCGAGCATGGTGTCGAGGATCCGGTAGAACTGCCGCTGCCCGATGTCGGCGCCCAGCCAGCGGGTCGTCCGGCTGCCCAGGGCGACCAGACCCGCGCGGTCGCCGTAGCGCAGAGCGCTCTGCACCACCTGCGCGGCACCCCGGGCCGTCCGTTCCGTCGCGGCGGTCGCGGGCCCCGGCGGCTGCGGGTAGGTGTCGAAGAGCACCACGACGTCGGCGGCGCGGTCGGTCAGCCGCTCGGTGATGTGCAGGGTTCCCCGGCGCGCACTCACCGGCCAGTTCACCGTGCGCAGCTGGTCGCCGGGGACGTAGGGCCGGATGTCGGCGTACTCGACCCCGGGGCCGATGTGGCGCGTCAGATGGGTACCGAGGCGGTCGAGCAGATCGATGCGCGGGAGCGGGGTGGATTGCGGTGGGGCGACCGGGAACACGAACACCTCGGCCGCCTCCACGGTTCCGGCGCCCTCCAGCAGGCCGCCCCGCCCGAGCACACGTACGGTGGCGAGGACGGGGTACCGGCCCCACCGCGTCGCCGCCACCGCGACGGTCGACACCGGCTCGGTCTCGACGATCTCGAGCTCCATCCCGACCGGCGCCGTGCACTCCAGCCCGATCACGTCCCCGTCGACCGTGCCGGTCCCGGTGTCGAGGTCGGCCCACACGCTCACCCGAACCTGCTCGGACTCGAAACACCGCTGCACCGCCGGGCGGGCGTGCACGACGACGGCCGGCGCCGGCCGCTGCCAGGCCAGCGAACACAGCACACCGAACATCGGCGCCGCGAACACGACCAGCTCCCACCTGCCGGTGAGCAGGGCGCAGACGACGGCCACCCCGATGCACGTCGCGATAGCACGACTCAGTGACGATGCGCGCCAACGTATCCGGACCGGGGAGTGGACGACGTCGGCGTCCGTCATCGCGATTCCCGCGCGCGGGGCACGGGCGTGCGCCGGAGCAGTTCGTCGACGACGTCGGAGCCCTGCACGCGGCGCACCCACATCTCGGGGCGCAGGCTGATCCGGTGCGCCATCGTCGCGACGGCCAGCGCCTTGACGTCCTCGGGGATCACGAAGTCGCGGCCGAACAGCAGCGCCCGCGCACGGGCCAGTTGCACCAGATCGAGTTCCGCACGCGGGCTGGCGCCGACGGCGATCTGGGGATGATGCCGGCTCGCGGCGGCCAGCGACACCACGTACTGCAGCACGTCGTCGTGCACGGTCACCTGCTCCACCGACTCCTGCATGGCCAGAAGCTCATTCGCGTCGACGACCTGCTGGACGATCACCGGCGCCGATCCGCGGTCGAGGCGACGGCGCAGCATCGTCGCCTCTTCCTGTTCCGACAGGTACTTCAGCTCGAGCCGGATAGCGAACCGGTCCAGTTGGGCCTCCGGCAGCGGATAGGTGCCTTCGTATTCGATCGGATTGTCCGTCGCCAGAACGAGAAACGGCTCCGGCAGGCGGTGCGTCCTGCCGTCGATGCTGACCTGGTCTTCGGCCATCGCCTCCAGCAGGGCCGCCTGGGTCTTGGGCGGAGTCCGGTTGATCTCGTCGCCGAGAAGCAGATTCGTGAAGATGGGGCCCCGCCGGAACTCGAAGCGGCCCGACTGCATGTCGTAGATCGTCGATCCGAGCAGATCGGCGGGCAGCAGGTCCGGAGTGAACTGCACGCGGGTGAACTCCAGGCCCAGCGCCGCGGCGAACGACTTGGCGATCAGCGTCTTTCCGAGGCCCGGCAGGTCCTCGACGAGGACGTGGCCCCGCGCCAGCACGGTGGTCAGGATGAGGCTCAGGGCCGTCCGCTTGCCGACGACGACCCGCCCGATCTCGTCGAGGACCGATTCGCACAGCGCGGTGGTGACCGCCGGGCTGGTCACAGGCGTTCCAATCGTCGCAGGATCTCGTCGAGCGTCCACCGGCCCGGGCCGGGTTCCTGGCCACCCGTGCGTGAGACGTTCTCCGGGTCCACCCACTGCCAGAGCTCGTCACCGAACAGCATCCGGCCGGTGGTGTCGAAGACGCTGCGATCCTTGACTTTTCGGTGTACCGCGGCGAGTTCGAACTGACGCGCCAGCATCGGACGCAGCCGGCGGTCCCAGTCCGAGCGAGTGGACTCCGACCAGGAGATCATCGTCTCGGTGCGGGTGACCCAGCGGCCCATGGCCGTGGCCGCATCGCCGGTCGCCGCGTCTTCGACCTCATCGGTGTCGTGGACGAGACACCGTCGCAGCGCGATCACCACCAGGGCGAGCCCGGCACCGGTCACCGCCACCACGACCGGCCGGTCGAGCGCCGCGAAGGCGAGCACCTGCACTCCGATCAGCAGGCACACCCCGGAGACGACCACCCTGGTCATGTCGCCACCTGCAGTGCACCCTGCACCCGGCGCAACGCGCGCACCGCGTCGTCGCGGTGTCCCTCGTTCATCACGTGCGGACTGAACCGGGCCTCTTCGAACAGCTCGACGAGCTGAAATGCGCTGTCGGCGGGCAGGACACGGCGTTCGACGGCGCGCTCCAGCACCTCCGTCGGCGTGTCGGAGGCGCGGGGAATGGTCCCCGGCGACTTCTCCAACTCCGTCTCCATCGCGGCGTAGCAGGCGATGATCGCCTCGCGCGGGTCCCGGCTGCGATCACCGATCTCCACCAGTCCCCGTTCGGCAGCCCTGGCGAGGTCCGGGCCCCGGGGCCGCACCGGATCTGCGGCAGGGACGAGAAACTGCGGTTCGGTGGTGGTGACGCGCTTGCGGCCGGCGAACGAGCCCGCGATGGACACCGCCACGAGGACGGCGGCGGCCGCGGCCAGGTAGCCGAACACGGTGTCGCCGTGGCCCGTTGACGGCGACCGGGGCGCCTGGTCGCCGGTGGGCGTCCCGGTGCCCGGCGGAGTCTCGGTCGCGGACACGGAACCCGGGACGAGTTCGGCCCGCCACCGCATCATCAGGGCGAGCACCGCGATCCAGGCGAGCAGAACGAGCACCGCCACCAGCAGCAGACGCCACTGTGGCCTGCCCCGCTCGCCCGAGAACCGGGGCGGTGGCTCTCCGGGAGCGGCCGCGACGGAGGGACGGCGGACCTGGGTGAGGATCGCGATCGCGATGACGGCGATCGACAACGCCAGCATCGTCAGCACGGCGATCAGCGAACCGGGCCCGCCGGTGGCGGACTCGCGGGGCTCGCGCGGTGGCGGCGCACCGGGAAGGTAGCCCCTCAGCGCGACGGCGGCCACCAGCACCAGTCCGATCACCGCGGCAGTGCGTGCCACCGCCTTCTCGTCACCGGCCATCGCCCACCCTCACCTGGGTGCCGACGGCCGCTACCAGGCCATCGGCTTGAGCCCATGGTGGCACGGGCGACGGGCCGCGCGCCGGGAAAGACGGTCGTGCGTTAGAAGATCTGCCCGACTCCTCAACGCGGCTCGTCCCTCGCCGCTTGATCGTCGTCGTGCGTTAGAACATCTGCCAGTCCGACGCACCGTCGGGCTGGTTGTAGGTGCCGACGGAGTTCTTGATGACGATCGGGTCGCCGCTGCCGAAGTTGTCGTAGAACCACTGGGCGTTGGCCGGGCTCAGATTGATACAGCCGTGGCTGACGTTGCGCTTGCCCTGGTCGGCCACCGACCACGGCGCGCTGTGCACGAACGCGCCGCTGTTGTCGATGCGAACGGCGTCCTGCACCTTGAGCTTGTAACCCTGGGGCGAGTCGACCGGCACCCCGTAGGTGGACGAGTCCATGATCATGTCGGCGAACTTCTCCAGCACGTAGTAGGTGCCGTTCTTGGTCTCGTGCTTGCCGTCGGGCTTGCCCATCGACACCGGGAAGGTCTTCTCGACCTTGCCGTTGCGGACGACCGTCATGGTGTGTGTCGCGTCGTCGACGGTCGCGACCAACTGCTCGGGAACCGTGAAACTCGATTTGGTCCCGGCCGCGTCGATGTTGACCACGGTGCCTGCCGGCCAGAAGTCCTGCGGGCGCCAGCGCACCTGCGTGTCGCTGGTCCAGTAGAACCGGCCCGGCACCGGCGGCACGGACGAGATGTGGATCGCGCCCTCGGCCATCGGCTTGTTGGCGATCGGGCGCTGGAAGTTGATGTAGATCGGCTTGGCGGCGCCGACCTTCGAGCCGTTGGTCGGGTTGAACGACGGCGGCACGAACGGCGGCTGACCGACGAACGGCGTCGGGTTCTGTCCCGCCGGGGTGCCCTCGGGGATGGCCATCGGCTCGCCGGGGATCGGCGCGAATGGATCCACGGGTGCCGGCGCTGCGGCGGGCGGAGGCGGGGGCGCGAAGGGGTTCGCGAAGGCGAACGGGTTCGCGGGAGGCGCCGGCAGAGCACCCGGGTCGACGGGAGCCGGTGGCGGCGCGACGTCGGGTTGAGCCAGCGCCGGCGGGGCGCTCAGCGTCAGTCCCGCGATCACGGCCGCGGCCATCACCATGGCGATCCGCCGGCTCCTGTTTCGCTGCCGCATACGTGTACCTCCCAGTCCCGCGCGTTGTGCCCAGTGTGGCACAGCGCGGCGGTCCGTCTTCTCGGTGCGCAGGCCCCCGAAGGCCTGCCGATGCCTCTGAACTGCGTATTTGATCGGTCTGGGGGGCCCGGACGTTACCCGGCGGGATGGCGCCGGTTGCGGGACAGGTTATGAATGGTCATGCCCACGATTCCCGATGGATACGAACACCTGCTGGACCTCCCGCTGTACGGCCATCTGGCCACCACCCGGCCTGACGGGAATCCGCAGGTCAATCCGATGTGGTTCCACTGGAACGGCGAGCTGCTGCGGTTCACCCACACCACGAAGCGGCAGAAGTACCACAACGTCACCGCCAACCCCAACGTCGCGATGTCGGTCAGCGACCCCGACAACCCGTACCGGTACCTGGAGGTGCGCGGTGTCGTCGAGGAGATCGTGCCGGACCCGGAGGGCGCGTTCTACCTGCAGCTCAACGACCGCTACAGCGGGCCGCTGACCGAGCCGCCCGCCGACAAGGCCGACCGGGTGATCCTCGTCGTGCGGCCGACGGGGTACAGCAAACAATGATCGTCGCGTTCTCCGTCAGCCCCTCCGGCGGCGACGACACCGGCGGCGTCGGTGACGCGGTCGCCGAAGCAGTCCGCGTCGTGCGGGCGTCCGGGTTGCCCAACGAAACCAATGCGATGTTCACCAACATCGAAGGGGAGTGGGACGAGGTCATGGCCGTCGTGAAGCAGGCGGTCGACGCCGTGGCCGCGGTGTCCCCCCGCGTCAGCCTGGTGCTGAAAGCCGATATCCGGCCCGGCTACACCGGGCAGCTCACCGCGAAGGTGCACCGCATCGAGGACGCCCTCGGTCGCTGACCGCGTTGCCGATGACGCGCCGCTACCTTACCCTGGAGTAAGAACAAGTGTTCACCGAACCGAGCGGACGTCTGCCGACGCAGGAGGTGTGCCGACATGCAGACCAACGACATCCACTCCCTGGGTGATGCCGCCGCCGAGGGGCTCACCGTGCTCAATTCGCTGGTGCGCGGCATACACCGGGGAATCGCCGGGCGCGTGTTCTCCTCGATCGGCCCGGTCGCCAAGCCGGTCGAAGTGATCCACGACGCCATCGCCGACGCGGTGTACGGCACGCTCGGCGCGGCCGGGCATCGGCTACCCCCGGCGGTGAGTGCGCTGGCGGCGTCGGGCCTGGCGTTCGACGACGACACTCCCCTCGACGAGCGGCCCGGCGTCGCCGAAGCCATCGCCGCACTGAACGGCATCTACGGCGACGAACTCGCCGAGCGCGGCAACACCCTGGCCGCACCCATGTCGGTGCGCTCGGACGGCCGTCCGGTGCCGCTGACGCCGAACGCGGTGACCGCGGCGTTCCCGCGGCCCACCGAGAAGCTGGCGGTATTCGTCCACGGTCTGTGCCAGACGGAGTCGTCGTGGCGGCGTCCGCCGCGACCGACGGCCAGTCCGGACGCCCGGTGGTACGGCGAGCGGCTCTTCGAGGACCTCGACTTCACGCCGATCGACATCCGGTACAACACCGGGCTGCACATCTCCACCAACGGCCGCCAGCTCGACGAGCTGCTGACCCGGCTCGTCGAGGTGTGGCCGGTGCCCGTCCGGCGCGTCGCGCTGATCGGTCACTCGATGGGCGGGCTGGTGGCACGCAGCGCCTGTCATTACGGCCATGAACAGAACCGCCGGTGGAGCCGGGCCACCCGGCAGGTGGTGTGCCTGGGCTCGCCGCACCTCGGCGCGGACCTGGAGAAGGGCGTCAACGCCGCGAGCTGGCTGATGATCAGGCTCCGCGAGACCCGCGCCATCGCCGAGCTGCTGAATCTGCGCAGCGACGGCATCAAGGATCTGCGCTTCGGCGCCCTCCTCGACGACGACTGGACCGAGGCCGATCCCGACGAGTTCCTGCGCGACAGGTGCGGCGAGGTGCCCTTCCTGCCCCACGCGCGCTATCACTTCGTCGCCACCTCGGCGGCCCCGGCCGCGGTCGGCGCCGTGCTGGGCGATCGGCTGGTGCGCCCGTCGAGCGCCTCGGGCCGCGGCCGGAAGCGCCGGCTTCCGTTCGGCGACGACGACGGCCTGGTCCTCACCGGCCTGCACCACTTCGATCTGCTCAATCACCCGCACATCTACGACCGACTGTGCCGCTGGCTCGCCGCCGGCAGCTGATCAACCGCCGAAATTGCATTCCACGTTGAATTTTCGCGCTGACAGCCGCGTGGAATGCAATTTCGGCGGGTTCTACGAGCGGACCAGGCGCGCGATCGCCGCCGACGCCTCGGCGAGTTTGGCGTCGGCTTCGGCACCCCCCGCGGCGACGGCGTGGCTGACGCAGTGGCCGAGGTGTTCGTCGAGCAGACCCAGCGCGACCGACTGCAGGGCGTTGTTGACCGCGCTGATCTGAGTCAGGACGTCGATGCAGTACTTGTCCTCCTCGATCATCCGCGCGATGCCCCGCACCTGACCTTCGATGCGACGCAGTCTCTTGGCGTAGTTCTCTTTCTGTGCCGAATAGCCGTGGGCACCCGTCTCCGCGACGCTCCCGGGTTCGGCGAGGTTCTCACTCACGGTGTGGCGCCCTCCAGCATCTTCTTCATCTGTCCGATCTCGTTCTCCTGCGTCGTCACCATCGCCTTGGCCATGGACACGGCATCGACGTTGGCGCCGTTGGCGATCTCGGCCTCGGCCATCTCGATCGCTCCCTGGTGGTGGTTGATCATCGACTGCAACCACAGTGTGTCGAACTGCGTGCCGCGCAGCGACTTCAGTTTCGCCATCGTCGCGTCGTCGACCATGCCCTGCATGGGCTGGCCGTGGCCGCCGCGGCCGCCCGTCCCGGCCTCGGGGTTCTCCTTCCACTGCACGAGGAAGACGTTGAGGGTGTTGATCTCCGCCTGCTGCGCGGCGGTGATCCGGCTCGCCAGGGCGACCAGGTCGGGATCGGTGGAGCGCTCGGGCACCAGCGCCGCCATGTCGACGGCCTGCTGGTGGTGGGCGACCATGTTGCCGGCGAACGCGACGTCCTCGGCGTTGTACCCCGCCGGCTGACCGGTGATCACCGGCGTGTCCGACTGCGAAGACCGGTCGTTTCCGGTCGACGACTCGGGGCCGCCGCACGCCGCCAGCAGCCCTGTGGCCACCAGCGCCGTGAGGGCCGCAGCCAGGCGGGTGGTGATCGACCTCATGCCGACAGGGTACTAGTACCCCTCGGGGGTATCGATATCGGTTTTGCCCGGCGAAATGCCAAGCGCATAATCGACGCCATGCCCGCAGAGAGCCCAGACATCAAACCCCGCAGCCGCGACGTCACCGACGGACTCGAGAAGGCCGCGGCCCGCGGCATGTTGCGCGCGGTGGGGATGGGCGACGAGGACTTCGCCAAGCCGCAGATCGGCGTGGCGTCGTCGTGGAACGAGATCACGCCGTGCAACCTGTCGCTGGACCGGCTGGCCAAGGCCGTCAAGGAGGGCGTGTTCGAGGCCGGCGGCTTCCCGATGGAGTTCGGCACGATCTCGGTGTCCGACGGCATCTCGATGGGCCATGAGGGCATGCACTTCTCGCTGGTGAGCCGCGAGGTCATCGCCGACAGCGTGGAGACCGTGATGCAGGCCGAACGCCTCGACGGCTCGGTGCTGCTCGCCGGCTGCGACAAGTCGTTGCCCGGCATGCTGATGGCCGCCGCCCGGCTCGACCTCGCCGGCGTCTTCCTCTACGCGGGCTCGATCCTGCCCGGCAAGGCCAAACTGAGCGACGGCACCGAGCGCGACGTCACGATCATCGACGCCTTCGAGGCGGTGGGCGCGTGTGCGCGCGGCCTGATGCCCCGCGAGGACGTCGACGCCATCGAGCGCGCCATCTGCCCGGGTGAGGGCGCCTGCGGCGGCATGTACACCGCCAACACGATGGCCAGCGCGGCCGAGGCGCTGGGCATGTCGCTGCCCGGCTCCGCGGCTCCTCCGGCCACCGACCGCCGCCGCGACGGCTTCGCCCGCAAGAGCGGGATGGCCGTGGTCGAGCTGCTGCGCCGCGGCATCACCGCGCGCGACATCCTCACCAAGGAGGCGTTCGAGAACGCGATCGCCGTGGTGATGGCGTTCGGCGGCTCCACCAACGCCGTGCTGCACCTGCTGGCGATCGCGTACGAGGCGGGAGTGAAGCTGACGCTGGAGGACTTCACCCGCATCGGGCAGAAGGTGCCTCACCTGGCCGACGTCAAGCCGTTCGGCAAGCACGTGATGTTCGACGTCGACCACATCGGCGGCGTGCCGGTGGTGATGAAGGCGCTGCTGGACGCGGGCCTGATGCACGGCGACGTGCTCACCGTCACCGGAAAGACGATGGCCGAGAACCTCGCCCACATCGCCCCCCCGGATCCGGACGGCAAGGTGCTGCGCGCCCTGTCCAACCCGATCCACCCGACCGGCGGCATCACGATCCTGCACGGCTCGCTGGCGCCGGAGGGCGCGGTGGTCAAGTCCGCAGGCTTCGACTCCGATGTGTTCGAGGGCACCGCAAGGGTTTTCGAGCGCGAAAGAGCAGCTCTCGATGCACTCGAGGACGGCACCATCACCCACGGCGACGTCGTCGTCATCCGCTACGAGGGCCCCAAGGGCGGTCCCGGAATGCGGGAGATGCTGGCCATCACCGGCGCGATCAAGGGCGCCGGGCTGGGCAAGGACGTGCTGCTGATGACCGACGGCCGGTTCTCCGGCGGCACGACCGGCCTGTGCGTCGGGCACATCGCGCCCGAGGCCGCTGACGGCGGGCCCATCGCGTTTCTGCGCGACGGGGACCGGATCCGGCTCGACGTGGGCAAGGGCACGCTCGACGTGCTGGTCGACGAGGCCGAATTCGAGTCGCGCAAGGCCGGATTCGAGCCGCTGCCTCCGGTCTACACCACCGGTGTGCTGGCCAAGTACACGAAGCTGGTCGGCTCGGCGGCGATCGGCGCGGTCTGCGGCTGACCCGTCAGCCCTTGGATTTGACCTCGAGCACGCGCTTACGCAGGCCGTCGGTCGCGGTCTCCATCAAGCCCTTGGCACCCTTCTTCACCACGAAGCCGGGCAGCGGGACCGTCGGGTCGACCGTCAGCTCGAAGGTCACCCGGGTCTGGTCGCCGTCGGGCGTCAGGGTGTACCGACCGTCCTGTGCACGTTGCTGTTTCGAGCTGACGAGCGTCCAGCTGACGCCGTCGTCGTGGACCGAGTAGTCGAGCACCTGCTCGTCGCTGACGCCGACGATCTTGACGACCTGCTTGGAGCGCTTCGGACGGCCGTCGTCGTCGCGTTCGAGGATCTCCACCTTCTGGTGCGCCGACGACCACTCGGTCAGCGACTCGAGATCGAAGAGCACCTCCATGATCTCGTCGAAGGACGCGTCGATGACCGTCTCGCGGGATTCGGTGATCGCCATCGCCGTTACACCCGCGGTCCGGTGCTGCGGCGGCCGGTGACCCCCAGATAGATCGCGATCAGGATGACGGCGATGACGATGCCGACGAGGAACGGGATGAACTCGAATCCGCCGTTGGAGTTGGAGTAGCCCAGCTTGTAGGTGACCCAGGAGCCGAGGAACGAGCCGATCGCGCCGAGCACGATGGTCATGATCACGCCGATGTTCTGCTTGCCGGGCATGATGAGCCGCGCGAGCGCGCCGACGATCAGGCCGACCACTATGGCACCGATGATTGTTCCGATCATTTTCTGCTCCTCGTTGTCTGCCCCGGCGAGTGATCACGCCGCGTTGAGACACGTGTTACCCGTGGCGGCCGAATTCAACCGCCGTGCTCACCCGGTGGCCATCGCCTCGATGCGCCGCAGTGCCACTGCGAGCACCGGCAGGTAGGCCGGCGCCCAGGTGGGGGCGCTCATCCAGGCCCGGCAGCCGGCGCCGTCGGGCTCGACGCCGTGCCGGGTGGCAGGCACCCCGGCGACCCGCCATGCCCAGGTGCGGCCCGGGTCGAACTCGGTGATCGTGAACGGCAGAGGCACGCCGACGGGCGTCCACACCCGCCCTGTCGCACCGGCCTGCAGCTGCGCTGCGTCGAGGTCGGCGCCGGCGACGGTGGGGCCCCAGCGCGGCCACGCGTCGAGGTCTGTCAGGAGGCACCACACCACGTCGCTCGGCGCCTCGATATGCCTGCTCACCGTCCACACGCTCGGGGGATACCCCGCCGGGGCCAGCCGAATCTCGCCCGGCGGTCGGGACGCGTCGTTCGCCGTTCGGCGGCCCGCCGAATCACGCGTGTGGACAGGGCATTCCGGCGTCGCCAGAGCGACACAGGGGTCCGGCGGTCGGGAGCCGTCCCTTCTCGAACTCGACCACCAGGAACTCGGCAACGTCGACGAGCTTGATGGTCGTGTCCTGCGAATCTCGCCGGCCGGTGACGGTCTCCTCGGTCAACGAATTCGGTTGAGGGCCAGGCATGTTCAACACGCCCTGTCGGTCGCCGCAGATCAAAAATCGCGATGGTGCTGCGGTCGTTCAGCGCACTCAGTGCCGGTCTCTCACCCAACCGGCTCTGGAGCCGTCAGCTCCGGGTCGACAGGACGATGTCCACCGCCGCCTCGACGACGGTATCCTCGGGCAGCGCGCCGAACATCAGTGACGGACAGGCCACGACCCCGGTCAGCATCGACAGCGCGGCCTCGAGTCGGGCACCGGAGAACCGTTGTGCCAGCAGTTCGCGCATCGGCCGCTGACCTTCGGCGTTGATCCGGTCGCGCAGGACGGCGATCTCGTCGACAGACGCCCACTGCGCCAGACCCGAGAGGATGTGGTCGAGCTTCAGCTCCTCGATGGCTCGCCGGAACACGGTCAACTCGCCGATCAGATCACTGCGCAGGTCCCCAGTCGTGGCGTGGTGCGGCAGTTCGCCGAGCGCGTCGAGAGCCAGCGTCACCAGGTCCAGCCGCGACGGCCAGTGCGCGTAGAGGGTGGTTTTCGAATAACCCGCGACCTCCGCCACCTTCGCGTGCGTCACGTCGTCCCATCCCTCGGACCTCAAGACGTCCAGCGCGGCGCGGGACACGTCGGCGCGGGTACGGGCGACGCGCGCGTCCTCGCTGCCCCTGTCCGCAGAGCTGGGCACGGTGTGTGAACCTCCCGTTACGGCTGGCCGTCGCGTCATCGATGTGTCAGAAATTAACTGATGCCCACTCTTTCCATTAGTGGATTATCTGTGTAGTAATGAACTCTAGGTCCAGTAGTGATCAATGTGGAGCTTTTCATCGATCGCGTCGAGCACCCGGCGTCAGACCCGCCCCGATACGTCAAACCCCGCCACGCACCCCCGGCCGCCTCGGGCGGTCTGTGTCGTCGAAGAAGGAAACGCCATGCCTGCCATCCTGTTCGGCTCCATCAGCACGATTGCCGACACCTCCGAACTGCAACGACGGGCCTTCAACGAGGCCTTCGCCGAGCACGGGCTGGACTGGAACTGGTCCCGCGACGAGTACCGTTCCCTGCTGACCTCCAACGGCGGCGCCCGACGTATCGCCGACTACGCGGCCGAGCGCGGCGTGGACGTCGACGCCGACGCCGTGCACGCCACGAAATCCATTCTCTTCCAACGTCTTCTCACCGAGTCGGCGCCGGAGCTGCGGCCAGGGGTCGGCACCGTGATCGAGCAGGCCAAGGCCGCCGGCCACCGGCTCGCCTTCGTCACGACGACATCGAAGGCCAACGTCGACGCCCTGCTCGCGGCCCTCGCGCCGGACGTCGACGCCTCGACGTTCGACGTCATCGTCTACGACGAGCACGTCGACGAGCCCAAGCCTTCGCCGGCCGCCTACCGCCTCGCACTGGACTGGCTCGGCCTGGACGCCACCGAGGCGGTGGCCATCGAGGACAACCTCGGGGGCGTGCGGGCGGCCCGCGCCGCCGGGCTGACCTGCATCGCCTTCCCCAACACGAACACCGCCGGCGCCCCCTTCGACGGCGCCTCGGAGACCACCGACCAGCTCGACGCCCGGCGCGTCCTGGCACTGGCCGCCGCCTGACCTTCCCGAACGGAGCCCTCTCATGAGCCAACTCACCGCCCGAGTCACCGCCGGCGACAGGAACTTCCACGTCGAGGGGTACGAGCGCATCGAATACGACCTCACCTACGTCGACGGCGTGTTCGACATCGACAACACCGAACTCGCCGACGCGTACCGCCCCTACGGCCGTGCCCTGATGGTCGTCGACGAGGTCGTCTACGACCTCTACCGCGACAGCGTCGACGCCTACTTCGCCCACCACGGCATCGATCTGTCGGTGATCGGGGTGCACATCCACGAGACGGCCAAGTCGCTCGAGACGTTCGAACGCATCGTCACCGCGTTCGACGACTTCGGTCTGGTCCGTACCGAACCCGTCCTCGTCGTCGGCGGTGGCCTGACCACCGACGTGGCCGGATTCGCATGCGCCGGGTATCGGCGCAACACGCCCTACATCCGGATCCCGACCACCCTGATCGGCCTCATCGACGCCAGCGTGTCGATCAAGGTCGCGGTGAACCACGGGAAGCACAAGAACCGGCTCGGCGCCTACCACGCTTCGCAGCAGGTCTTCCTGGACTTCTCCTTCCTCAAGACGCTGCCCGAGGACCAGATCCGCAACGGCATGGCCGAGCTGATCAAGATCTCGGTCGTCGGCAACGCCGAGATCTTCGACATGCTGGAGCGTTTCGGGCCCGAACTGCTGTCCACCCGGTTCGGTCACCTCGGCGGCAGCGAACGGCTGCGAGCCGCGGCCCACCGGCTGACCTATGAGGCCATCGCCACCATGCTCGAACTGGAAGCGCCCAATCTGCACGAGATCGACCTCGACCGCGTCATCGCGTTCGGCCACACCTGGAGTCCCACCCTGGAGCTGACGCCGCCCACGCCGTTCTTCCACGGCCACGCGATCAGCATCGACATGGCGCTGTCGGTGACGCTGGCCGAACGCCGCGGCCTGCTGACCGCCGGTGGCCGCGATCGCGTCCTCGCCGCGATGAGCGCCCTGGGCCTGGCGCTGGACTCCGAATACCTGACACCCGAATTGCTCACGCACGCCACCGCGGCGATCCTGCGCACCCGCGACGGGTTGTTGCGGGCGGCGGTGCCGGACCCCATCGGCACGTGCCGCTTCCTCAACGACGTCACCGTCGACGAACTCGCGGACACGCTGACCCTGCACAAGAAGCTGTGCGCGGAGTATGACCGCGGCGGTGACGGCATCGACGCTTTCACCGCGGAAGCCGTTCATGGCTGACACGGTCGCGGCCGAGATCGCGAAACCACCCGCGCCTCGTCCGGTCACACCGACGACGATCCTCGCGCGCGAGCTCGCCGAGCTTCACCGCGACCTCGAGAACCTGCCCGCCGTCGGCGGCGGCCTCCTCGAAAGACTGTGCCGTGCCCGGGATCTCGCCGCCGGTCTGGATTCCTACCTGGAGGCGAACACCACCGCGGAGTCGCCCGCGCTGGCCGAGCTGGCGCGGCTGACCCGCACCCACGTGTGGGGCGGTGGTCTGGAACAGGAGATGCTCTCGGGGCACGTGGAGGGGCAGCTGCTGAAGTTCCTGGTCCGGATGTCCTCGGCGGTGCGTGTCCTCGAGATCGGGATGTTCACCGGCTACTCGGCGCTCGCGATGGCGGAGGCGCTGCCCGAGCACGGCAGGGTGGTCGCCTGCGAGATCGACTCCACCACAGCGGAATTGGCACGCACAGCGTTCGACCACTCCGGGGTCGGCCACCGCATCCACGTCGAGATGGGTCCGGCCCTGGAGACGCTGCGCAGGCTTGACGCCTCCGCTCGCGCCGACGCCGGCGCCGCGTTCGACTTCGTCTTCATCGACGCGGACAAGGGCGGATACCGGGACTATCTCGACCTGTTGCTGGACTCCGCACTGCTGCGCCCCGGCGCGATCATCGCCGTGGACAACACGCTGATGCAGGGTCAGCCCTACGTGGCGGGCGCTTCCCTCAGCAGCAACGGTGCCGCCATCGCGGCGTTCAACCGGGCTCTGGCCGAGGACCCGCGGACCGAGCAGGTCCTGATCCCGCTGCGCGACGGCCTCACCCTGATCCGGCCCGTACCGAGATGACCGTCACCGCAGGCGCGACTGTTCGGCGGCCCGGCGCCGAGCAGGTGGTGCACCGGCCGGACACCGCGCGCACACTGGCCGTGCTCGCCGCCCTGACCGCGACGCTTCCCGTCGATCTGACCGTGACCGCCTGGGCGCTGCTGCGACGTGGGGCGCCTCCCGCCGTCCGCGCCGCGGACCGGCCCCGCACCGTGCTGGTCAGCGGGGGCAAGATGACCAAGGCACTGCATCTCGCGCGCGCATTCCATCTCGCCGGCCACCGGGTGGTGCTGGCCGAGTCCGCGAAGTACCGCTGGACCGGCCATCGCTTCTCCCGCGCGGTGCACACCTTCTACCGCACGCCCGAGCCGAGCGATCCCGCGTACCCGCAAGCGCTGGCGGACATCATCTTTCGTGAGGCAGTGGACGTCTTCGTGCCGGTGTCCAGCCCCGTCGCCAGCGTGCCCGAAGCCACCGTGCGGGACCTGGTCGGCACATCGTGCGAGGTTCTGCACGGGTCGGCCGCGCTGATCGCGGCACTCGACGACAAGGGCGACTTCTCCCGCCTCGCCGCGTCGATGGGCCTGGGTGTGCCCGAATCGGTGCTCATCACCGACGCCCGTGAGATCGAGCGGTTCGACTTCCCACCTGACCGCAGCTACATCCTCAAACGGGTGTCCTACAACCCGGTCGGCCGCACCGGCCTGATCCGCCTGCACAGGGAGACGCCCGAGCGCAACGCGGCGTTCGCCCGGTCGCTGGGCATCTCCCCCGGCGATCCGTGGGTCTTGCAGGAGTACGTGCCGGGGCGCGAGTACTGCACCCATGCCACCGTGCGCGACGGGGCCGTCACCGTGTACGGGTGCTGCGAATCCTCAGCCGTGCAACTGAATTATCGGTTCGCCGACAAGCCGGAGATCCGGTCCTGGGTCGGGCGTTTCGCCGCCGAACTGGACGTGACCGGCCAGGTCTCGTTCGACTTCATCGAGTCTGCGGACGGGCGTGTCCACGCCATCGAGTGCAATCCGCGCACTCACAGCGCCATCACGATGTTCCACGATCATCCCGAGCTCGCCGCCGCGTACCTCACCGACGGCCACCGCGAGATCACCCCGTTGCCGGCGTCGCGGCCGACATACTGGATCTACCACGAACTCTGGCGACTGCTGCGGCAGCCGGGCCGGCGGCGCCGGATGCGGCTGATCGCCGAGGGCCGCGACGCCATCTTCGCGGCGTGGGATCCGCTGCCGTATCTGGCCGTCTACCATCTGCAGATCCCGGCTCTGCTGCTCGACAACCTGCGGCGCAGGCGCGGCTGGAGTCGCATCGACTTCAACATCGGCAAGCTCGTCGAGACAGGTGGCGATTAGGTTGGGACACAGGGTTGTTCAGTTGGCCGGTTCTCCGGTCGACGAATTCCACGCCGAGCTGTCGCGGCTGTACGCCCGGGACAGCGCCGCGGTGCTGGCCGAGCACCACGCGGTGCAGTTCGCCTATGTCGAGCCGGGTGGCTCGTGGCGGTTCCCCGCCCGGCTCGATGCGGCGAGCCTGGCAGCTGCGCGGTCGGTACCGGCGCCTGCGGCCATCGCACATCTCATGGCGCTGAGGCCGGACGTGGTGGTGCCGCAGATGTTCTGCCGTCCCGGCATGACGGCCTATCGTGCGCTGCTCGACGTACTCGGCCTGCCCTACGTCGGCAACACCGCGCAGGTGATGGCCAACACCGCCGACAAGGCCGTGGCCCGCGCGCTGGTGGCGGCTTACGGAGTCGCGGTACCGGCCGGCCAGCTGGTCACCAATGCCTCCGACGTGCGGTTGGAGCTGCCGGTCGTCGTCAAGCCGGCCAGATCCGACAACTCCCTGGGCGTGTCACTGGTGCAGGACGCGAGCACTCTGGCAGTCGCGGTGGCACACGCGGCGGAACTGGACGCGGGCGTCCTCGTCGAGACCTACATCCCGCTGGGGCGCGAAGTACGATGCGGCGTCCTGGAAGTCGACGGCGAGCTGGTCTGTCTGCCGCTGGAGGAGTACGCCCTCGACGCGCAGCGCGCACCGATCCGGCTGGCCGACGACAAACTCGGCCGCACCGCCGGCGGAGACCTGCGCCTCGTCGCCACGGACGCCGGGCGGGCGTGGATCCTCGCCGGCGACGATGCTGCCGACGATACGGTCGTCGACGCGGTCTTCGACGCGGCACGGACCTGTTTCCGGGCCCTCGGGTGCCGGCACTACGGTCTGTTCGACTTCCGGATAGACCCGCAGGGCAGGCCGTGGTTCCTCGAGGCCGGGCCCTACTGCTCGTTCGCCCCGTCGAGTGTGGTCGCCAAAATGGCCGAGGCAGCGGGTTTGTCGTTGCCGGCGTTGTTCGACACCGTGTGCCGCCAAGCGCGAATCGGGGCGTCGTGAGGATCGGGGTCACGCCGTTGCACCCGCTCGGGGCGCAGCTGCACGGCGTGCGGGTGGACTCGCTCTACCGGAACGCCGTCGCGCACCTGCGCGCACTGCTCGCGGTGCACGGGGTGCTGGTGGTGTCCGGACAGCAGGTCACCGACGCTGAGTTCCTGCGATTCCTGCGGAGTTTCGGCGACGTGGTGTTCACCACCGGCGAGACACCGGTGCCCGGCTGCCCGGAACTCAACGTCGTCACCAATGTCGGCCGAACCCGCGCGCCGCGGTCCTCCTTTCACGTCGACACCAGCTACCTGCGCACCCCGCCCGCCTACACCGCGCTGCGCGCGGTCCGCGTGCCCGCCCGCGGCGGCCACACACTGTTCACCAACCAGTACGCCGCCTACCAGACCCTGCCGAAAGACCTGCGCGCCCGCGTCCGCAATCGGCAGGTGACACATGTCGTCACGGGACTGGATCTCTCCGACGACGCCGAGAGCTGCGCGCGGCATCCGCTCGCGCTACGGCATCCGCTCACCGGCCGGACCTCCCTGTATCTGTCGACCCGGCAGCGCTGCCGGGAGGTGAGCGGGCTGGACCCGGATGCGGCCGCGCAGCTGATCGACGAGCTGCTGACGCACTCCACCCGGGAAGCCAATGTGTTGCAACATCGTTGGCGTCCCGACGACGTCGTGATCTGGGACAACCGGTGTGTGATGCACAAGGCCGATCACGCCGGCGTGGTCGGCGACCGGGTCATGCACCGCGGCACCGTCGTCGACGGCGCGACGTGGGGGTAGGCGTCACGAAGGCGTCGAGGACGAATCCTGTCGGCCAGATCACACACCTCGGCGCAGTGACGTCGTCGGAAAAGTGATTGGAGGTGACCGTCGACGGGGTAAAGGTGGGAGTCCATAAAACGAAAGGAGTCGCCATGAGCGACAGCGGGCCCGAGAACGCCGTCAAGGGCGTCGTCGAAGACGCCAAGGGCAAGGCGAAGGAAGTGGCGGGGATCGTCACGAACAACGACGGACTGCGCGAGGAAGGCCGCGCCCAGCAGGACAAGGCCGATGCGCAGCGCGATGTCGCGAAGAAGGAAGCGGAAGCCGATGCCGCACGCGCGGAGGCCAGCGCCGCCGAGGCCCGTCAGAAAAGCGCCGAGTAGCAGGAGAGCGACCGTCGGACCCCACTCGTGCACGGGTGGGGTCCGAACCATCTGTCCGGCTCCGCCCGTGCGGGCGCCCTATCGCAGCACGGCCACCGCGAAACCGTCCCAACCCTTGGTCCCAACGGTCTGAATGGCGGCCGTCTCCAGCCGCGGGTGTGCACCCATCATCGCGAGCATGTCCCTGATCGCGTAGGCCTGAAGGTCGTTCGGCTGCGGATCGAGCACCCGCCCGTTGCGCGCGATGTTGTCGACCACGATCACGGTGCCCGGCCCGCCGAGCGCGATCGCCCACTCGACGTAGGCCACGTTGTTCTCTTTGTCGGCGTCGATGAACACCAGATCGAAGCGCTCCCCGCGAGCCTGCAGCGTCGGCAGGGTGTCCAGGGCGGCACCGACGAGCACTTCCACCCGGTCGGACACGCCCGCCCGCTCGAGGTTGCGACGCGCCACACCCGCGTGCGCGGGCTCGTACTCGAGCGTGATCACCGTGCCCTCTCCCCCGACGGCACGGGCCAGCGCGATGGTGCTGTAGCCGGCCAGCGTGCCGATCTCGAGCACCCTGCGGGCTTTCGCGACGGTGACCCACAGCGTCAGCAGTTTCGCGTGCTGTGCCGACACCTCGATCGGGGGCATGCCGGCCGCGGCGCCGGCCTCTCGGGCCGCGCGCAGCGCGTCGTCCTCGGTGTGCAGGAGGTGGTTGAACAACTCGTCGAGCGAAGCCCACTCCGGCGCGGTCACACCACCGACGGTACCGCGGCACCGACCGTCAGCGGACGCCCTCCTTCGCGTAGACCACCCGCAGGACGTGTGCCACCTCGGGACCCATCACCGATGCGGCCAGCTCACAGAACGTCGCGACGAACTCCGGGCCGTGCGCCGGTTCGGATTCGCTCAGGTGATGCGCGATCTCGTGCAGGACCACCAATTCCCTGAGCGCCCACACGGTTCGGCCCTCCGGTACGGCGACGGTCGCGCCGTCGCCCGTCCGCTCGTAGTGCGCGGCCGTGGCGCCCCGGCGCGGCCTCACTCGCAACGGTTGCGCCGCCGGCCACCTCGCCCGGACCGCCGGGTGCGACATCACGTCCTCGACGTAGGCGCGCACCGCCTCGACCGACGCGAACCGCGCCTCCGGCGGCAGCGTCAGGTGCGTACCGAAGAACTCCACCGCCGGATCGCCGCGTTCGGCGGCGCGGTCGAACATCGTCCGCACGAAATGCTCTGCGGCGTAGACCTTTGCGCGCTGGGCATCCCGGGTCATCTCTCCAGGGCCGACCGGGCACCCGCCAGCTCGCCACCGCCGCCGAGCCGGGCCCGGCGTCCGGCACGGTCACCCGCCCGTCGCGCCGCCGACGAGTAGCCGGCAGTGGCGCTCGTCGCGCGCCACGTCCCGCGCGCCCTGGACGTCTCGCGGTAGTAATCCTTGAGTTCGAGGTCTTTGTTGCGCAGCGCGACGGCGGTACCGGGGACACTGCCCGGTCCCTTCGTGGCCTCCTGCTGCGCCTGGTCGCGTGCCTCGGCGAGGCGCTGGCCGACGCGGGCTCCGAATGCGAGCTGGAAGTTGATGCGCGCGGTGATCGTCGGTGTCGGCCGGTGGGCACCCGAGGCGATGTAGTCCTTCGAGGCCCGGACCATCTGCATCACCAGGCTGGTGTAGAGCGCATGGGTGGCGTCGATGTCCTCACCGAAGCCGTAGGCGTAGACGAACGTCGAGTTCGACGAGATGTCGCATTTGACGTCGTTGGCCGCGCCGATGACCACGAACAGCTGGACATACGTGCGCAACCCCCGGGCCCCCTGCTCACCGATGGTGACGGTCCGCTGCACCGGCGTCTGGGCTCTGGTCCGGTTGTCCGTGTGCGCCCGCGCCACCGCGAGATCGATCGACGTCGCGGTGGCCAGCCGTTGCGCAGCCGCCATGAACGCGTCGGCCTCGTGCGTGTTGTCGGTGCCCTCGGCCTGCCGCAGCAACGCCGCGATCCGGGCCAGCATCTTCTCGTCTGTGCTCATGTTCGCGACCCTAGAGAACCTCGGTGACGTTGGGCGGCGCGCCGCCGGCTACCTGTGGACAAACGCATTCAGTGCCGAGACCACCTGTGGAGAAAGCGGATCTTGCTTGGCGTAATTGGCGATGCTGTCGGTCGGGTCGTCGCGCAGCACATGGCTGACCCCCTTCAGTTCGACGAACGTCAGCGCGGTGTGCTTCAGCGCGTCGGCGAGCGGCCGCACCGCCGGGCAGCGGGCCTGGTTGTCGGCGTCCGAGCAGGTGAGCAGCACCGGTGTGCCCGCGGGCACGGCGGCCGCCAGCGCCAGCGGGTCGATCCTGTCCGTCTCGATCACCGCGGCGAGGTTGCCGGGGTTGACTATCGAGTTCAGTCCGTCGGGCAGTGTGTTCGGCACCGTGCCCTTCGTGCGGATCTGCTCGACGGCACTGCGCCACGCCGCCACCGTCTCGGGTTTGCCGTCGGCCTCGACCCGGCTGGTGATGATGTCGAGGTATCGCCCGGGCAGCGGCTGGAACAGCCCGAGCGAGTGCACTTTCGGCGCACCGGGTGTCGTGTCGTCGGCGAGCTCGAGGGCGTGGATGGTGCCCTCGCCGATCGCGTACACCGACAGTCGCGCGGCATCGGCGCCGGGCCGGCCGGCGAGGAAGCGCAGCGCAGCCTTGGCGCCGGAGGTGTAGACGGCGCTGACCACGTCCCGGGGGTTCTTCGCGAACGGGCCCAGGCCCGTCGCGCCCGTGCCGATCTTGTCGTAGCGCAGGCTGGCGACGCCGCGGTCGGACAACAGCTCGGCGAGCTGGCGCATGTTGCCGATCGGGCCGGCGACCTTGTTGTCGCCGTTGCGGTCGGTGTTGCCACTCTCGGAGATCAGCAGTGCCGCGGGACCGGCCTGCGCCTCGGCGCGGTGCCGGAAGGTGCCGTGCACCGTGAGCCCGTCGGCGTCGAACGTCACCTCCTCGTCGGTCCATCCGGTTCCCGGCGCCGCCGAGGGCCCCGCCTCCGACGAGCATCCCGCCGACAGCAGCAGTACTGCCAGTGAGAGAACTACGGCGGCAAGGATTTTCACAGCTTGGACTCGATCCAGGCGGTGACGTCGTCGAGCACCACCGCCTGTTCGGGTTCGTTGAACACCTCGTGATAGAGCCCGGGGTAGACCTTGAGGTGGACGTCGGTCGAGCCGACGCATTCGACGAGCCGCCGGCTGCCCCCCACCGGGATCAGCCGGTCGGCCTCGCCGTGCACCACCAGCAGCGGGGCGGTGATCGCGGCCGCGCGTCGCGGCATCGTCTCACCGACCTCGATCAGCGCCCTGCCGATGCCGGCCGGCAACTTGCCGTGGTGGACCAGCGGGTCGGCTTCGTAGGCGGCGACCACCTTCGGGTCGCGCGACACCGCATCGGCCGGCAGGTTCTCGACCGGGAGCCCGGGCGCGACCCTGCCCAGCACCTTGGCCATCAACACCTTCACCTGCGGTACCGAGTCGCCCGCGTCCACGGCGGGGCCCGACAGCACCATGGCGCTGTAGTCGTCGGGGTGTTCGACGCCGTAGGTGAACACGATGCCCCCGCCCATGCTGTGGCCCACCACGATGCGGTCCAGGGCCGGGAACTCGCGGGCGGCGATCTGGGCCAGGGTGTGGAAGTCGCCGGTGTACTCGCTCATGTCGCGCAGGAAGACGCGCTTGCCGGCGGAGCGGCCGTGCCCGCGGTGATCGAGCGCATAGGTGACCAGACCGGCTTCCCCGAAGCGGGCGACGACGTGGTCGTAGCGCCGCGCGTGCTCGGCATAGCCGTGCGCGAGGAGCACGACGCCGCGCGGGTCGCTCTCGGGTGTCCACACGTCGTAGACGATCCGGACACCGCCGATGCCGTCGAAGCTGTGTTCGGAGTGGGTCACGGGCATGCACGGAGACTATCTCCGCCAGGCTCGCAGGACGCGCGGGGAGCGTCGGGGCCGAGCGCGCTCCGGTGCCGCCTTTAGTGGCTGATTTCGTCGGTGCCACTGCGTAAGCTCACGAACGTGACCGTCTTGGCCCTCGATGACAGCAGCGCCGGGAACGCCTTCCTGACCGATGCCCAGCAGTACCGGCGGGAGCTGCTCGCGCACTGCTACCGGATGACCGGCTCGCTTCATGACGCCGAAGACCTCGTGCAGGAGACGTATCTGCGCGCCTGGAAGTCGTACAAAGGCTTCGAGGGCAAATCGTCGGTGCGGACGTGGCTGTACCGCATAGCCACCAACACCTGCCTCACCGCGCTGGAGGGCCGCAACCGCAGGCCGCTGCCCAGCGGGCTGGGCCAACCCTCGTCCGACCCCCTCGGCGAGCTCCACGAGCGCCACGAGATCACGTGGCTGGAGCCTCTCCCCGACGCTCCGCGCGACGACCCGTCCGATCCGTCGGTGATCGCCGAATCCCGGGAGTCGGTGCGGCTGGCGTTCGTCGCCGCGCTGCAGCATCTGCCCCCGCGACAGCGCGCCGTTCTCGTGCTGCGCGAGGTGCTGCAGTGGAAGGCCGCCGAGGTCGCCGAGGCGGTCGGCACGTCGACCGCCGCCGTCAACAGTCTGCTGCAGCGCGCCCGCGCCCAGCTCGACGAGATCCAGCCGGATCGCGACGGCGACGCGCTGCCGCCGGAGTCCCCCGAGGCGGCCGGTCTGCTCGCCGACTACATCTCGGCCTTCGAGACCTACGACATCGACAAGCTCGTCGATCTGCTCACCGCCGACGCCGTGTGGGAGATGCCGCCGTTCGACGGCTGGTACTCGGGTCCGGCCGACATCATCACGCTCTCGAAGACGCACTGCCCCGCCGACAAGGCCGGCGACATGCGCTTCCTGACCACCACGGCCAACGGCCAGCCGGTCGCCGCGCTCTATATGCGCAACCCGCAGACCGGCGTGCACGAGGCTTTCCAGCTCCACGTGCTCGACGCGCGAAGCGCCGGCATCACCCACGTGGTGGCCTTCATGGAGACGTCGTTGTTCGCGAAGTTCGGTCTGCCCGCGACCTTTCCGGACGCTTAGTCGTTCGCCGCGCCGGACTGCAGCCGCTCGATCACGGTCTCGATCGCGGTGCCGAAGCTGTGGAGTTGCTCAGCGGTGAGCCCATCGAACACCACACTGCGCACCAGCTCGACGTGTCCGGGCGCGGCGGTCTCCAGCGCGGCGACGCCGGCCGCGGTGACGGCAACCGTCGCGCCACGGCGGTCGTCGCCGTCGCCCTGCCGTTGCACCAGTCCCCGCCCTCGCATCCTGCGCAGCTGATGGGACAGTCGGCTCTGCTCCCACCCGATCAGCTCGCCGAGCTCGTTGATCCGCAGGGGTCCGCGCTCCGACAGCGCGACGAGCACGTCGTAATCGGCGAGCGAGAGCTCGCAGTCCTGCTGGAGCTGACGGTGCATCGCGGTGTGCAACGTGCTGACCATCGCCAGGTAGTTGCGCCATACCCGCTGCTGCTCGTCGCTGAGCCACTCCATCGCTCCACCGTAATACCGGAATACATGACACGTCATACATGTTGTCGGGGGCAGGACAGCCACCTAGGCTGGCACCGACTCCCGAGGAGTGATCACAGATGACCAGCACGCAGAGCATCGTCGACATCCGGCGCGCCCAGGATCGTGCCACGACCAAGATCGCCTGGCTGGACTCCAAGCACTCGTTCTCGTTCGGCAGCCATTACGAGCCGGAGAACACCCATCACGGCCTGCTGCTGGTCAACAACGACGACATCGTCAAGCCCGGCACCGGGTTTGACACCCACCCGCACCGCGACATGGAGATCGTCACGTGGGTGCTGCGCGGATCACTGGTGCACCAGGACTCGACCGGCCACGCGGGGGTCATCTACCCCGGCCTCGCCCAGCGCATGTCGGCCGGCCGCGGCATTCTGCACTCGGAGAAGAACGACTCGTGGACGCTGACCGGCGACGAGTCACACAGTGAGCCAGTGCATTTCGTGCAGATGTGGGTGGTCCCGGACGAATCCGGCATCACCCCCGGGTATCAGCAGCTCGAGATCGACGACGAACTGCTGCGCGGCAGCCTGGTGACCATCGCCTCGGGCATGCCCGAGCACGCCGACGCCGCAGCCATCACGATCCGCAACCGCTACGCCGCTCTTCACGGCGCACGCCTGCAGCCGGGCCAGAGCGTGGAACTTCCCGAGGCGCCGTACCTGCATCTGTTCGTCCCGCGTGGCGAGGTCACCCTCGAGGGTGCGGGCCCGCTGTCGGAGGGCGACGCCGTGCGGTTCACCGCCTCGGGCGGTCAACGCGTCACCGCGCAGACTCCCGCCGAGGTGCTGGTCTGGGAGATGCATGCCGGTCTTGCTGCGGCATAACCGAATCGGAGTGTTGATCCTCGGCGCCGTCCTGCTCGCGGGATGCACCGAGGGCACCTCTCCGCAGCCCCCTTCATCCGCGCCGGAGTCGGCGACCGCGGCCGCACCGCTGCCCACCGGGACGAGCCGGGTGACGGTTCGGGTCGCGCCCGAGCGTGCCGCAGCGCCGTTCGACCGGCCCCGGGAGGCGGTGGTGCCGCGGGGCTGGACGTTGTCGGTGTGGGCGCGGACCTCCAAGCCGCGGCTGGCAGCCTGGTCGCCCGACGGCACGCTGCTCGTGTCGGTGCCCGATGCCGGCAAGGTCCTGCGCTTCACGCCGCGCGGCGACGCAGGAGACGAGTCGGTGCTGCTCGACGGGCTCGACCAGCCTCACGGTCTGGCGTTCTCGGGATCGACGCTGTACGTGGCCGAAAGCGATCAGATCGACGCCTACGACTACACCGGCGCCGCGGCCGTCAACCGGCGGGTCGTCGTCGGCAACCTCCCCGACGCGCGCAGCCCCGACCTGGGGGGCGCGTACGCTCACGCACTGAAGAGCGTCGCGGTGGGCCGCGACGGCGCCGTCTACTTCTCCATCGGTTCCACGGGAAACATCTCCGCGCAGGACCGCACGGCGGTGCCGCCGAGGGCGGTGATCATGCGAATACCACCCGGCGGCGGACCACCGGCGCCGTTCGCCACCGGGGTGCGCAACGGCACGGGGCTCGCGGTGGCGCCGGACGGAGCGCTCTGGACGGCGGTGAACGGACGCGACAACGTCGGCTTCCCCGAACCGGGCCCCGACTACGGCACGGTGATTCCCGGCTACGTCGCCACCCACCCGCCCGAACAGATCGCCAAGGTCACCCCCGGGCGCGAATTGGGTTGGCCATACTGCAATTCCGACGGCGGTCCGGCCGACATGGCGTTCATCCGGGATGTGCAGACCAATCCCGACGGGACGCTGCTGGATTGCGCGGCGCTCCCTCCCGTCGAGCAGAGCATGACCGCGCACTCGGCCCCGCTGGGCATGAGCTTCGTCGACGGCGCCCTGCCCGAGCCCTACGCCGGCGGGGCCCTCGTCGGGGTGCACGGGTCGTGGAACCGCCGGCCCCCGCGAGCTCCCGAGGTCTCGTTCTATCCCTGGCACAACGGTCGCCTGGGCAACCAGCAGACCCTCGTCGGCGGTTTCCAGGCCGACGACGGCACCCGGTGGGGCAGGCCGGTGGCCGCGGTCGCCGGGCCCGACGGCGCGGTCTACATCACCGACGACAGCGCGGACGCCATCTACCGGCTCGCGCCGCCGTCCTGAGCGCACGGGAGCTTGTTCAGCACGTCCGTCATCTGTTTCTCGGTGTCGACGGCGCGCCTCTCGAACGCCAGTTTCATCAGCGGGCCCAGCAGCTTGGCCGTGCCGTGCATCTCGCGCTCGGCCTCGTAGGTGATCAGTGATCCGGCGCCGGCGGGATCGACGGTGATGGTGTCGATCGAGGTCGACGTCTGATTCTCACCGACGAAGACGACCTTGCGATCGGTGAGCTCCTCGAGCGTGTAGGTCAGCTCGGCCGTCCGTCCGAGGATCTTCGAGACGTTGTGCCAGTACGCGCCTTGCGCAACCGGCCCGCGGTCGATGCGCTCACAGCTGCAGGTGCCCGGATTCCATTGCTCGGCATGCGCGAAATCCTTGAGGTAGCCGACCACCACCGGCGGTGGAGGACTGACGTTGAAGGTTCGGGACATGGTAGCCATGTGTTTCGGTTACCCCGATGCCGGCGAACTGACCCGTTCCGTCCCGGGACACCGCCGGCGCGTCGCGGCCCGGCGCCAGCAAATGCTGTCGCGATCAACCTGCGACGGTCCTGTGATGCTGCTGTGATAGAAGTTGACAGCGTTTGTCCTGCGGTTATTGTGGTCGTACTACGTCGAATCGTTTCGCCATCCCGCCTCGAGGAGCCGCCGGTGCCGACTCCAGCCGCAAACTTCCGGCGCCTCCTGGCGCTCGGCTGTGCCGTCGTATCGGCAATCGCGCTCGCCCCGGTCGCGGTGGCCGCGAGCGCGCGGGAGCTGCTTGCTGCCGCGATCGCCAACACCCGCGGCTCGTACCTCGTCTACAACTTCGGCGGCGGATTCCCCGCGCCTCTGCGCAACGCCGCGGGCGACTGGTACGAACTGACCAACGGCGGACGGCTGATGATCATCAAGGCCGCCTCGCAACGGCTGGCGCCGCGGTTGCTCGCCGACTCCCACACCGGGTACCAGGCTCGCTGCGAACGCGATCCGCGGGCGCGCACCAAGGAGGGACTTTGGCAGGCCTCCGAGATCTACTCGCCGCTGCAGGCGTGGCAGGCGCTCGGCCAGCCGACCATCGCGATCAACGCGAACTTCTTCGACGTGCGCGGCCAGCAGGGCGGGTCGTGGAAGGCGACGGGTTGCAGTTCTCCGCTGGGCGCCTACGTCGACAACACCGCCGGCCTGGGCCGAACCAACGCCACGGTGACGGGCACGCTCGCCTACGCCGGCAAGCAGGGTCTGTCCGGCGGCAACGAGAACTGGATGGCCCTGTCGACGATGGTCCTGCCGGTGAAGGGCGCACCGTTCGTCGTGCCGCCCAAGAGTCCCGACGACTTCGACGCCGCCTCGCCCGTCATCGCCGGCCTCCTCGACAAGGGCACCCGCTTCGTCGCCGTCGCCGGGATGGGACTGCTGGCACCCGGCGACACCGGGCAGCTGAACGACCCCGGTCCGAGTGCTGCGCGCACAGGGCTGGCATACGTCCGGGACCGCGACGAGATGTACGTGTTCCAGGGCGGCAGTTACACGCCCGACCAGATCCAGGACCTGTTCCGCGGCCTCGGGAGCGACACGGCGGTGCTGCTCGACGGCGGCGGGTCCTCGGCCATCGTGCTGCGGCGCGACACGGGCGGCATGTGGGCCGGCGCCGGGGCGCCCCAGGGGTCGTGCGACACGATGGCGGTGCTGTGCGATTCGCACGAACGGGCCCAGCCGGCCTGGCTCGCGTTCAACTGAGTGCCAGCGCGCTGAGCGCTGCCGCGCGCGTAGGTTCGGCATACCCGGCCCCGAAGAGCACCACGTGCGCCAGCAGCGGATACAGCTGGTGCAGGCCCACCCGGTCACGCCAGCCCGCGCGCAGCGGGTGCCGGCCGGCGTAGCCGTCGATGACCGCGTCCAAATACGGGCACCCGAACAGCGCCAGCATCGCGAGGTCGGTCTCACGGTGCCCTCCGTGGGCGGCCGGGTCGATCAGCACCGCGCCCACCGCCGTCCACATCACGTTGCCGCTCCACAGGTCTCCGTGTAACCGGCACGGCTGGTCATCGTCGTCGAATTCCCCTGTGGCACAACGGTCTATGACGGCGTCGACAGCATTGCTGGTCGCGCTGTCGAGCCGGCTGCGGGCCCGGTCGGCCATCGGCGCCAGCCGGTGCTCGGCGTAGAACACGCCCCACGAGGGCACCCGGGGCAGGCTCATCGGCAGCGGCTGCTGCAACGGGCCGAAGAATCCGTGCCCGGTCCAGCCGTCGGGCGGTGCACCGAACCCGTCGGCTCCTGCGGCATGCGTGCGGGCCAGCCGTGCCCCGAACTCGGCGGCGGCGGATCGGGTGGGGGCGGCCGGCGTCAGCCGCTCCAGCGTCAGCGACTGCTCGTCGACGGCGAGGACGCGCGCACACGGCACCCCGTCCAGCACACGCGAAAGCCATTGCAGCCCGGCGGCTTCGCAGGCGAAGAAGCCGTCCGGAGCCTGCGGGTTGCGCTTGACGAACTCCACGATCAGTCCGGCCCGCCCGAGCCGAGGCAGAACACCGCTGCGGACACGGCGACGAGGACCGCGGCGATCACGATGATCGGCGCGACCGTGACCCGTGTCAGCGTCGCGCCGACGACCGCGCCGGAGCACATCGTCAGCACCACGCCGTAGCGCAGCTTCTCCCGGTCGCCGGTGCCGCCGGCGAGCCTGCTGTCGAACCCGATGCCGACGATGGTCTGCGTCAGCACCGTGGTGGACAACTCCTGGATGCCGAACTGGCGGGCCGTGGCATTCTGATCACCGAACGCGATGGCCAGCCCGGCGATCAGGAAGAGCTTGCGGTCGTCGTGATAGTCGAGCACCCCGCTGCCGGTCAGCGCCGCCAGGGCCAGCAGGATGACCACCTCCAGCCCCAGAGCCGTTGCCAGCCAACGCCGGACGTTTCCGCCGAGATGACGGAACAGCCGGCCGGCGACGACGGTGCCGGTGACGAATCCGAAGAAGGCGACGACGGCGGCCGTCAGGTCGACGCCGGAGTGCGGAACGAACCAGAAGCCGAGGAAGATCATGTTGCCGGTCATGTTCGCGACGAACACGTGGCCGAGCACCAGCACGCTGACCGCGTCGATCAATCCCGTCGTGAACGTCAGGAGCAGCAGCGCGATGTGGGTCCTGCGCGGCGACACCGGCGAGGCCAGGCTCACGGCGGCCTCTTAGAGCTGTGGCGTCAGATCGAACGACGTGATGGTCGACATGCGGGTGATGAGCCAGTCGCCCCCGTGCCGCGTCATCGTCAACCGATAGGACAGGTAGCGCAGCGACGGGATGTTCTTGGTGACCGGACTGGTCGCCACCGAGTTGGTGTACACCAGCGCCGTGGCCTCCGACGGGATCCCCGGCGGCGAGACGCTCTCCACCGCGGCGCCCATCACCTGCGTGGTGTTGGTGACCTTCGCCTGCTTGTTGGACTCGACGATGGCGTCGATGTACTTGCGGTACTCGTTGGCGAAATCGCCCTCGAGGTACCGCGACGCACGGTCGGCCAGGGTGGGCATGTCGTCGGGTGTGTAGGACCACAGCGTGGTGATCGCACTGGCCGCGGTGCGGGCGATGTTGAGCTTCGTCTCGTTCAGTGCCCGTTGGGACAGGTAGGGCTGCGCCATCGCACCCGCGAACCCGGTCGCGCCGACGAACAGCACCGAGGCGACCACCGCCGCCACGATCCAGCGCCGGCCGGCGGGACGGTGGGGCTTGAAGATCACGGGTTCGGCTGGCGCGCCTTCGGTTTCGTCACCGTCGGCGTCGGTCGGTTCGGCGGGTTCGTCGCCGCCGGCCTCGGCCGCCTGGCCTCGCGCCGCGCGTGCCGCCTTGCCCATGGGCGCCTTCGGCTTCTCCTCGGCCGCTTCGGGATTCGCGGGTGGTGCGGGAGCCTCGAGCGCTTCGACCGCCCCGACGGCCTTGGCGGTCGGGTTCTCGGTCGCGCGCTTCTGCGCCTTGCCCCGGCGCCGGGAGAACAGGGACCGGCGGCGCGGTGTGGCCGCAGTCTCGGGGGCATCCCCGGGCGGCTCGGCGGCGACGTCGCTGTCGGTGGTCAGATCACCTGAATCAGGTTGCTGATCTTCCACTGCTGTCCTTCCTTGATCGTCGTGGCGATCCAGCGGCTTCCGCTCTCGATCGTCGACTTCTGATCCGGTGTCTTCGAGGTGACCTTGGTCGCGACCAGCACGTCGAGGCTGCCGTCGTCGTTGCGGCGCTGCACCCCGGCCTCGAGAACCGTCCCGGTGGTCGGCTCTCCGCGCGCCACCTGGACCAGGATCTCGCCCTCCTTCTTCTGGAAGTTCTTCGCGAACTCGCCGGTCGCCTGCGCAACGATCCGGTCGGCATAGTCGTTGGCGTGGTACGGGTCCAGCGTCATGTACATGGTCATGAACTCGCGGGTGTACCCGAGGGCGGCGGCGTCTTCGACCGTGGCGCGCCGGTCCTTCTCGTGCTGGACGAACATGAAGGTGCTCGCCGCGATCGCGGCCGCGACGAACAGTGCGGCCATGACGGCCACGAGCGGAAGCCCCCACCGCCGCGGCGGTCTCGGGGTCACCGAGAAGTATCCGGTGCCGACGAAGTCGCCGTCGTCGACCCTGCGCCGCGGACTCATTGCCCCGCCGCCGGCTGCATCTGCGGCTGCTTCAGCACGGTGAGATTGGCGACGCGCCACTGACCGTCGATCTTGCGGAAGTCCACGCGCACCGTGGCGGTGATGAACTTCAGGCTCTTGGGATCGGTCCCGCGCTGGCCCTGCAGCGCCAGCAGCATCGAGGCCTGATCCGGTGTCACCGGCGGGTTGGGCAGGACCGCGCTGCTGACGGCCCAGTATTCGTTCGTCGTCGCGCCGGCGCGCTGCACCGTCTGCTGCTGAGCCACCAACTGCGGCCGGTACCCGTCGGTGGTCAGGGTCTGCGCCTTGGCGAAGTCCTGCGCCATGGTGTCCACGCCGTAGCTGAGCATCTGCTCGACGATGCGGGGCCCCTGCTCCTTGATCTGCGCGTTCGCCTGCTCGACCGCCCGTTCGTGCCGGTAGGAGGTCACATAGCCCAGGGCCGCGGCCGCGGCGCACAGCACCGCGAGCCCGACGAGGACGGCGGCGACCAGTCTGCGCACGTTGCGCTCGGGACCCGGCACGCGGCGCACCTCGGTGCGCGCCAACAGATCGGCGAACGTGCGCCGGCGCCGGTCCCACAGCGGCCACAACCAGCCGACGAAGACCGCCAGCGTGTCGAGCACGTGCGCGAGCTCACGCGCCGTCAAGCGCAGCAGGCCCGCCGGCTCGCCGGTGCGCCGCGCCACCGCGATACCGAACAGCGCGCGGCCGAGCGTCCAGCCGATCACGCTCGGCAGCAGCACCCGGTTGAGCACCATCGCGGCCAGCGTGACGGCGAGCAGCACCGTGAACACCCACCGCATCGCTCCGTCGGCGGGTGCGGCCAGCGCCAGCAGCGCGCACGTCGCGACGACCCCGAGCCCCGGCAGCACGTCGACGACCAGCGCACCCGCCCGGGACGGCCACGACGCCAGCGCCACGTCAGGCGTGGACTGGTCGGGCGTCGCGGTCGCGCCGGTGGCACCGCCCGTGTCGAGAACAGCCGTCACGAGGTGACCTGGTCCAGCTTCGCGATCCGGTACTGCCCCTCGTCGAACGCCATGGTGGCCCGGAGCCGGTATCCGACCTGCTGGTCGGCGGCCTCGGAGTTGGAGATCTTCACGCGGACCGCGACCAGCACGTTGATCGAGCCGTCGTCGTTGTGCCGCTCGACGGCCGCGCGCAGGTCGTTCACCTCGACGGTCGCCTTGGCGGCCTGATAGGCCTCGGCGATGACACTGCTGAACAGCCCGGCCTGCACGCCGAAGTCACCGGTCGAACACTGCAGGATCTTGGACTGGGCGGCCGTCATCGCCGCGGTGTCCGGCGCCTGCGTCGCCGCCACGCAGTCCTTGGCGGCCTGCAGAGCCGCCTCATCGGACCGCGCCAGGGCGGCCGCGCGGTCGTTGGCCAGAAGAGCGAAATATCCACCCGCGCCGGCTCCGGCGGCGAGCAACACCAGGACCACGGAAAGGGTCGCGACCCAGCCGGTACCCAGCCGGGAGGGCCTGCGGGTATCGGTCGGTGTTTCGGTGGCCGAGGCTTCGGGGTCGACGTGGTCGACCGGGTCGCTCGGCGTGGGATCCTGCCCTTCGATGGCGGGGTTCAGCCGGCTGGTGCCAGCATCTCCTTCCATCCGTCGTCTCCTGGGTTGCTCGAGTTGCGGACGTTGTACCTGACGCCGTCAGGCCCTACCACCTCGCCGCTGCTCGGGCTGTATGCCGCGGTGGTGCCGGGCGGCCCCTGCGCTGGAGTGTAGATGCACGGGTTGGGCTGCTGACCACTGCAACTGACCGTACCCGAGCCCGGGGGGCTCACCGGGTCGCTGACCGGCGCCGTCGACTGCGGCGCGGGCAGCTGGTCGGCCGACAGCGGGTTCATGCCGTTGTTGACCGACGGTGCGGGAATCACCCGGCCGGGGTCGACACCCTGGTCGCACCGGGCTCCGGGCGCCGGGCAGGACAGGATCTGGTTCGGATCGCCGTACCACGGGTTGGTGCCCAGCGGCACGTACGGCTCGTTGCTGTGGCATTCCTTCGGGGTCGCTGCCCGCTTGCCGGGCACGTCCGCGCACGGATAGTTACGGGCTCCGCGGACCACGTTGGCCTGATAGTCCTTCGGGATCTTGCAGTACGTCCCGGTGGGCAGCGGCGCCATGCTGGTGTCAGCGGGCGAGCGCCACTGCGACGCCGGCAGGAATCCGGTCAGGCACGGCGGCGGCTGGTTGATCGACAGGCCGAAGTGCAGCAGACCCTCGTTCTCGAAGATCGTGCCCGCCTGCGACAGGGCCGCACCCTGCGGCAGGATCACCAGCGCCTGCTCGACGCCCTTGTTGTAGCGCTTGAGCATGTCGATGACGACCGAGAGGTTGGCCAGCGTCTGGGGCAGCGAGTCGCGGACATCACTGAACACGCTGGTGACCTGATCCAGTGTCGGAGCCGCCTGCTGCAGACCGCTGCGCAGCGCAGAGTCCTGCTCGGCCGTCTGCGACGCGATGATGTTCAGGTTGCGCGACCACTGCTGGATCGCGTCGCCGGACTGCACCTGGCTGTCCAGGATCGGCGCCGAGTTCTCGATGATGTCGTTGACCTGAGGCAGGTTGTCCCGGAAGCCCTGGGCCAGGTTCGTCGTCGAGTCGACCAGCCGCTGCAACGCGGGACCCAGCCCGCCGACCGCCTTCGACGTCTCGGTGAGCAGGGAGTCGATCTTCTCCTTCGGCAGCACCGCCAGGCCCTTGTTGGCCTGGTCGAGCGCGGGACCCACCTCGCTGGGCACCGTGCTCTTCGTGATGGTCGACCCCGCGCTGAGGTACTGGTTGGTGTTGCTCGCCGGCACGAGGTCCAGATACTGCTCGCCGATGGCCGACACCGAGTGCACGCTGGCCGTCACGTCGACCGGGATCTTGTACTGGTTGTCGATGCTCATCGTGGCTCTGGCGCCGTTCTCCGTCGGCTCGACGGCGGTCACCTTCCCGATCTGGGTGCCGCGGTAGGTGACGTTGCCGGTGGCGTAGAGCCCACCCGACCGCGGCAGCTGCGCGTAGAGCGTGTACTGGCCGATGCCGGCCAGGCTCGGCAGCCGCAGGTAGTACAGGCCCAGCACCGCGACGGCGATGACGGTCAGGATCGTGAAGATGATCAGCTGAATCTTGATGAACCGCGTCAACATCGCTCACTCACCCCTTTCCACCAGCGGACCGTTCGGCGCGTCGTGCGGGTTCGGCGTGAAGCGCACATCCGGGATCATCGTGTTCGGATCGCGGCCCCACGACTGCTCCAGCGCCCGCAGCATTCCGGAGACGCCGGTGCCGCTGAGGATGCCGTTGTCGAGCGCCGACAGCGTCGCGTCCACCAGGAGCGAGACGTTGATGTAGTCGCCGCGCACGACCTTCGGCACGTTCTCGATGCTGAACGGAGCGGTGAAGAGCAGCTTCAGCGCACCGATGAGGTACGGGCTGGCCTTGCCCAGCTCCTTCAGCGGCCGCTGCAGGTTCGCCAGGTTGGTGTGCAGGTTGTCGCTCGCCGGGGCCAGGGCGTTCTCGGCGGCGTTGCTGATCCGGCCGAGTGCCTCGATGGCGTCGGCGAACAGATCGCGGGTGTCGGCGAAATGCTTGATCAGCGGCGGGAACTCGGTGAGCACCGCATCGAGGGTGTCGTTGCGCTGGGCGACGATCGACAGCAGCCGGTCGGTCGAGTCGATGGCGCGGGTGATGTCGTCGCGCTGCTGGTTGAGCTCGTCGGTGAACGTGTCGAGCTTGCCCAGGAAATCCCGGATCTGACCCGCGCGGCCGTCGAGGGCGTTGTTGACCTCCGTCTGGATCGTCTCGAGGTTCGACACCCCACCGCCGGTGAGGATCGAGGCGATGCTGGCGAGCACCCGCTCGGTGGTCGGGAACGCCGACGCGTTCTTGAGCGGGATCGTGTCGCCGTCCTTGAGTTGCTGCTGCGACGGGTTCGGCGGCAGGTCCAGCTCGACGTGCTGGGAACCCAGCAGGCTGGTCTGCCCGATCTTGGCCAGCGCGTTGGCCGGCAGCTTGACCGACGGGTCGAGGTCGAGCGTCAGCGTCGCGATCCAGTTCTTCAGCGCGATCGACCGCACGCGGCCGACGTAGACGTCGGCCACCCGGACGCGGCTGTTGACGTTGAGCGCCAACGTGTCCGGCATCTGGACGTAGATCGTCGAGTGACCCGGTCCGGTGCCGGGGCCGCCCGGCAGCGGCACGTTCGCGATGCCCTTCCACGACCCGCAGGACGTCAGCACCAGTGCCGCGGCACCGAGCGCGCCGGCCCGGCGCGCCATTTTCATCATCGTGGCCATGGCTTAACCTCCCGCCTCGGCCGGCAACAGGGGACCTGCCGGTGCGGCCGGTGCCGGTGCGGGCGCCGCCGCCGGGGCGGGCGCGATCGCGCCGAGCGGATCACCGGGGATGACGCCGGGCGCGGGAGCCGGCGGCGGACCGGGCTGCGGATACCACGGGGGTGGCAGCGGGGTGTTCTCGCTGTAGGAGTCCGGAGGTCCGGGCAGCCGGCCGTTGTTCACGCCGAAGGCCGGCGGCGCCGGCGGCGCGGCGACGTCGGGACCGCCCATCAGCTCCGACAGTGATTCCGGCGTCAGCATGTTCGCGGTGAACGGCTGGACGTCGACGCCCTGCATACCGGGTGCCACGGTCCAGCCCGGTTCGTGGTTGCCGTGCGAGAACAGCGTGTCGCGGGAGAAGATGCCGGGCACCGTCGTGTCCTTGTATCCCGGCGGCGGCTGCAGGCGTGGCTCGGAGTAGGCGATCTGCTTGGGCAGCGTCATCGCCGAACTGAACTGGTTCACACCGAACGGCAGGTAGTTGAACTTGATGGCGTCCAGGATCGGGCCCAGGTACTGGGCGCACAGCTCCGCCGATTCCTGGTAGCCCAGCCTGCTGCCGGCCTGGATGGCGCTGCAGATGAACTGCATCGGGTTGGCGAAGTTGTTGATCACCGGCAACCCGACGATGCCGCCGGCGTTCGGCGACGAGATGTTGACCACGTTGGCGCCCAGGTTCGGGAACACGTGAAGGCCGGTCTCCAGGCCGTCGCGCGGTGCGGGCTGCAGGATCGCGTTGGTGACGTCGGCGAGGTTGTTGATGTCGTGGGTCAGCACTTCACCGTTCTTGCCGATGAAATCCCTTGTGGTGCTGAGCAACTGGTTGAGGTCCTGCAGTGCGTCGGCCACCTCGCGGTCGGTGTTGGTGAACGCGTTGGTGAACGTGGCGAGCTGGTTGTTCAGCGCGACGAACTGGCGGTCGCTGTTGTGGAGCGCGTTGACGAACAGCGCGAGGCTCTTGACGACGCTGAAGAGGTCACCGCGGCCCTCGTTGAGGGCGAACAGCGCCTCCGACAGGCCGTTGAGCGTCTTGTTGAGCTGTTCGCCCTTGCCGGCGAAGCCGTCCGCCGCCGACTCGATGATGTCGCCGAACGGGCCCTTGGGCTGCTGGGGCGTGGGCCCGAGATCGGTGAGCAGGCGGCTCAGCGAGTCGCGCAGATCGTCGTACTCGACGGGCACCTGGGTGCGGTCGAGGCCGATGACGGCGTTGTTCTGCATCACCGGCCCGCCGGTGTACGGGGGCGCGAGCTGGATGGTGCGCGACGCCACCAGACTCGGGTTGAGGATCGACGCCGAGGCGTTGGCCGGCACCTTGTACTTCTTGTCGTAGTGGAAGGTGACCTTCATCTTGTCGCCGTCCGGTTCGATCTTGTCGATCGTCCCGACGCGCACGCCCATGATCTGGACCTTGTCGCCCGGGTAGAGGGCCAGCGTCTGGGTGAAATACGCGGTGACGGTGTTGTTGCTCAGCCGCTTGTACAGGTTGAACCCGAGGAACAGCGCCACGATCGCGAGAATCAGCACGATCGTGCCAATGATCAGCGCGGCCCGCGAGACGCCCGGCAGCTTCATGTTTCGGATGTTGAAGATCGTCGACATCGATCAGCCCCCCTAGCCTTGCGATCCCGGTGGGAGGAACGGTGGATTGCCCGGCAGCGGCGCCTGGCCGGCAGGCGCCAGCTGCGGACCCGGCCCCGGCGGGGGCGGCGGTCCGTTGAGCGCCGGCGGCAACGGTGCGATGCCGGGGGTGAAGTCCGGCGGCGACGGCTGCGGCGCCAGCGGAACGGTACGCGCACCGGGCGGTGCGGGCGGCAGCGGCGGCATCGCGCCGGGCACGTTCGGGGGCAGCTGACCGGGGATCGCCGCGGACGGCACACCCGGGCCCGGCAGCGGCCCTTGCGGATTCGGCGCCGACGTCGCGACGTTGGGTCCCTGGCCCTGGTAGTTCGGGCCGTAGGGGTTGTCACCGAAGGGACCGACCGACAGTCCCGCGCATGGCAGCGGGTTCCCCGGCCGGGGCAGCCCGTCGGCGGGCGGGGTGTAGGAGCACGGCGAACCCTTCAAGACCGCCGGACCCGGATTCTCCGGGGTGCCCTCGAGCGGGGTCGGCGCAGGCGGCGGTGCCCCGTTGGGGAAGCCGGTGCCGTTCGGGTCGGGGAAGCGGAACGCGGGCAGGCCGGCGTTGCGCCAGAACTCCTCGGGGTTGATGCCGCGCTTCTTGAACGCGGCGTCGACGAACGGCTGCAGGATCCAGTACGGCGCCAGGTTGACGAGCATCACCTTGAAGTACGGACCGGACGCGATCGCCTCACCCAGCGACGCGGTGAACTTCGACAGCGTGGTCAGCACGTCGACGAGGTCGAACTTGCGCGCGGCCAGCACGTCGCTGAGGGTGCGCAGCTGCTCGAGCACGTGGTTGAGGTTCGGGTTGTCGTCGATCAGACCCTTCACCTGGGTCGAGAACTTGTCGACGCGCTCGAGGAGCTGGCTGACCGCGTAGTTGCGCTCGTTGACGGCGGCGAGCAGGGTCTGGGCGTTGACGAACAGCCGATTGATCTGCTCGCTGCGGTTGCCCAGCACGCCGGCGACCTTGTTGGCGTTGGCCAGCAGGTGCTTGATCTGGTCGTCGCGCTTGCCGATGGTGTCGGAGAAGCGGGCCACCCCGTCGAGCGCCGCGCTCAGGTGCGGATACGTCTGATCGATGGTCTCGGAGAGGACGTTCAGCGACTCCTTGACCGTCTTGGTGTCCCAGCCCGAGGTCGACTTGCTCAGGTCGTAGAACGCGTCGTAGATCTGATACGGCGTGCTCGTCTGTCCCAGCGGAAGAACCCCGTTCGCGCGCAGTGGGTCGTCGCCTCGCGGATCGATCTCGATGTTGCGGCGGCCCAGGATGGTGTCGGTGCGGATGGCCGCCCGGCTCTGCGTGCCGATCTCGGTGCCGCCCAACGAGTAGCCGATGACGACCTTGTCGCCGTCGATCTCCGTCGACTTCACCGAGCCGACGTCGACTCCGGCGATGCGGACCTTGTCGCCGGGGTTGATGCCACCGGTGTCGGCGAACTGCGCGTAGTACATCGGTGTCGCGAACAGCATCGGCACGGTGGTGAAGCTCTGCCCGACGCCGATGACGAGAATCAGGACGAGGATGCCCATCAACCCGTTACGGACCCGGTTGGACCCTTCGAGGACTCTCATTTCGGCGTGCACCTACCCGAAGGTTGACTCCACACCTTGACCGTGCGCACCGGGCCGCCGGGCTGCAGCCCGTTGAGCTTCAACGTGACGTCGCAGGCGTAGAAGTTGAAGAAGTCACCGTAGACGCCACCTGCGCGGCCGATGATCTTGAGGGCCGTGGGCAATCTGACGAGAAGATCGTTGAGTTGGTCCTTCTGCTCGACCAGCGGCTGCTGGATGACCTCGAGGTGGCTGATCGTCTGCTGCAGCAGCGGGCGGTTGTCGGCCAGCAGGTCGGCGATGGTGCCCGCCGCGTCGCTGATGTCGCCGACCGACTTCGCGATCGGGTCGGCGCGGTTCTTCAGACCCGTGATCAGGGTCTCGAAGTTCTTCACCGTGTCGTCGAACTGCTGCTGGTGTCTGACCGTGGTGTCGAGCACCGTGTTCAGGTTCTTGATCACCTCGCCGATCGCCTGGTCGCGGTCGGCCAGCGCCGACGTCAGCGATGCGGTCTGGTCGAGGATGTCGTTGATCGTGCCGCCCTGGCCCTGGAACACCGTGACGATGGACTGGGCGATGTTGTTGACCTTCTGCGGATCCAGCGACTGGAACACCGGCCGGAAGCCGCCGATGAGCGCGTCGAGGTCCAGCGCCGGCTGTGTGCGCTCCAGCGGGATGGTGCCGCCGACGGGCAGGCGCTTGTTGCTCTCGCCACGCTTGAGCTCGAGGTACCGATCACCGATCAGGTTCAGGTAGCGGATGGACGCGGTGGTCTCGTCGAACAGGTCCAGCGACCGGTCGACGGCGAAGTCGACCTTGACCTTCGTACCGCCGTCGATCAGCTTGATGTCTTTGACCTTGCCGACCTCGACGCCGGAGGCGCGGACGAACTGGCCGGCGCGCAGACCGCTGCCGTTGGAGAAGATCGCCGAGTAGCCGTTGGTGCGGTCGAAGCGCATCTGACCGAACACGATGATGATCAAAGCGGTGAACAGCAGGAGCACCAGCGAGAAGATGCCGAGCTTGATGGCGGTACCGGTGATTTTCATGGGTTGATCGTGTTCTCCCCGACTTGGCGTCCCCACACGTACTCGGTGAGGATCGGTTGGCCGAGTTCGAAGTGGTTGTAGGGGGCGATCGACGCACCGGTGTCCATCACCAGGTACGGCGCCGGCCACAGGTCGCGGGTGATCGGCTGCCAGCAGCCGGGCTTGCCCTCCGGGCCGCCCTTGGCGTTCACCCTCGGCAGGTTGTCCGGGTAGACGTACGGGTTCGACGCGCCCAGGATCTCGGAGTGGGTGCGCAGCGAGTAGCCGTTGCCGCCGAGCGACGAGGCGATCTTGGGCTCCACGTCGTGGAAGTTGCGGATCGTGCAGAACAGCATCGGGCTGTACTTGTCGAGCAGAGCCGACGTCGGGATCAGGTCCGCGGCACCCCGGGTCAGGTAGGGCCCGCCGCGCTCGAAGACGTCGCCGCCGGTGTTACCGAACCCCACCGACGCCATCAGCGCCTGGTCGACGTTGCCCTGCTGCTCGTTGAGGGTGCGGGCGGTGGTCACGGCGTTCTGCAGGCCGTCGAACAGATCGGGCGAAGCCTTGGCGTACACGTCGGCGAGGCTGCCGAGCAGCTGGTTGTCGCGACGCAGCTGCGGCATCCGCGGGTTGATCTCGGACAGGATCTGGTTGCCGTTGACGATGGACTGACCGAACCGGTCACCCAGCCCGTCGAGCGCCTGCGCCGTGGCGGTCAGCGTCTGGTTCAGCTTGATCGGGTCGACCTGGCTGGCCACCTCCACCACGGTCTCGAACAGCGTGTTGAACTCCGTGGTCACCGACGTGACGTCGATGACGTCGGAGCTGTCGATGCGGGCCTTCGTCGGGTCCTTCGGCGCGGTGAACGACACGTACTTGTTGCCGAACACCGTGGTGGCGCTGATCTTGGCGACGACGTTGCGCGGGATGAGGTGCAGGTATTTGGGATTGACCTCGAGGATGATCTTCGCCCTCGGCTCGTCGCCGACGTTGACCTGGTCGACCTGCCCGACGCGGCCGATCTCCACGCCGTTGTAGGTGACCTTCGCGCCGGGATCCATCGACAGACCGGACCGGGCGGCCATCATCGTCAGCTTGGTGCGTGGCAGGAAGTCGCCGCGGAACTGCAGGTACACCAGGACGAGCACGACGATCGTGACGATCGCGAGCACCAGCCCGGCGATCTTGTACGGCGGCTGCCGCTTGGCGTTCATGGGTGCCGTCATCGCCGCTACACCGTCAGGTTGAAGTTCGGGTCGACGCCGTAGAGCGCCAACGAAGCGAACAGGACGACACAGACGATCGCGATCAGGGAGGCGCGCATCGAACGGCCCACGGCCTCACCCACTCCGACCGGACCGCCGCTGGCGTAGAAGCCGTAGTAGCAGTGGTTGAGCATCACGATGATCGAGATGATGACGGCTTGGACGAACGACCAGAACACGTCGTCCGGCCGCAGGAAGGTCCGGAAGTAGTGCTCGTAGGTACCGGTCGACTGTCCGTAGAACAGTGTGGTGGTGACCTGAGCCGACAGGAACGACATGATGATCGCCATCGCGTAGAGCGGGATGATCACGATGAAGCCGGCCACGATGCGCGTCGAGACCAGATAGGAGATGGACTTGATGCCCATCACCTCGAGCGCGTCGATCTCCTCGCTGATCCGCATGGCGCCGAGTTCGGCCGTCGCGCCGGCACCCACTGTCGCGGCCAGCGCCTGCCCGGCGACGACGGGGGCGGCGATGCGGACGTTGATCAGCGCCGCGAAGAAGCCGGTGAACGCCTCGACACCGATGTTGCCCAACGAGGCGAACCCCTGGATGGCCACCAGCGAGGACCCCGACAGCGTGACGAAGCCGACGATGGCCACGGTGCCGCCGACGACCGCCATGGCGCCGGTGCCCATGCCGATCTCGGCGATGAGCCGCAGCATCTCCTTGCGGTAGTAGCGCACCGCGTGGCCGATGGAGCCGACCGCGGTGACGACGAACCAGGCGACGTGTCCCAGCGAGTCGAGGCCCCGCGCGGGAGCGCCGGCCAGTCGCTGGGCGGTGGCGGCGCCGCGGGGGAACCGGGCGCGCAGTACTGCGGCGGTGGACACGTCAGCGCCCCGTTCCGAATTTGACACCGATCGTCGTCAGGACGACGTTGACCGCGAACAGCGCGATCACGCAGAGCACCAGGGTCTCGTTGACGGCCGTGCCGACGCCCTTGGCGCCTCCCCCGGTCGTCAGCCCGCGATAGCACCCGACCAGTCCGGCGATCAGGCCGAAGGTCAGCGCCTTGATGAGCGAGATCAGTACCTCCGGCAGGCCGGTCACCAACGTCAGCGTCGACACGTAGGCGCCTGCGGAGACGTTCTGCAGGTACACGCCAAAGATGAAGCCGCCGACCAGGCCGATGGTGATGACCGCGCCGTTGAGCAGCATCGCGACGAAGGTCGACGCGATGACGCGCGGCACCACGAGCCGGTGGATCGGGTCGATGCCGAGCACCTCGAGCGCGTCGATCTCCTCGCGGATCGTCCGGGCGCCGAGGTCGGCGCAGATCGCCGTCGATCCGGCGCCGGCGACGACGAGCACCGTCACCAGCGGGCCGAGCTGGGTGACCGCACCCAGAGCCGCACCGGCACCGGAGATGTCCGCAGCACCGAACTGCGTCAGCAGGATGTTGAGCGTGAAGATCAGCAGCACGGTGAGCGGGATGGACACCGCGACGGTGGGCAGGAACGCCACCGTCAGCAGGAACCAGCTCTGGAGGATGAATTCGCGCCACTGGAACGGCGGGCGCATCAGTGCCTTGCCGACCAGGACGCACATCCGCACGAAGCCGCCGACGGCCACCAGGCCTGGGCGGACCTGATCGCGCACGTAGCCCGTCAGGTTGGAATTCGCCGTCACCTAGCGGCTCCCGCGACGATCCCGTCGCTGGCGTAGCGCACCGGCAGCACCTGTCGCACGCTCCCTTCCAGCCCCGACCCCGTCTCAGTGAGGACCGTCTCCCTACTCATCGGTAGTAAGACAGACCACAGGACTGTACCCGATGGCGTGATGCCCGCGTACCGCATCCGCGGGATTGAGGCTCGAACCGTTAGCAATCGGACCCCCACTCGGCTACACCTGCTGCGATCCAGTCGAAACCGTTGGCGGAGACGCACTTTCGCGAGCGTCAATCCCACCGTCGGCGCCGAAGCGGGTTCGCAGTTCCGTCTTGAGCACCTTGCCCGCGGGATTGCGGGGCAGCGCGTCGATGACTTCGAGCGCCTTGGGGTGCTTGTACCGGGCGAGCCGGGCGGTCAGGAACTCTTCCAGATGGTCCAGTTCGAGCGTCGCCGAGGCCGCCGATTCCAGCGAACTCCGCACGACGGCCACAGCAACGGGCACCTCTCCCCACTTGGGGTGGGGGCGGCCGATGACGGCGACCTCGACGATGGCGGGGTGCGACGCCAGGACGTTCTCGACCTCGGCGCAGTAAATGTTCTCGCCGCCGGAGATGATCATGTCCTTCTTACGGTCGACCACCCAGATGTAACCGTCCTCGTCCTGCCGCACGAGGTCACCGGAGTGGAACCAGCCCCCCGCGAAGGCCTCCGCGGTGGCCTGGGGGTTGTTCCAGTAACCGGCCATGAGTGTGGGTGCGCGGTAGACGATCTCGCCGACCTGACCCACGGGGACGTCGTTCATGTCCTCGTCGACGATGCGTGCGGCCACGGTCGGGATCACCTTGCCCACCGAGCCGAGCTTGCGGATGGCGTCGTCGCCCAACAGCATGCAGGTGACCGGAGACATCTCGGTCTGGCCGAAGGCGGCCAGGATCTGGGCGCCGGGGAACGTCTCGGCCATCTCGCGCAACAACGTGTCCGAGGCGGGCGCCGCCCCCCACGACAGCACCCGCAGCCGCAGATCCCGTGGGCGCGCGCGTTGTTCGGCGCAGACCGCCTGCCACTGGGCGGGAACCAGGAAGATCCCGGTGACCGCCTCGGCCGCGAGCACGTCGAGCAGCTCACCCGGGTTGAAGGCGCCGAGCGGATAGACGACCGTGGGCCGGCCGAGGAGAAGACCGAAGATCGTGTTGCCGATCCCGGCGATGTGGAACAACGGCACCCCGATGAACCCGACGTCGGTGTTGAGGTCCACGCCATTGGTGAACAGGTGGGTCATCGCCTGGCCGTTGAGGTTGGCGTGCGTGAGCACAGCACCTTTGGGTCTGCCCGTGGTCCCGGAGGTGTACATGATCAGGGCGGGCGAATCGTTGGGGATGTCCACCACGGGATGGCCGGGATGCTCGGCCGACAGCAGTTCGTCGTAGTGGAGCGTGCCGTCGTCGCCCGCCCCGCCGGCGACGATGACGGTGGCGAGGGTGGGGTCGAGGTCGCGCACCGCGGTGGCGACCTTGGCGAGCACCGACTCGGTGATGACCACACGGGCCTCGCAGTCGGACACCAGGTAGGCGATCTCCGACGGCGTCATCCGGAAGTTCACCGGGACGGCGATGGCGCCGAGTTTGTTGATCGCGAGGAACGACTCGATGAACTCCGGCCGGTTGAGCATCAGGATGAGCACGCGATCGCCGGCCTCGACGCCGTGACTGTGCAGCGCGCGCGCCAGGGCGCTCACCCGGTGGTCGAGGTCGGCCCACGTCGTGGTCTGTCCGAGGAACCGCAGCGCGGTGGCCGCGGGTTGCATCAACGCGTGCCGCGCGAGTTGGTTGGTCCAGTTCTGGCGGCGGGCCAGATAGGGCTGCTCGGTCACCAGGCCGGATGGGCCAGCGGGATCGGTCAACGTCGTTCGCTCCAGGGAGACGGCGGGACGGATGGGTTGCGGACGGATGATATTTGATCAAACATGGTGTTGCCCCGGTCACACTATGGCCCCGGCGGGTTCGGGACAAGCCCTCGCGAGTTCAGTCGAAAGGCCGCAGAATCGATGATCGCGCCTGCCAGAACGCGTCCTTCAGGAGGTGTCCGGCGGGAGCAGCTGTCCGATGAGGTCGCCGGCCGGCTGCGGGTGGAGATCATGACGGGTGCGCTGCGCCCGGGCTCGTTCATCCGGCTCGACGAGACGGCCGCGCGGCTCGGCGTGAGCATCACCCCGGTGCGCGAGGCGCTTCGGACGCTGAGGGGCGAAGGCATGGTCGAGCTCGAGCCGCACCGCGGGCATCGCGTGGTCCCGCTCTCCCGCGCCGACATCGAGGACATCTTCTGGCTGCAGTCGACGATCGCCCGGGAGCTGGCGGCGACGGCCGCCCGCCGGATCACCGACGAGGAGATCGACGAGCTGGCCCGGCTGAATGCCCAGCTGGCGCAGGCGGTCGAGCGTCAGGATTCCAACGCGGTGGCGCTGGCCGAGTTTGCCTTCCACCGGGCGTTCAACCGGGCCAGCGGCCGGATCAAGCTGGCGTGGTTCCTCCTGCACGCCACCAGGTACCTGCCTCCGCAGCTGTTCGCGACCGATCGGACATGGGGCGCGGCGGCGGTGGCGAGTCACGATCAGTTGATCGCCGCGCTGCGCGGGCGAGACGTGGACACGGTGGTGGACTTGACCACGGGACAGTTCACCGACGGCCTGGCGCGGTTGCTGGCGTGGCTGGACCGGGTGGGTCTGTGGGCCTGACGTCGCGCTAAGTCGCCGCGAGCTGCTCCGCGCGCTTCTTCAGGTTGTCCGCCAGGTAGTCCAGCGTCTCCCCGACCGCCTTCTTGACCATGGGCTTGGGGATCGCGAGCTTCGTCTCCACATCGAGGTCGACGGTCAGCAAGGAGGTCGGTCCCATCGCCACGACCGAGAACCGCTGCTCCTGCTTCTCGAAGTGGTCGCCCTGCTGGAGGACCGTGTAGATCTGGTTCTCGCCCGGGTAGTAGACAGCCGAGATGAACGTGCCCGACTGCCCCTGCACCACCACGTCGAGCCGCAACTGGCTGGGCCGTCCGTCGTCGTAGCGGGCCAGCACCCAGCAGCCCTTGATCTCTTCGTTCCAGAACGGGTAGCTCTCGAAGTCGGCGACGATCGCCATGATCGCCTCGGCAGAGGCCGCGACTTCGACCGTCTTACTCACCAGCGGCATCGGGTGAGCATATCGACTGTCAGCGCCGAGAAGTCGCCGGCGGCAGCAGGGCCAGCGCCGGCGCATAGCCCTGTCGCGGCGCGGCCGACGGATAGCCCTCCCTCAGGAAGGCTCGCACTTTCGCGAAGACGGCGGTAGGTCTCACGGTCGCTCCTTCCATGGTCTGGATCGTGGTGCGGCGGAGTACCCGCATCGCCGGAAGCTCAAACCCGGTTCAGCCGAACAGGTTCGACCGCAGCTCCCGCGCATTGCGCACCGCGTTCCCACCCAGGTCGTTGTTGAAGAACGCCAACACGTCGCGGCCCTGCGCGTCCCATTCGCGGATTCGCTCCGCCCACCACCGCAGGTCGTCGGAGCTGTACGAGCCCCCGTACAGCGCACCGGGATCGGGCCCGTGCAGTCGCACGTACACGAAGGTCGCCGTCGCCTTCAGGACGCACGGCAGGCCCGCTCCGCTCATCACGACGTAGGCGGCGCCGTGCTTCTCGAGCAGGTCGTACACCGCCGCGTCGTCCCAGGACGGGTGCCGGAACTCGACCGCCACCGGGATTTCGGCGGGCATGGCGGCGAGGAAGTCGCCGAGCCGGGCTGATGAGACTTCGTCGCGCTCGAAGGCCGGGTGGAGCTGCACCAGCAGCGGGCCCGCCCGATCCCCCAGCACCGCCCAGCCACGGTGCATCCGCTCGATCCAGACCTCGGGTGAACGCAGTCGGCGCGCATGGGTGAGGCCGCGGGCCGCCTTCACCGCCATCACGAATCCAGGCGGCAGCTGGTCGCGCCAGCGCGCGAACCACTCATCGGACGGCCAGCGGTAGAAGCTGCCGTTGAGTTCGACGGTGTCGAACTCGGCCGCGTACCGGGCCAGGCGCTGCCCGGACGGCAGGCCCCGTTCGTAGAGCACCCCCGACCAGTGGTTGTAGGACCAGCCGGACGTGCCGATGCGGATTGTCACCGCAGCCGGGTACCCGCGTCGGATCTCGTGACTGCGGGTGTCCGGCGCATCGCGACGATCCCTCGGCCTCAGATCACGCCGAGGTGTCGGCGTCGACCTCGACGCCCAGCGGCGAATGCTCCCGGACCGTCTCGTCTCGGATCAGCCCGCGCAGCAGCGCGGTGCTGAACTCGACGGCGATCTCCTGGGCGGTGCGCCTGCCGTGCGGGCGCAGCCAGCGGTACGAGCCGAGCGTCATACCGATGTAGCCGAGCGCGAGGACGTGCGAGTCGCACGCATAGAACTCGCCGCTGGCGATCCCGCGGTCGATCACGTCGCGGACGTGTTCGTAGACCTGGGTCTCCTTCTCCCGGATGTAGGCCACCTGTTCCTCGGTGAACCACTCGGTGATGTAGGGGCCCTCCTGGAAGTACACCGCCGCGCGCTCGATGTCGCTGGCGATGCCGACCAGCAGCCGGCGCGTGAAGTGGTAGATCGTCTCGCGCGCCGACGCCGTGGGATCGTCGTGCAGCGCGTCGACGGTGAAATCGGCGGCGCCCTTGTAGATGTCGTAGAGGATCAGCGACTTGCTGGCGTAGTAGTGGTACACCGTCGCCTTGTTCAGCCCGACGGCGTCGGCGACGTCGTCCATGCGGGTGCCGTGATATCCCCTCGCGGCGAACAGCTTGGTGGCCACGGCGAGCAGTTCCTCGCGGCGGGACATCCCGTTGGACGTCCCGGAGGTGACTGCGGATTCAGACATGGCGACTCACTATCGGCAGGCCGGACCGCGCGTACGGTCTACTAACTGGTTGGTTCAGTGTAGGCCGAAGGGGATATCCCGTCGGGTGCGGCCGGTCTAGACTCATCCGGAGAGCCGGCGTGCGAGTGGAGGTAGATCGAGGTGGACCCGAATCCCGATTACGACGCAAGCGACGAAGTCGAGTACGGCATCAACTGGTTCGCGTGGATCCTGCGCGGGGTGTACCCGCCGCCGGCCTATCCGCCGGTCTGAATCTCCGTCCGTCGCCCGCGCCCCTCGAGCGCCAGCAGGGGCATCCGCGCCCCGAGGGCGTAGGCGCGTCGACGCTCGTGCACCCAGGTGCGGGTGTGCTCGCCCATCGCGTGGGCGCGCTTGGCCACCTCGTCGAATCCGGTCTTGCTGATCTGCGCCGCCGTGGCGCAGTGCTGCGCCGCGACCGCCAGATGCCCGCGAAGTTCGGCGCCCCAGTCCCGCGGCGGCACCGGTTCACAGTCCGGCGGCCACCGCAGCAGCGGCTCCGCGACGACCAGCTGTGAGGGCGCCGACGGCCCCATGTCCTCGCCGTAGCATTCGCCGCACTTGCGGCAGCGGACCTCGTACCGGATCACGTTCTTCCCGTACTCGATGAAGACGTAATCCGCCACCGACACGCATCGCGGGCATCGTGCGAGCCCGCGTTCCACCACCATGCTCACCTCGATATCGTGCGGCCCGCGGTGCATCCGACGCACCGGCAGCGAGCATGTCGATGCTGTATCGGTGCCGTTTCGAGACCTGGCCCCGGGCAGAGGTTGCGCTCACCAGGTGAGCACGGGTTTCACCACGTCGCCGGCGTGCTGGGCGGCCAGCGCCTCGTTGATCTGGTCGTGCGGGAACGCTGTCACCAGCCGCTCGAGGGGTAGCCGCCCCCGTGCGTGCAGTTCGAGCAGATGCGGGATGAAGGTGGCGGGAATCGAATCCCCCTCGAGGCAGCCGTGCACGGTCTTGCCCCGCAGCACGAGGTCGCGCAGGTCGATGTGCGGCACACCGGCACCGAGGCCGACCGCGACCGCGGACCCGCCGACCGCCAGCGCGGAGACGGCCGCCGCGAGCACCTCGGGACGGCCTGTGGTGTCGAGCGCATGGTCGGCTCCCCCACCGGTGGTCTCGCGTAACGCGTTCACGGTGTGCTCACCGGGAGCGAGGGCGGCGGTCGCGCCCAGACTCTCGGCCAGCGCCCGGCGCTGCGGCGAGGGTTCGACCACGACCACGGTCCCCACGTCGGCGGACAGCGCCGCCAGCATGCCGGCCAAACCCACTGCGCCGCCGCCGAATACGACCAGGGCGCTCCCGGCGCGGGGGTTCAGGAGGTTGAGCACGGCTCCGGCGCCGGTCTGGAATCCGCACCCGAGCGGGCCGGCGATCACCGGGTTCACGTCGGGACCGACCACCACGGTGTTGTCCGCGGACGCCAGCGCGTAGCCGGCCAGGCTCGACTGGCCGAAGAAACCGTCGAGGACCGCCGCGCCGCCGGCCGTGACCCGTGCGGTTCCGTCCTCTCGTCGTCCGAAATGGTTGAGCCGCAACGCATCCCGACAGTAGGCCGGGCGCGCGGCGGTGCAGTTGGGGCACCGCCCGCAGGACCGGAAGGTCAGCACCACGCGGTCCCCGGGCCGGGCCGTGGTGACCTCCGCGCCGACCGACTCGACCACACCGGTGCCCTCATGGCCCAGCAGCACCGGGCGATCCGGCGTCCCCGCACCACGATTGACCAGATCGGTGTGGCAGATTCCGGCGGCCTCGATGCGGACCAGGATCTCGTCGTCGCGGGGTTCGTCGACGAGCACGTCGGTGACGACGAACGGGTCGTCGGGCGCGAAGGACAGAGCTGCGGTGGTGGCCGGCATCAGCTCTTCGCCCCGGCAACGTCGACGAATGCAGCTGACCGTGTCACGCGGGGAGCGTATCCCCCGTCCGCGTTCCGGCCTCCCCCGCGCGGGGGATACGGCAGATCGGATTGTGAGTCGCGCGGGCGGCGTCTTTAGACTGTCATCTCCACGTCCAACGACGAGCAGCGTCGGGGGCCCGGCAGCACGCCTGGGCTCTTCCGCAGATTCGTGCGCGAAGCCTAGATCGGATCGACATCGATGATCATCGGGATACCGAAAGAGTCCCTCGCCGGAGAAACGCGCGTTGCCGCCACGCCTGCCACGGTCAGCCAGCTGATCAAACTCGGCTACTCGGTCGTGGTCGAATCCGGAGCGGGCGCCGCCGCGAGCTTCTCCGACGCCGCGTACACCGAGGCGGGTGCCGACGTCGGATCCACCGATCAGGCCCTCTCGGCGGACGTGGTGCTCAAGGTGAACGCCCCGACCGAGACCGAGATCGCCGGGCTGCGTGACGGGGCGACGCTGGTCGGCCTGATCTCGCCGGCGCTGAAGCCCGAGCTCGTCGAGCAGCTGTCCAGGCGGCCCATCACCGTGCTGGCGATGGACGCGGTGCCGCGGATCTCGCGCGCCCAGTCGCTGGACGTGCTGTCGTCCATGGCCAACATCGCCGGCTACCGCGCAGTGGTCGAGGCGGCGCACGCGTTCGGCCGGTTCTTCACCGGGCAGGTGACGGCGGCCGGAAAGGTGCCACCCGCCAAGGTGCTCGTGGTCGGCGCGGGCGTGGCCGGCCTGGCCGCGATCGGCGCGGCCGGCAGCCTCGGTGCGATCGTGCGCGCCACCGACCCGCGACCGGAGGTGGCCGATCAGGTCAAATCCCTTGGCGGCGAGTATGTCTCGGTCGATTCGGCAGAAGCGGAGGTGTCGGCCACCGGATACGCCAAGGAGATGGGCGAGGACTACAAGGCCCGCGAGGCGGCGCTGTATGCCGAGCTGGCCAAGGACGTCGACATCATCATCACCACGGCGCTGATCCCCGGTAAGCCCGCGCCGCGGATCATCACCGCCGACATGGTCGCCTCGATGAAGCCGGGCAGCGTGATCGTCGACATGGCCGCGGCCAACGGCGGCAACGTCGAGGGCACGGTCAAGGACCGGGCCGTCGTCAGCGACCACGGCGTGACGATCATCGGCTACACCGATCTGGCGGGCCGGCTGCCGGCCACCGCGTCACAGCTCTATGGCACCAACCTGGTCAACCTGCTCAAGCTGGTCACCCCGGAGAAGGACGGCCAGCTCACCCTCGATTTCGACGACGTCGTGCAGCGCTCGATGACGGTGGTCCGCGACGGTGAGGTCACCTGGCCGCCGCCCCCGGTGCAGGTCTCGGCCGCACCGGCCGCCGCTGCCGCCGCCCCGGTCGAGAAGAAGCCGGCCAAAAAACAGATGACGACCGGGCGCCGGCTCGGGGTGGCCTTCACCGCCGCGGCGGTGCTGTTCGCCCTCATCGCCGTCTCGCCGACCGCGCTGCAGGTGCACCTGACCGTCTTCGCGTTGGCCATCGTGATCGGCTACTACGTGATCGGCAATGTGCACCACGCGCTGCACACCCCGTTGATGTCGGTGACGAACGCGATCTCCGGCATCATCGTCGTCGGCGCGCTGCTGCAGATCGGGCACGGCAACCCCATCGTCACCGCGGTGGCCTGCCTGGCGATCCTGCTCGCCAGCATCAACATCTTCGGCGGCTTCGCGGTGACCCGCCGCATGCTGGCCATGTTCTCGAGGAGCTGAGAAGAATGTTCACCCTGAACACCGCCGCGACCGCGGCCTACGTCGTCGCGGCGCTGCTGTTCATCTTGGCGCTGGCCGGACTGTCCCGGCACGAGACATCGCGGGCCGGTAACACTTTCGGCATCGGCGGGATGGTCGTCGCGCTCGTCGCCACCATCGCGCTCGCCTTCGACCGGCACATCGAAGCCCTGGGCGTGGGCCTGCTGGTAGTCGCGATGATCGTCGGCGCCGCAATCGGCCTGTGGCGCGCGAAGGTCGTCGAGATGACCGGCATGCCCGAGCTGATCGCGCTGCTGCACAGCTTCGTCGGTCTGGCCGCCGTGCTCGTCGGCTGGAACGGTTACCTGCACGTCGAGCGCGACGCCGCCGGGGCCGAGGCCCTGCAGCTGGGCCGCGAAGGAATGCTCGGCATCCACTCGGCCGAAGTGGTGATCGGGGTCTTCATCGGCGCCGTGACGTTCACCGGTTCGATCGTCGCCAACCTCAAGCTCTCGGCGCGCATCAAGTCCGCGCCGATGATGCTGCCCGGCAAGAACTTCCTCAACGTCGGTGCGCTGGTGCTGTTCGTCGTGTTCACGGTGTGGTTCGTCATCGACCCGCAGCTGTGGATCCTCGCGGTGGTGACGGTGCTGGCGCTGCTGCTGGGCTGGCATCTGGTCGCGTCCATCGGCGGCGGCGACATGCCCGTCGTGGTGTCGATGCTCAACAGCTACTCCGGCTGGGCCGCCGCCGCGTCGGGCTTCCTGCTGGGCAACGACCTGCTGATCATCACCGGTGCGCTGGTGGGCTCCTCCGGTGCGTACCTGTCCTACATCATGTGCAAGGCGATGAACCGTTCGTTCATCTCCGTCATCGCCGGCGGTTTCGGGATCGAGGCCGGGCCGGCCGACGACAAGGACTACGGCGAGCACCGCGAGATCACCGCCGAGGGCGCCGCCGAACTGCTCGAGTCGGCCAACTCGGTGATCATCACGCCCGGCTACGGCATGGCCGTCGCGCAGGCCCAGTACGGCGTGGCCGAGCTGACCCGCAAGCTGCGGGCGCGCGGCGTCGAGGTCCGCTTCGGCATCCACCCCGTCGCGGGCCGTCTGCCGGGGCACATGAACGTGCTGCTCGCCGAGGCGAAGGTGCCCTACGACATCGTGCTCGAGATGGACGAGATCAACGACGACTTCGACGGCACCGACGTCGTCCTGGTCATCGGCGCCAACGACACGGTCAACCCGGCAGCGGCCGAGGATCCGGGCAGTCCGATCGCGGGCATGCCGGTGCTGACGGTCTGGAACGCCGCCCATGTGATCGTGTTCAAGCGGTCGATGGCCTCGGGTTACGCCGGCGTGCAGAACCCGCTGTTCTTCCGGGAGAACACGCAGATGCTGTTCGGCGACGCCAAGGACCGGGTCGACGCGATCAACGCGGCACTGTCGGTGCACGAACCCGTGTAGCGAGCAGGCCGCTTCTCACGTCGCGCGTGACCGATCGACGTTGTGCAGACGGGCACTCGCACTTCTCCTGCACAACGTTGATCCGTCGGGATCACCGCGTCTCGATCGCGTCCGCCGCCGGCTCGGGTGGTGACGTCGCGGTCACCTGGGTGCCCTGGCCCGGGTGCGAGGTGATGCGCATCGAGCCTCCCATGGCGTCGAACCTGCCCATCAGCGAGCCGAGGCCGATGTGGCCGGCCGCGAGCGACCTGCCGACGATCTCCGGATCGAAGCCGCGGCCGTCGTCGCCGACCGTCAGGATGACGCGGTCCCCGCGGCGAACCAGGTCGACGTGGACCGTCGACGCGCCCGCGTGCTTGCCGACGTTGGTGAGCAGTTCGCGCGCGGCCCGGTAGAGCAGCGACTGCGACTGCGGCTTGTCGACCTCCTCGAGATCGGCGATCACCTCGATGTCGTAGCGGGATTGGAACTGCCGCAACAACTCTCGTACACCCGCCGTGAGGCCGAGCTGGGCCAGGACCTGGGGGTGCAGCTCGGTGACGGTCGAGCGCAGACCTGTCGCGGTCTCCTGCAGTGCGGCGTACACCAGGTCGAGGGCGGGATCGGGATGGCGCTGCCGGGCGTCGTCGAGTTCGAGCCGGGCGGCCAGCAGCGTCTGTAGCGGGCCGTCGTGGAGGTGCTCGGCGACGTCGCGGTTGTGTCGCTCGTCGGACTGCATCGCTTCGGAGACCAACTGCCGCCGGACTTCCTGCAGCGCGCGCAGTCGCGCGGCGCGTCGTGCGAGGACGAAGCTCAGGGCCGTGGTGGCCACCGCCAGCCAGATCATGAACCCGAAGTGGGTGTACACCATGTTCGGCAGGCCGACCCGGTCATCGCGTTTGGAGTAGAAGATCCACACCGTCAGGTATCCGAGCGCGGTGATCGCCCCGATGATCGCGGTCAGCAGGGGCCGGTCCTGGAACGCCACCGAGATCGGCAGCAGGAAGAACACCGGCAGCAGCGCCGCAGTCGCGCCGCCGGACACCAGGCACAGCACGATGATCACGACGAGGTCCACGGCGGTGGACGCCCAGTCCGCCCAGCGGGGCACCGGTCCGCGGAGCACGGCAAGCAGCCAGATCACCGCAGCGACCGCATAGCTGCCGAGAATCGCGGCGTACAGCTGCGGCAACCAGTGGTCGACCTCCCAGATCCACACCAGGACCCCGATCAGGGCGATCAACGGCAGCCGCAGAGTGGCCGAGACGCGGACGGGTTCGGCGGCCAGGAAGTCACGCACGGCGCTCAGGCGGCTCATGACGACGGGCACGCTCACTCCAGGAGCTTGCGGCGCATGGCCTCCGCGACGGCGGCGGCGCGATCGCTCACCCCGAGCTTCTCGTAGAGCCGCTGCACATGGGTCTTGACCGTCGACGGCGCCAGGAAGAGCTCCTTGGCCATGGCCGGGATGCTGCTGCCCGCCGCGATCAGCGCGAGCACTTCGCGTTCGCGGGGGCTCAGCACGGGGCCGTCGGGCTCGGCGCGGCGGCGGATCTCGCCCGCGAGGCCGGCGGCCAGACTGGGGGCGACGACGTCGCGTCCCTTGGCACAGTCCAGGATCGCCGAGACCAGTTCAGCCCGGGTGGATTCCTTGGGCAGGAAACCGGCGGCTCCCGCCTGGAGTGCCTGGAACACGATGGCCGACTCGTCGTGCGCGGAGATCAGCAGCACCCTGGTCGGCAACTCGTCGCGCACCACCGCCGCGGCGACGGCCGCGCCGTCCATCCCGGGCATCCGATAATCCAGCAGGGCCACCTGCGGCTGGTGTTCGCGGATCGCCGCGAGCGCCGCGGGCCCGTCGTCGGTCTCGGCCACGACATCGATCGATCCGCTGCCCTGCAGGGCGCGCACGACGCCGTCTCGGAACATCGGGTGGTCGTCGCCGACCACGACCCGGACCCGCGCGCCCGTCACCGCCCCACCATGGCGATCAGCATCGCACAGCAAATGCCCGGTAGGCGGGTGTGTGCGGTATCTGTCCAGCTATCTCGCAGAACGACCCTCGTTGACGATCCGTTCTGCGATGTCGACGAGCTTGGTGTTGGATTCCTGCGAGAGCCGGCGCAGGAGGTCGAACGCGGCGAACGCATCGATGTCGAACCGCTCCATCAGGATGCCCTTCGCCTGGCCGATGACGTCTCGGGTGGCCAGTGCACTGCGGAACTGTTCCTGGCGACGCATCGCGTTCCAGGCGACGGCGGTGTGGCCGGCGAAGACCAGTCCGAGTTCGACCGCCTCGTCGTCGAATGCATGCGCCTGCTCGGCGTAGATGTTGAGCGCAGCCAGGCAGCTCCCCTCGCCGAACAACCGGTAGGACATGATCGATCGGATCGGGGTGCTGTGCAGCGCCGCCTGTCGGTAGGCCGGCCACCGGTGCTCGCGATTCAGGTCATCGATGGAAATGATCTGATGAGCCCACGCCGCCGACAGGCACGGGCCCTCCCCGGCGTCGCGCTGGATGTCGTCGAGCGTGATCGGGTACTGGTGAGTCGCCGCGAGCGAGCGAACGGTGTGCTTGGGCTCGACGACCGTCACGCAGGCGTACTGAGCGCCGGGCACGGACGCCACGGTGGTGGCGTTGATCTCCCGCAGCACGGCTTCGAAGTTCGTGTCCGCACGGCGTTGCATCGCGTCGACCAGTTCGAGGATTTGATAGATGCGGCGCCGCTCGTCGGACGTGGGGAACTCCCACGCGTCCGCGGGTTCGCGAAGCGGCGCCGGCTTCTCATTCGACATCGTCGCTCCTTCCTCGACGATTCAGCTCGTGGATTTCCGGGAGACGGTGCGTGCCGCCCGCAGAACCACCCCGATTCTTGGTTGAGAACTCTCTCCACCAGGGATACCCCGGACAACTGAAAGCCTCGGGCATCACACCGCCGGCGCGACCCGCCCGCTCTCCGAACTCAGTACTGCGACAGAGCTTTTGGTCCGCACGGAGTGAAGCGCTTTCGTATATCGGATAATCAAATCTTCGTATTGTGGATGGCCGGTGCGCGGCGCGATCCATCCACTCAGCGCTACCGCCGATCCGAGTAGCGAAATATGACGTCTTCGTCAGATATGGTCCAACGAGTATGGTGTCTTCCATTGGGGCGAAGCCATGGCCCCGTCATACCGCCGTGATTGCGGGGTAACGACATGCTGACCAGCACGCCGTCTACTCACCCGACGTCGCCTCGGCCGCCCCGCCGACAATCGGGCCGGCCGACCGCACCGGGTGACCACGAGGATCTCGAGTTCGACAGCGAGGATCTCGGTGCGACCGAGGACTTCCTCGTTCGCGCCTACACGAAGATGTCCATCGGCGCCCCTGCTGGCGAGAAGGCCTCCGCACATGTGCAGCGCCGCTGGCTGGGGCCGGTGAGTTTCGACGAGCTCGACCTCAGATTCCACATGTCCTACGACGCGGCGCCACTGGGGCGTATCTGCCTGTGCCGGGTGCACGACGGGCACATCGAGGAGAACTTCATCGGTGAACCGCAGGACGTGTTCCAGCCCGGCGACGTGACGTTGCTGTCCCCGCCCGAGCTGCCCTATTCCGGTCGCGTCTGCGAAGCCACCTACGACCTGACGATGTTCGACAGTGCGCTGCTCGACCGGGTGGCCACGCCCACATCGGGTCGGGCGGGTGAACCCGTGCGCCTGCTCGGCCACCGGCCCGTCTCCCCGTCAGCGCAACGACAGCTCGACGCCGCCATCGACTACGTTCGCACGGTCGTCGACGGCGCGCACGGCACACCGACGCCGCTGGTCGCCTCGACGACGGCGTCGATGCTCGCGTCCGTCGTCCTCGCGACATTGCCGAACACCGCGATGATGGAGTCCGCGACGGCCGACCGCGCCGACGCGAAACCGACCTTGCTGCGCCGGGCCGTCGCCTTCATCGACGGCAACGCCGACCGCGACATCGCACTGGCCGACATCGCCGACGACATCCATGTCACGCCCCGCGCGCTGCAGTACATGTTCCGCAGGCACATGGACATGACACCGATGGAGTACCTGCGGCGGGTCCGCATGGACCACGCGCACCGGGAACTCACCAACGCCGATGCCGCGCTGACCAGCGTGCAGATCGTCGCCAACCGGTGGGGGTTCGCCCATACCGGCCGGTTCGCCGCGATGTATCGGGAGACCTACGGCCGCAAGCCTTCCGACACCCTGCGCAGCTGACGCACTAGCCGTTGGCGGTCAGTCCGCGGGTCGCGGGCCCTTCGATCAGCGCTCCGTCGGGCGCGAACCGCGAGCCGTGCAGCGGGCACTCCCACGCTCGATCGGAGTCGTTCCAGTTGACGATGCCCCCGAGGTGCGGGCAGACCGGCGACACGGTGCGCTGCACGCCGTCGACGACGCTGGTGGCCCGCATCCGCCACGGCGCTCCGCTGACGACACCTTGGCCCTCTTCCGGCGTCTCCGAGGACGCGGCGATCGGAGCGATCCAGCCCTTGGCGAGATTCAGACCCACCTCGAGGTTGAGTTGCAGCGCTGTGGTGACCCCGGTGAGCTCGTGCGGGCTCCAGCTCGCGAAGGCCGCGGCCCAATCCATCCGGCCGCCGAGAATCCGCGAGGACAGCGCCAGCGCCGCCGCGACGCCGTTGCTCATTCCCCACTTGTCGAAACCTGTTGCCATGAGCAGGTTCTCGAACTTCGGGAGGAGCGGACCCACGAAGGGCAGCTCATCGTCGGGGTGATAGTCCTGCGCCGACCAATAGTGGGTCTGCACCGCTCCGGGGTAGTGCAGCAACGCCCAGTCGGCCAGTTCGGTCACGGCATTCTTCGGATGGTTCGCCCGGCCCACCGTGTGTCCGGCGCCGCCGACGATCAGCTTCTCCCCTGTCGGCGTCGGGGCATAGCGCACCGACCGGGTCGGCGAATCGACCGAGATGTACATCGATCTGGTGATGTCGCCGGGCACGTCGAAGGCCAGGCAGTAGGACCGCTTCGGTTCCAGGCGGGCGAAGAAGAATCCGCGGTCGAGGATCGGCATGCCGGTCGCGAGCACGCAGTACTGCGTGGTGATCACCTGCTGGGCGCTGCGGGTGTCCTGGTCGCCGGCTGTCTTGCGCAGGTGCACCCGCAGCGGGCCGAGTCCCGAGACCGTGGTGGCTCGCACCCCCTGCAGCAGGGTGCCTCCGTGGGTTTCCAGCTCGGTGACCAGGCTGGAGAGAAACGGGATCGGGTCGATCTGGGCCTGCTCGCGCAGCCGCACCCCTCCGGCGAAGGGGAACGGGACATCGGCGTCGTCGGCCCACTGGGCGTCGAGCCCGGCTTCCTTGCACGCCGACCACACCTTGCGCACCGTGCTTAGCCCGTCGGTGTTCTGGGCATAGGCGTGGTCGTCCTCGCGCTGGTAACTCAGGCCGTGGTCGTCGCAGTGCCGCAACAGCCAGTCCCGGCCCTCGGTGTTGCCGGTGACGTACGCGCGCAGCATGTCGGTGCCGTGCTTGCGCGCGATGTTGGCCAGCTTGCCGCCCTGCAGCACACTGACCTTGCCCGTGGTGTTGCCCGTGGTCGCGGCGCCCACGTGGCGCGCTTCGACGACGACGACCTTCTTGCCGGCGCGCGCGAGCAGCACCGCGGTGGTCAGCCCGGTGATCCCCGCCCCGACCACCACCACGTCGGCGGTCTGCACGTCGTCGATCACCCCGGCTGGAGTGGGGGTCTCGAGGCGGCCGTCGGTCCACAGTGAAGGCATGGCGCGCGTAGTACCCGGCGGCCTGCCGGCCAAACGCCGCCACGTTTCGTCCGGCTGCGCCCGGGTAGTCGTCGACTCCGTTTCCGCCGACGATCCCGAAGGTGGTGTGCCCATGCCTGCGCAGACTTCGCGCCGCAGCCATCGCAACGTCTCCGACCAGATCCGGGAGAAGGAGACGGTGATCGTCGATCTTCCGTGGCTGGGACGCACGCGGCTGCCGCGGCCGGACCAGGTCGTGTATTACGGGGGCCTGGCGGCGCTCGCGGCGCTGCAGATCGTCGAGTGGCCGGTCGCCGTCGTCCTGGGCGTCGGGCACGCCCTGTCCGAGGATCACCACAACCGGGTCGTTCATGCGCTCGGTGAGGCATTGGACGAAGCGTGAGCACGTGGCCGTTTGATCGACGCGGCAGTGGGCAGACAATCGGCGTGACCCTTTCCGACTTGACCACACTTCCGCTGCGGGCGGGCGCTGCTCTGCGCGACAAGCGGTTCTTCCATCCCACGGGTGTCCTCTGCGGTGGGACCGTCACGCGCCTCGCCCCCGAGGGCGAGGGTCTGCCCCTGATGTCCGGAGACGTCGTCGGGCGCCTCTCCAAGGGCGCCGGCACGCCTGGCGCCCTTCCCGACTTCGCGGGACTCGCGTGGCGCATGCAGGGCGACGCCGACGGAGCCCACCCGTGGGACGTGCTGACCGTCTCGTCGTCCTCGCGGGTCCTGCTGCGCCCGGTCGTGTCATGGCCGGCGGCGCAGTACTCCACGCTGATGCCGCTCGGCTACCGCGGCGGCGTGTACTGGCTGCGCGCGCGCATGCGCTCGACCGTCGTCGGCGGCCTGTCGGTCGAGGCCATCCGCGACCAGATCGCCGGCTCTCCCCTCGAATTCGTCGTCGAGCAGGCGCAGGGGCGTGGTGACTTCACGACACTGGCGACATTGACCTTCGACCGCGAGTTGTGTGGTGACGAACCCGGGTGTGACCAGCCGTTCGACCCGACGATTCGCAGCGGCACGGAGATCACCCTGCTGCCCCGGTGGCTGACCGTGTTCCGGCGATCGGCGTACCGCAACAGCCGCGAGGGCCGCGGCGCCGAGTGACGCGCCTGCCCCTCGATCCCGGCCCGCCGCGGTCTTAACAGGTGTCATATCGTGGCGGGCATGGACTTCGCGATGTCCGCCAAGGCGGCCGACTATCACCAGCGGTTGACCGATTTCATGGTCGAGCACGTCTTGCCCGCCGAAGAGGCGTACGACCGGTTCCGCCTCGAAGCGGGCCCGAACGACCACACGGTCCCGCCGGTGGTCGAGGAGCTCAAGACGCTGGCCAAGGAACGCGGCCTCTGGAACCTGTTCCTTCCCGCGGAGTCTGGCCTGACCAATCTCGAGTACGCGCCGCTGGCCGAGTTGACCGGCTGGAGCATGGAGATCGGTCCTGAGGTCACCAACTGCGCGGCGCCCGACACCGGCAACATGGAGACGCTGCACCTGTTCGCCACCCCGGAGCAGCGCACGCAGTGGCTCGAGCCGCTGCTGGCCGGCGAGATCCGCAGCGCGTTCGCGATGACCGAACCCGCGGTCGCCTCCAGCGACGCCCGCAACATCGAGACCACGATGCTGCGCGACGGGGACGACTACGTCATCAACGGCCGCAAGTGGTGGATCTCGGGAGCGGCCGACCCGAGGTGCAAGATCCTCATCGTGATGGGCCGCACCAACCCGGACGCGGCCAGCCACCAGCAGCAGTCGATGATCCTGGTGCCCGTCGACACTCCCGGGGTGTCGATCGAGCGCTCGCTTCCGGTCTTCGGCTGGCAGGACCAGCACGGCCACTGCGAGATCACCTTCGACAACGTGCGCGTGCCGACGTCGAACCTGCTCGACCAGGAGGGCAGCGGCTTCGCGATCGCCCAGGCACGGCTCGGCCCCGGCCGCATCCACCACTGCATGCGAGCGATCGGCGTCGCGGAGCGGGCGGTGGCGCTGATGGTCGACAGGGTGCAGAAGCGTGTCGCGTTCGGTAAGCCGCTCGCCGAGCAGGGCGTGGTGCGGGAGTCGATCGCCAAGTCGCGCAACGAGATCGACCAGACCCGGCTGCTGTGCCACAAAGCCGCCTGGACCATCGATCAGCACGGCAACAGGAGCAAGGACGCCCAGGTGCTGGTCGCGCAGATCAAGGCCGTCGCACCGCAGATGGCGTGCAACGTGCTCGACCGCGCCATCCAGGTGCACGGCGCGATGGGCGTCTGCGACGACGTCCCGCTGGCCCGGATGTACGGCTGGCACCGGGCCATGCGGCTGTTCGACGGTCCCGACGAGGTGCACATGCGCACCATCGCCCGTGCGGAACTGGGCAGGGAGAAGTCGCCGCTGGCCGCGGCGGCGTGCCGATCGGGTGAAGCGGTGACGAAGTAGTGGCGTCTTCCGGCGGGGAACTGTCCGGCGCGTGGAACTTCCGCGACGTCGCCGAGCAGACGGGTATCGCGCCCGGCCGGTTCTTCCGCGCCAGTGAGCTGTCCAAACTCGACGACCACGGCCGCGCGGCACTGGCCGGATACGGCGTCACCGACGTCGCCGACCTGCGGACGCTGCGCGAACTCGAGCGGCACGGCCCCGGACTGGTCCCCACCGGAGTGGACATCCACCACCTCCCGTTCATCGAGACCACCGCCTCCGACGACGAGGCGCCGCACGAGCACGCGTTCCAGCGGATGATGACCGACAAGCCCGACGACGAGTCGGTCGCCGACGCCGCGGCGCGCTACATGACCGAGGAGTACGGGCGCATCGCCACCGCTCCGCTGGCGCAGCGCGCCGTGCACCAGGTGGTGGCACTGCTCGGTTCGGGCCGGCGGGTGCTGGCGCACTGCTTCGCCGGCAAGGACCGCACCGGGTTCACGATCGCGGTCGTGCTGGAGGCCGCGGGCGTCGACCGGGACGCGATCATGGCCGACTATCTGCGCAGCAACGTCGCGGTGCCGCAGTTGCGGGAGAGCATCCTGGCCAACGTGCGCGCCCGGGCCGTGGAGGCGCCCGAGGTGCTGGAGTTGGCCGAGGCGCGCCTGACCGAGTCCGTGCTGGGTGTGCGCGAGGATTACCTGGACATGGCGCGTCGCACCCTCGACGCCGAATTCGGTTCTCTCACCGGCTATCTCGAGGCCGCGGGCGTGACCGGCGAGGACCTCGGCCGCCTGCGCGCAGCGCTCAACGACTGACTCTGTAACGCCGAGCGCACGATATCTGACGGATTTCGCCCGTTTTTCGTCAGAATGCGTGCGTTCGCGAGCCCGCCGGGTGTGCCGCGTGACTACGCCGTCATGAAGACGCCGACCAGCCACACCACGGTCGCAAGCAGCGCGCCGGTCAACTCCACCCCGACCGACAGCGCGACGCCCTTGAGGGCGTGCACGGTCGACGCCCACGCCCGGCTCACGGTGCCGCGGGTCGCGAGTTCGGCGGCGAACACTCCGCCGACGAACCCGATGAGCAGGCCGATGACGGGGATGACGAAGAACCCGACGAGGCCGGCCGCCGCGCCGATGGCGAGCACCGACGTGCGGACCTGCGCCTGCCGCATCCGTTTGACGGGCCAGGTGTACTTGATCACCGCGGAGGCGATGAACAGGGCGGCCGCGATACCGAACGTCACCCATGCGACCGCGGAGCCGACGACGAAGGCCCACACCCCGATCGCCGCGATGACGAGGATCCCGCCCGGCAGGATCGGCACGATGATCCCGACCAGACCGATCGCGATCACCAAGGCGACGAGAAGGATTCCACCGGTGCTCATGGCAGATCAGCCTCGCATGGGCGTGTTGACCTTGTCGGCCTCGATCGTGACGATGACGCGCGTCTCGTCGGGATTGCCACTGAAGTTGGGATAGGGGATCCCGAGGTACTTGTGCGAGATCTCGTCGATGCTCTGCTTGCCGCCGTCGCTGGTCATCGACGTCACGCGACCGCGCACCTCGTAGAAGCGGGTGACGTCGTCGGGGTCGACGACGTTGACGGCCACCCGCGGATCACGCCGCAGATTCCGGTCCTTCTGCATCCCGCCGACGATGTTGATCACGACGTGCTCGCCGTCGGTGGTGACCCACGTTTCGGTCAGTTGCGGTGACCCGTCGGGCATCAGCGTGGCGACGAAGCACGGGCTCGGCTTGCCCAGCAGGTCGATGAGGTCGGACGGCAGCGGAACGGTCATGGGCCGGTCTATACCCGTTTCTGCCCGCTCAGGCTGTCAGCTGGTCGGCGAGGTCGCAGAAGTCGTCTGCCAGGACGTCGAATTCGCCCTCGGCCGGCCTGCGCAGCGTCCGGTTCGGGCCGTGCTCGGCGGGGCGGAAGACGAACCCGGTACGGAGGCCGGCGTCGCGGGCCGCCCGCAGGTCGGAGGGATGTGCAGCGACCATCATCACCTCCTCGGGCGCCACGCCGAGGAGGTCGGCGCACCCGAGGTAGACCTCGCGGTCGGGCTTGTAGTGCCGGAACAGTTCCGCCGACAGCACGCAGTCCCACGGCAGGCCCGCGTGCTTGGCCATGTCGGTCAGCAGGGAGACGTTGCCGTTGGACAGGGTGGTGATGACGAAGCGCGTCTTCAACCGCGTGAGGCCGGCGACGGCATCGGGCCACGGGTTGAGTCGGTGCCACGCCCGGTTCAGTTCGTCGATGCCGGCGTCGTCGACGGTGATCCCCGCCGCCGACAACAGTTCCACGAGCCGGCCGCGGTGCAGATCGTCGATCCTGGTCCAGGGCAGTTCGCCGCGACGGACGCGATCCATGGCCGGGGAGTACCCCGCCCGCCAGTCGTCGGCGAACGCGGCCCAATCACGTTGCACCCCATGGCGGGTGCCGAAGTCCTCGAGTTCGGCGATGACGCTCGAGCGCCAGTCGACGACGGTGCCGAACACGTCGAAGGCCAGGGCGCGCACCACCGGGGTCATTCGCTCGTCGCGCGAGCCGGCTCCAGCACCAGCTTCCCGCGGATCTTGCCGTCTGCCAGTGCCTGCAGCGCCTCCGCGCCCGCGGACAGCGGAAAGCGCACCGGCGCAGGCGGTCTCAGGCCGGCGTCGACGAGCTTCGCCAGCCCGGCGCCGACCTCGGCCTGGGCGCCGGGGTTGCGGTTGACGAACTCGCCCCACCCGACGCCGACGACGCTGACGTTGCGCAACAGCAGGCGGTTCACCTTGACCGTCGGGATGCCGCCGGCGGCGAAGCCGATCACCAGCAGCCTGCCCTCGGTGGCCATCGCCCGCACGGCGTCGTCGAAGGCCGCACCCCCGATGGGGTCCACCACGACGTCGACGCCGCGGCCGTCGGTGTGCGTCTTGACCGCGTCGAGCCACCCGTCGGCGAGCGGCAGCACCACATCGGCGCCGAGCGATTCGACGAACTCGATCGCCGACGGCCGGTGCACCATCGCGATCACCCGGGCGCCCAGCGCTTTGGCGATCTGGACCGCCGCGGTGCCCACACCCCCCGCCGAGCCCAGCACCAGGACCGTCTCGCCGGCCTGCAGCGCGCCGCGGCGGTGCAGCGCGAAGTACATCGTGTAGTAGTTGCCGAGCAGCGCGGCCGCCGAGGCGTCGTCGACGCCGGCGGAAGTGGGCACGACACTGCCGGGCGCCACGGCGACCTGCTCGGCGTAGCCGCCGAGCATCGTGAAGGCCGAGACGCGTTGACCGGCAACCAAACCCGTCGCGGCGGGTGCCGACCTCACCACCCCGGCGACCTCCATGCCGGGGACGAAGGGCGGGTCCAGCCGCATCTGGTACTCACCGCGCAGGAGCAGCAGGTCCGGGAAGCAGACACCGGCGGCGCGCACGTCGACGATGACGTTGTCATCCCCCACGGGGTCGGTCACGTCGGTGTAGACAAACCCCGCAGGGCCCGACAGCTCCTGCGCGACAAGCGCTTTCATGAAGAGATCAGCCGAGGCTGAAGGTGGCCCGCTCGGCCGCCGACAGGTCGTCGATCTCGTTCCACCGGCTCGCGATGTCGTCGACCGACGGCACCTCGGTGAAGGTCACGCCGCTGTTCTGGAACAGTGCCACGCGCTGGACCTTGCCGCCGCCGACGATGAACACCGACGCGGTGTCGGGCACCTCCTCGGTGCACAGATAGGCCACCACCGGGGCGACGTACTCGGGCGTGAGCTTCTCGAACACCTCGGGCGGCAGGATGTCCTGCGTCATGCGGGTGGCGGCGATCGGCGCGACGGCGTTGGCCTTGATGTTGTACTTGGCGCCCTCCTGGGCCAGCGTGTTGATCAGGCCGACCAGGCCGAGCTTGGCCGCGCCGTAGTTGGCCTGGCCGAAGTTGCCGAACAGCCCGCTGGTCGAGGTGGCGACGACCACGCGGCCGAACCCGTTCTCGCGGAAGTGCGGCCAGGCGGCGCGGATCACGTTGTAGCCGCCGTAGAGATGAACCTTGAGCACGGCGTCCCAGTTGGCGAACTCCATCTTGTGGAAGGTGCCGTCGCGCAGGATGCCGGCGTTGCTGACGACACCGTCGACCTTGCCGAACTCGTCGACGGCGGTCTTGATGATGTTCGCCGCGCCCTCGGGTTCGGCGACGGAGTCGTAGTTCGCGACGGCGCGGCCGCCGGCGTCCTTGATCTCCTTGACCACCTCGTCGGCCATGTTGTGGCCGGCGCCGGTGCCGTCGCGTGCGCCGCCGAGATCGTTGACGACGACGCTGGCGCCCTCGCGGGCGAGCGTCATCGCGTACTCGCGCCCGAGACCGCCTCCGGCGCCCGTGACGACGATGACCCGATCCTGCACTCCTGGCATGAGCTTCCCTTCTCCTGTTGAAGCCTGGGGCTAGAACAGCCGTCTGGCGAGTTTCCAAGCCTTCTCTGTATACGGGGGATAGATGAAGGCACCGACGTCGGGTCGGGTCGTCTTGGTCATCACCGACTTCTTGTGGCTGAACTGCTCGAAGCCGAATTTGCCGTGGTAGGCCCCCATGCCGGAGGGGCCGACGCCGCCGAAGGGCAGTTTGTTGGTCGCGAAGTGGAACAGCAGGTGGTTGACGATCATGCCGCCCGCGGGCACCTCACGGATCACCCGCTCGCGGACGGCCTTGGTCTTGGTGAAAAGGTAGGCCGCCAGCGGCTTGGGTCGCGCGTTGACGAAATCGATTGCCTCGTCCAGGGATTGGACGGTCACCACGGGCAGGATGGGCCCGAAGATCTCGTCGGTCATCAACGGCTCGGCCGGATCAGGGTCGACGACCACGGTCGGGTGGATGTGCATGTCCTTGGCGTTGGGCTTGCCGCCGACGGCGATGTCGCCCTTGGTCGCAGCCAGCGTGGCGGTGAGCCGGTCGTAGTGGCGCTGGTTGACGATCCGCATCCCGTGCGGATGGCCGACCTCGTAGGACGAGATCGCCTCGGCGATCTTGCCGACGAGCTCGTCGCGGATCTTCGCATCCGCCACCACATAGTCGGGCGCGATGCAGATCTGGCCCGAGTTGATCAGCTTGGTCCACGCGATGCGCTTGGCCGCGACGTCGATGTCGGCGTCGGCGGCGACGATCACCGGGCTCTTGCCGCCGAGTTCGAGCGTGACCGGCGTCAGGTGCGACGCCGCGCTCTCGTAGACCTTGCGGCCGATCTCGGTGCCGCCGGTGAAACACAGGTGGTCGAACCCCTGCGCGATCAACTCCTGGCTGACCGAGGCGTCGCCCTCGACCACCACGATCGCGTCCCTGTCGAGGTACTTGGGCACCAGTTCGGCCATCAGCCGCGAGGACGCCGGCGCCACCTCGGACGGCTTGAGCACCATGGTGTTACCCGCGGCGATCGCGCCCACCGCAGGCCCGAGCGTCAGCGCGAACGGGAAGTTCCACGCGCCGATGACCAGCACCGTGCCGTAGGGCTCGTACTCCACCCAGCCGCGGCCGGGCAGCTGCGACAGCTCCAGCATGCGGTACCTGCGGCGCATCCACTTCTTGACGTTCTTGGCGGCGTCCTTCGCCTCGCCCGCGACACTGGCGATGTCGGCCAGCCATGCCTCGAACGGTTTACGGCCGAGGTCCTCTTCGAGCGCCGCGGCGATGGCGGCCTCGTTCTCCAGGACCATCCGCTCCATCGCTTTGAGCTGCTGCTTGCGCCATTCGACGCTGCGGGTGCGGCCGGTGGCGAACGTGTCGCGCAGGCGCCGCACGATCGCCGGAATGTCCTGGGCGTGGTCACCAACGGCGACGGGGGCGGCAGATTCTGTGGTCATGACGGGGTCTCCTTCCCGACCAGCGGAGTACCCGAATCGTAGCCAACCACCCGGTTGGTGAACAGGAGCCCAGGTTGCCCCGGGCGTGAGTCAGAGCTTCTCGGCGGTGGTGAAGGTGCTGAACGACTGTCCGTCGGTGTCGGGGATCTCCACATGCCGGCCCAGGCGGCGCATCTCGTCCTGCGACGCGAGGGCGTCGGCACGCCAGCCGTGGGAGTTCAGCCAGTCCGCCACTTCGGCGCGGTCGGGATCCTCGTAGGTCAGCTCGGCGATGTCCATGGGTTCGACGTCGAACTGGGAGGCCAGGGCCGCGAACCGGGTCCGCATCCGCTCCCGGCGATCGCCGGCGTGAATTCCCATCGACTCGGCCGCCAGGCGGCTGCCCGGCGCGCTCAGGTCGGTGATCTGCGTGAACAACCGGTCCTGCGCGTCGGCGGGCAGATACATCAGCAGTCCCTCCGCCAGCCATGCCGTCGGCCTGGTCCGGTCGAAGCCGGCGTCGGCCAGCGCTGCCGGCCAGTCCTGCCGCAGGTCTATCGGCACCTCACGGCGGTCGGCGGACGGACGCACGTCGTTGGCCGCCAGCGTGGCGGCTTTGTACTCGAGGACCTTCGGCTGGTCGATCTCGAACACGGTGATGCCGGCCGGCCACGGCAGCCGGAAGGCCCGCGAGTCCAGACCCGAGGCCAGGATCACGACCTGCCGGATGCCGGCGTCGACGGCCGCGGCGAAGTAGGCGTCGAAGAAGTGGGTGCGCACCGCCTGATAGCTGCCCATGTGCTCGAACATCGCGGCGATCTCGGCGTCGGCCTCACTGACCTTGGCCACGAACGCATCGTCGAGCATGTACTCCCAGACGCCGGTCCCGGCGTCGGCGATCAGGACCTTGGCGTAGGGGTCGTGGATCAGCGGGTCGGGTCGGTCGGTCTCGGCGGCCCGGGCTGCGGCGACCATGACGGCGGTGACGCCGACGCTGGAGGCGATGTCCCAGGTGTCGTTGTCGGTGCGCAATGAACTCATGACGGGATTCCTCGGGATGAGCAGGGATTACTTCGCAAGTCTATCTAGTAGCTGTCATACGGCCGCCCGAGTGTGGGCCAGAACACATCACCCAGGCGATTCACCGGATCCGAGGGCGTGGGCGTCCGCTCAGTGGGATTGCTCGTCCAGGTTCCACAGTTTGTTGGCCAGCAACAGTTCCAGCTTGTGCACCACCGCACCGAGCTCGGTCCGGTCGCCGATGAAGCCGGCGTAGAAACCCATGCCCCACACCACCGCGACGAGCATCTCCACCAGGTGGTTCACGTCGGTGTCGGTGCTCAATTCGCCGTGGGCGATGGCGTCCCTGACCGCCCACGTCACGAAGGCCCGCGAGTTCTTCAGCGGGTCGTGTTCATCGCTGACCAGCTCCGGATGGCGCTGGGTCTCCAACACCGACGTCACGAGGAACGCCGCGGCCGCGCGATTGTCGGTCTCGGTCTGCGTCGTCACCGACAGGAAAGCCGAGAGCCGGTCGATGAGGGTGGTGCGTTCGTGTGCCCGGGCGACGCCCGCGCTAACGATCGACGCGTTGGTCAGCTCCACCACCTCCGCCCACAGCACTCGTTTGCTGGCGAAGTAGTGATTGATGGCGGGACGGGTCAGGTCGGCGCGGACCGCGATGGCCTGAAACGTCGCAGCGTCGTACCCGAGTTCGCTGAATACCTCTCGAGCGGCGTGCAGGATGCGTTCCCGCGTTTCAGCTGCCTTCGCTGCGGGTGGGCGCCCTGGACCCCTGCTCGCCGTATACGGCATGGTCAAATTGTGCCACACATCACCTGGCACAAAGACACGCGGTCCGCGGCCGCCACGCGCACCCGCGATTCCAGCAAATCGATGCGGTCGCCTCGCATGCGGCACAAGGGACTGAATTCATTCGCCAATGCACCCTTCCCGCCGGTCCATGCCGAATTAGTGTTACGCCATGGGCGCGGTCGATTCGCGAGAGTCGTTCTTCGACATTGGTCTCGACGTCTTGTCAGACCTCGGTTACGGCGGGCTCAAGCTGGCGGAGGTCTGTCAACGGCTCGGTGTCACCACCGGCTCCTTCTATCACTACTTCCCGAACTGGTCGGCCTACACCCGAGAGCTCATCGCGCACTGGCATGAGGGGATGACCGTAGAGGTCATCGACGCCGTTCGTTCCGAGCCCGACCCCCGCCTGCGGATCGACAAGCTCGCCGACGCCGCGCTGACGCTGCCGCACGGCGCGGAGGCCGCGATCCGCGTGTGGAGCGCGATCGATCCGGAGGTGCGCTCCGTGCAGGCGGCGGTGGATCACCAGCGGTACCAGGCGATGTACGAGTGCGCGCTGCAGATCCTGGAGAGTCCGCATCAGGCCGAGCTGTTCGCGGCGTGGTCGGTGTACCTGCTGGTGGGCTACGAGCAGGCGATCCTGCCCAGGGACGTCGACAATTTGAAGTGGCTGATCAAGCAACTGCTGGACGCGGCCGACTCCGGCCGGTTCAGTACGGTGCCGCCCCGTGACTGACGCCGGCGACGTGGAGGCGCTGCGCACCGAGGCCGACGACGAGGACGTTCCCGTCGAGCACGTCGTCGCGATGCTGCGGGAGCGGCTGTACGGAGCCATCTCCTGCCTGGCGACACTCGCGGTGCTCACCCGCTACACCGGCGAGGAGACCAGCGGCTGGGCGCGCATGATCGACGTCGCGACCACGATGGGCGGTCTGTGGGCGGCCAGCCTGCTGGCCGACTGGGTGGCCCACCTCAGCGTCCACGGCCGGGCACCGGGGGGCGCCGAGCGGTGGCGGATGCTGCAGGCGTCCGGCCAGATCCTGCAGGCCTCGGTGTTGCCGCTGCTGGCACTCGCGACCGCCGGCATCGGCCTGCTCGACACCGACACCGCACTGTGGATCGCCAAGTGGATCCTGGTGGGCGAACTCGGCCTGATAGCGCTGCTGGCCGTCCGCCGGACACAACTGCCCTGGTGGCAGCAGGTGGTGACGGTGGTCCTGCTCGCGGGCGTCGGACTGCTGGTCATCGGTATCAAGGTGCTCGCCCACTGACGCCGGCACCCTGGAGCAACGGATCGGTCAGCTCAGCGGGCGGTGCGGCATCAGCGCACCGGCTGGGATGGCGCCGAACCTGCCGGCGTTGAAATCCTCGACCGCCTGGATCAGCTCCGACTTCGAGTTCATCACGAAGGGTCCGTACTGGAAGACCGGCTCGCGAATCGGCTTGCCGCCCAACAGCAGTACCTCGAGTGCGGGCCGGTTCGAATCCTGTGAGCCGTCGGCGGCCACGGTGATGCGGTCGCCCGGGCCGAGCACGACGAGCTGGCCCTGCTGGACGGGGTGCCCGAGCGGCCCCACCGCGCCGCTGCCCGACAGCACGTAGACCAGCGCGTTGAACTCGCGGTTCCACGGCAGATTCAGCCGCGCGCCCGGCTCGATGGTGGCGTGGGCCAGCGTGATCGGCGTGTGCGTGGCTCCCGGGCCGGCATGTCCGTCGACGTCTCCGGCGATGACGCGCAGCAGAGCGCCGCCGTCACCGGACGACAGCAGGGCGACCTGCCCGCCCTCGATGGACTGGTACTTCGGCGCGGCGAACTTGTCCTTCTTCGGCAGGTTCACCCACAACTGGATGCCGTGGAACAGCCCGCCGCTCTCGACGAGTTCGGCGGGTGGCGTCTCGATGTGCAGGATGCCCGAGCCCGCGGTCATCCACTGCGTGGCGCCGTCGGTGATCAGTCCGCCACCGCCGTGGGAGTCCTGGTGGGCGAAGCGGCCGTCGATCATGTAGGTGACGGTCTCGAACCCGCGATGCGGATGCCAGTCGGTGCCCCGCGGCTCGCCGGGCTGGTACTCGACCTCGCCCATCTGGTCCATGTGGACGAACGGGTCGAGGTCGCGGGCGTTCACTCCGGCGAAGGCGCGCACGACCGGGAAGCCCTCGCCTTCGTATCCGCGGGGGCCGGTCGTCACGGACCGCACGGGGCGTTCGGTGTCGGTCGGGGCGGGCCCGGCGAGGCGGGGCAACGTGAGGGTGTCGGCGGTGATGGCAGGCATGCCCGATACAACCGGACCGCGGTCCGATTGATTCCCCGTCGAGCGTGTGCGTGGGGCGGCGATCCGGGCCGTTTCCCGCCATAGAGGCACACTCGGCGGGTACCCCCGCGTGATGAGCGAGGAGATGTGGGAAGTGGTGGCCGCAACGCCCTACGACAGGGGCGACCCGGCCCAGGGTGCCGAGGAGGCCACTGTGGTGCGGGGACCCGAAGCGGAGGCTCGGCGCGTCTACGCCGACACGACCGCCCGCGCCGGCGACGAGGGGTACGCGTACGTGCGGCTTCGGCACAACGGCGACGACGTGGAGGCGTGGCCGCAGGCCACCGGCTGGACGGTCTAGCCCAGGACGGCGAGGGCGGCGGCGCGTGCGTCGGCGGCACTGGCAGTCACCAGCACGGCCTCCGCCGCTTCGCGGCACTGCGCCAGGGTGGCCCCCGCGAGCTTGGCGCCGACGCCCTGCACGGCGGCAGCGGCCGCGGACAGCGAACTGACCCCGAGGCCCGCGAGGACACAGGCCAGCAGCGGATCAGCCGCCGCCTCGCCGCACACCCCGACGGGCTTGTCGGTCGCGGTCCCGGCGCGGACGGTCATCGCGACCAGAGCCAGCACCGCGGGCTGCCAGGGGTCGGTGAGCGTGGCCAGCTCGGCCGACATCCGGTCGGCGGCCATCGTGTACTGCGCCAGGTCGTTGGTCCCGATGGACAGGAAGTCGACGTGCTCGAGGATGCGCTCGGCCAGCAGCGCCGCCGCAGGCACCTCGATCATCACCCCGGGCGTCAGATTGCGCGAACGGGCATGCCCGGCAAAGGCTTTCGCCTCCTCGGCGGTGGCGATCATCGGGGCCATCACCCAGGGCCTGGTGTTGGTGCGGTCCGCGGCCGCGGCGATCGCGTCGAGCTGGTTCTCCAGTAGCCGGGGATTGCCCTCGGCGATCCGGATGCCGCGCACCCCCAGCGCGGGGTTCGCCTCGTCGGGGTGGCCGGCGAACTTCAGCGGCTTGTCCGAGCCGGCATCGAGCGTGCGGATGACGACCTTGAGGCCGGAGAAGGCGTCGAGCACCTCCGCGTAGATCCCGGCCTGCTCGTCGACGGTCGGTTCGGTGTCCCGGTTGAGGAAGCACAACTCGGTGCGGAAGAGCCCGACGCCCTCGGCCGGCGTCTCCCGCGCGGCCCGCGCGGCCGCGCCGTCCTGCACGTTGGCGAGCACAGCAACGGCGTGGCCGTCCGATGTCGCGCCCGGGCCCGACCAGTTGGCTGCCGCCGCGGCGACGCGCTCGGCCTCGGCGACCGCGGCCTTCGCCTCGGCCTCGTCCGGCGTGACGGTGACGGTTCCCGTGGTGCCGTCGACGAGCACCATCGTGCCGGCCGGCACGTCGTCGAGACCCGTCACGGCGACCACGCACGGAATGCCCAACTGCCGCGCGATGATCGCGGTGTGGCTGGTCGGGCCGCCGAGCGTGGTGGCCAGTGCGACGACGAGCTTCGGGTCCAGACCCGCGGTGTCGGCGGGCGCGAGGTCCTCGGCGCACAGGATCGACGGCACGTCCGGCAGGGGCACACCCGGCTCCGGCAGACCGTTGAGTTCGGCGATCACACGATCGCGGATGTCGCGCAGATCGGTGACCCGTTCGGCCATCAGCCCGCCGAGTTTGGTGAACATCTCGACGAACTGGTCGATGGCGCCGTCGACGGCGCGCACCGCGGGAGCGCCCTCTTTGATCCGCTTCTCGGCCGCACCCAGCCAGCCCCGGTCCTGGGCCAGCGTGGCCGTCGCGGCGAGCACCTCGGACGCGGCGCCGGTCGCGTGGGCGGCCCGCTCGCGGAGCCGGCCGGCCACGGTGGCCGCCGCGGCGGTGAAGCGTTCCCGCTCCGACTGCCGGTCCGCCTCGGCGAGGTCGGCACCGGCCGCGGGGTCGAGGGTCGGCAACGTGCCGGGCCGGATGACGGGGGCGTACTGAACGCCGGCCACGACAGGAACGCCGTGCAGGACGGTGCCCGGCGAGAGTGAGGTGAGCGAGAAAGAGGCGGTCATGTGAACCAGATTACAGAAAATCGTTGACAAGTCAACACGTTCAAGGGTAAAACCAAACATATCAACATTGATTTGGGCTCAACCCCACATAGACGGAGATCCATGTACCCCGAAGAGCGGCAGCAGGCGATCGCCTCCCTGGTGATGAGCAAAGGCCGCGCGTCCGTGACCGAACTGGCCCAGGCCTACGACGTCACCACCGAGACGGTGCGGCGCGACCTCGCCGTCCTGGACAAGGCCGGCATCGTGCGCCGGGTGCACGGCGGCGCCGTTCCGGTCCGCGCGCTGCACCTCGTCGAACCCGGCGTCGGCGAGCGCGACGTCACCCGCTCCGAGCACAAGGACGCGATCGCCGCGGCCGCCGCGGAGTTCTTCCCGCTGAGCGGGGCGAGCGTGCTGCTGGACGCCGGCACCACCACGATGCGCATCGCCGCGCAGGTGCCGGCCGACCGCGAGCTCGTCGTCGTCACCAACTCGGTGCCGATCGCGGCCAGGCTCGCGACGATTCCCACCGTCACGCTGCAGCTGCTCGGCGGACGGGTGCGGGGGCTCACGCAGGCCGCGGTCGGCGAGCAGACCCTGCGCGTGCTGGACACGCTGCGCGTCGACATCGCCTTCATCGGCACCAACGCCATCAGCGTCCGGCACGGCCTGTCCACCCCGGACAGTGACGAGGCCGCGGTCAAGCGCGCGATGGTGCGCGCCGCGAACTACGTCGTCGTCGCCGCCGACTCGTCGAAGGTGGGCCGCGAGGACTTCGTCAGCTTCGCGCCCATCTCCAGCGTCGACACCCTCATCACCGACCCCGAGATCAGCGCCGCCGACACCGCCGAGTTGACCGAACACGGCGTCGAAGTCATCCGCGCAGGAGGCCAGCAGTGATCGTCACCGTCACGCCCAATCCGAGCATCGACCGCACGGTCACGCTCCCGACCCCTCTCACGCGGGGTGCGGTCCACCGCGTCACCTCGGTCACCAGCCAGGCGGGCGGCAAAGGCGTCAACGTCGCGCGCGTCCTGACGCTCGCGGGTGTCGACGCGCTCGCGGTGCTTCCCGCCGCCGCCCACGATCCGCTGCTGTCCGCGCTGCAGGCCTCCGCAGTGTCGTATCGGGTGGTGCAGACCGCCGAGCCGGCACGAATCAATCTGGCGATCACCGAGCCGGACGGCACCACCACCAAGATCAACGAACCGGGTGCCGCGCTCGACGCCCCCACGGTGGCGGCGCTGACCGACGCGGTGCTCGACGCCGCGAACGGAGCCGAGTGGGTGGTGATGTCGGGCTCTCTGCCTCCGGGTGTGCCGACCTCCTGGTACGGCGATGTGGTGGCGCTGCTGGCCTCGCGTCCGTGCCGCGTCGCCGTAGACACCTCCGACGCGCCGCTGGCCTCGCTCGTGGGATCGCTGGATCGCGGCGCCCCCGATCTGATCAAGCCGAATGCCGAGGAGCTGGCCAGTGTGCTGGGCTACTCGCCTGAGCTTCTGGAACATGCTGTCGCGCAGGGGGATCCGGAGCCGGTGGTGACGGCGGCGCGACAGCTGATCGACAAGGGGGTCGGCGCCGTGCTGGCCACCCTGGGCGCCGAGGGGGCCGTGCTGGTCGACCGGAACGGGGCGTGGATGGCCACGCCGCCGCCCATCGTCCCGCGCAGCACCGTCGGCGCCGGCGACTCGTCGCTGGCCGGCTACATCCGCGCCGAGGTCGGCGGCGCCATGCCGCCCCAGCGGCTGCAGATGGCCGTCGCCTACGGCAGCGCCGCGGCCGCGCTGCCCGGCACCACCCTGCCCACGCCCGTCGAGATCGACCTGAATGCCGTTCAGGTGTCCCCGATCTCACCGATCCCGGCTAACCAGTAACACCGAGAGACGAAAGTAGCCCCATGACAAGCTCCACCACTTCGCCACCGATCATCACGACCGACCTGGTGCTGCTCGACACCCCCGTCGAGGGTGACAAGCAGGCGGTCATCGCGCGGCTGGTCGACAAGCTGGCTGCGGCCGGCCGGACCAGCGACACCGACGGACTGGTCGGCGCCGCGATGGCTCGCGAGCAGCAGTCCGCGACCGGGCTGCCGGGCGGCATCGCGATCCCGCACTGCCGCTCCCCCTACGTCGACACCCCGACGATCGGGTTCGCGCGCCTGAGTCCCGCGGTGGACTTCGGCGCCCCCGACGGCCCTGCGGACCTGGCGTTCCTGATCGCCGCCCCGGAGTCGGGCGGTCAGGAGCACATGAAGTTGTTGTCCAGCCTGGCACGGGCTTTGGTGCGCAAAGACTTCGTCGCCGCGCTGCGCAGCGCGGCCAGCGCCGAGCAGGTGGTCGATCTCGTCGACGGCGTGGTCAACCCCGCGCCGGCGGGCGCATCGGCACCCGCCGCAGCATCGGCACCCGCCGCGGCACCGCCACCCGCCGCGGCCCCGGCGCCGGTCGAGAAGCCGAAGAAGACGATCGTCGCCATCACCGCCTGCCCGACCGGCATCGCACACACCTACATGGCCGCCGACTCGCTGACCGCGGCCGGTAAGGACGCCGGCGTCACCCTCGTGGTCGAGACGCAGGGCTCGTCGGGCAGCACACCGCTGCCCGCCGAGACCATCGCGAAGGCCGACGCGGTCATCTTCGCCACCGACGTCGGTGTGAAGGACAGGGGCCGCTTCGCCGGCAAGCCCGTGATCGCCTCGGGCGTCAAGCGCGCCATCAACGAACCGGCCAAGATGGTCGCCGAAGCCATTGCCGCAGCCGACAATCCCAACGCGCCGCGGGTCGAGGGCTCCGGAGCGGGCGCGGCCGCGAGCTCGGCGCCGTCGGGCAACGTCGGTTGGGGCACCCGCACCCGGCAGATCCTGCTCACCGGCGTGAGCTACATGATCCCGTTCGTCGCCGCGGGTGGTCTGCTGATCGCGCTGGGCTTCCTGTTCGCCGGCTACGACATCGCGAACAAGCCCGAGGGTGCGACGCAGTCGCTGGGCAACATCATCGCCCTCAACAACTCGCTGACGAACCTGCCGAGCGGAGGCTTCACGCAGTACCTCGGGGCGATCCTGTTCAGCCTCGGCGGACTGGCGTTCAGCTTCCTGGTGCCCGCGCTGGCCGGTTACATCTCGTTCGCGATCGCCGACCGGCCGGGCCTGGCGCCGGGCTTCACCGCGGGCGCGCTCGCGGTGTTCGTCGGCGGCGGCTTCATCGGCGGCATCGTCGGCGGTGTGATCGCCGGCTTCGCAGCACTGTGGATCAGCAATCTGAAAATGCCGCAATGGTTCCGCGGCCTGATGCCGGTGGTGATCACGCCGCTGTTCGCCTCGCTCGTCGTCGGCCTGATCATGTTCTTCTTCGTGGGCCGTCCGTTGGCGCTGATCAACACCGGCCTGACCAACTGGCTCAGCGGGATGTCCGGCACGTCGGCAGTCTTCCTGGGCATCATCCTCGGCCTCATGATGTGCTTCGACCTCGGTGGCCCGGTCAACAAGGCGGCCTACGCCTTCGCCACCGCCGGATTGGCGGCCTCGACCACCGCGTCGTTCCAGATCATGGCCGCGGTGATGGCCGCAGGCATGGTGCCGCCGCTGGCGATGGCCCTGGCCACCACCATCCGGCCCGCGCTGTTCAGCGAGCCCGAGCGCGAAAATGGCCGCGCTGCATGGCTTCTGGGCCTGACCTTCATCTCCGAGGGAGCCATCCCGTTCGCGGCGGCCGACCCGCTGCGCGTCATCCCGTCGATGATGTTCGGCGGCGCGATCACCGGCGCGCTGAGCATGGCCTTCGGCGCGACGTCGCGAGCCCCGCACGGCGGCATCTTCGTGCTGTTCGCCATCGACAACAAGCTCGGCTTCGTGATCGCCCTGGCCGCCGGCACCGTCGCCGCCGCCCTGGCGGTGATCGCGGTCAAGCAGTTCGTGAAACCCGGCGCGAAGAAGGCCGAACCCGAGCTCGTCGCCGCCTGATCGTTCACCCCCTACCCCAACCGAAAGAGGAGAACCCATGCCCACCAAGACCGTCATCGTCGGCTCCGCCATCGGCCTGCACGCCCGCCCCGCGGCGATCATCGCCGAGGCCGTCGTCAACGCCGGTGCTGAAGTCACGCTCTCGGTCGACGGCGGTGAGCCCGTGGACGCGGGATCGGCGCTGATGATCATGACCCTCGGCGCCGGCAACGGTGCGCAGGTGACTGTCGCATCCGACGACGAGGCTGCCCTGGCCACCGTCGCCGACCTGGTCCAGCAAGACCTCGACGCCTAGTCTCCCCACCCGCCGAAATTGCATTCCACGCGGGTTTTCGCGCCCGAAGCCCGCGCTGGATGCAGTCTCGTCGGTGGGTCCCGCCGCAAGAAAGCGGAAAGACCCCCGCCGGGACGCCCCTAAACTGGCTGGTGCAATGGCTAAGTAGGTTCAACCTCAGTCTTTGCGGTGCCACAGGGCCAGCGCTACGTTTGCTGGCAACGCACCGGCACACCATGTGCCGGACAGGATCATCGGGGGGAGACAGCGGGTGCAGCGGATAGTCACGCTGTTTGCTGCACTAGCCATGGTGCTGTTGACGGCACCACCGGCCACGGCCATCGAGCCACCGACGATCGATCCGGGTGCGGTTCCACCTGATGAAACAGGCCCGGATCAACCCATGGAGCAGCGCCGCATCTGCGCCGCGCCCACGGTCTTCCCGAATGCGAACTTTGCGGACAAGCCGTGGGCCAACGACTACCTCCGGCTCGCCGACGCCCAGCGGTTCGCCACCGGGGCCGGGGTAACTGTGGCGGTCATCGACACGGGGGTGAACGCGTCGCCGCGCGTACCCGCCGAGCCTGGTGGCGACTTCGTTGACCAAGCCGGTAACGGTATGTCCGACTGCGACGCGCACGGCACGTTGACCGCGGCGGTGATCGCAGGCAAGCCCGCACCGACCGACGCCTTCGTCGGTGTCGCACCCGACGCACGGATCCTGTCGCTACGCCAGACCTCGGACAGCTTCCAGCCGGTGGGCGCGCGCAACGACCCCAACGACCCGAACGCCACTCGGACGGCGGGATCTCTGCGCAGCCTCGCCCGCGCGATCGTGCATGCCGCCAACATCGGGGCGCAGATCATCAACATCAGCGAGGCCGCCTGTTACAAGGTCACCCGCCCGATCAACGAGAACGTGGTCGGCGCGGCCATCAACTACGCCGTCAACGTCAAAGGCGTCGTGATCGTCGTCGCGGCCGGCAACTCCGGCGGCGACTGCACACAGAACCCGCCGCCCGACCCCGCCGTGCCCGCCGACCCCCGCGGGTGGCAGAGCGTGCAGACCATCGTCTCCCCCGCCTGGTACTCGCCGCTGGTACTGACCGTGGGCAGCATCGCGCCCAACGGTCAGCCGAGCGGCTTCTCGATGCAAGGCCCGTGGGTGGGTGCCGCGGCGCCGGGCGAGAACCTCGTAGCGCTGGGTTACGACGGAAACCCGGTCAACGCGCTGCAGGGTCAGGACGGTCCGATCCCGATCAGCGGAACGTCGTTCTCCGCGGCCTACGTCTCGGGACTTGCCGCGCTGATCCGACAGCGCTTCCCGGATCTGACGCCGGCCCAGATCATCAACCGGATCACTGCCACCGCACGCCACCCCGGTGGCGGCGTGGACAACGTCGTCGGCGCCGGCGTCATCGACCCGGTCGCAGCACTCACTTGGGATGTCCCCGCGGGACCCGCCAACACTCCCTACAAGATCAAAACGATTCCGCCCCCGGCCTACGTGCCGCCGCCCGACCGCGCGCCGATCACGTGGGTCGTGATCATCGGTGCCGGGGTGGCGGCCGTCTTGGGCATCGGTGCGCTGGCCCGACGTGCGTTGAGGCGCCGATGAGCAAGGTCTTCTCGGTATTCGGATTGCGATTCACCACCGGACACGCGCTGTGGGCCGCGGTCCTCATCCCCGCCTGCCTCGTGTTGTTCGCGCCGGTGAACTTGATGTGGCTGGGGATATCACTCGCCGTGCTGATCGGTCTGGGTTCGCTCGTCACGGTGCGCGGTCGACGTGTCACCGGCTGGGTCGCAGCGCTTTTCGCGTGGCGGCGCCGGCATCGCCAGCCACCAGCCCCTCCGTCGGAACCCGCCGTCGGCGCGACGGTCATTCCCGGCGACCATGTGGCCCTGCGGTGGGACGGCGATCACGTGGTGTCGGCGATCGAGCTGGTACCAAGGCCGTTCACCCCGACCGTGATCGTTAACGGTGAGGCCTTCACCGACGACGTCGTCGACACGCACCTGATCGACGAGCTGCTCACCGCGTACTGCCCGGACCTGCAAGCCGATGTGGTGTCGGCCGGTTACCGCGTCGGCAAGACGGCGCCCGCGGCGCTCGTCGCGTTGTACGAGCAGGTGGTCGGCCCGTATCCGGCGCCGGCGAACCGGCGGACGTGGATCGTGCTGCGCGCAGACCCCGAGAAGACGCGAAAGTCGGCTCTAAGACGCCATTCCGGAGTCGCCGGCCTGGCGCAATATCTGGTGGCGTCAACGACGCGGATCGCCGACGATCTCGCCAGCAGGGGCGTCGACGCCCGGCCGGCGCGCAGCTTCGACGACTACGACAGGGCGACGGAGATCAGCTTCGAGCGCGAGACCTGGTCGATGATCAAGGGACGGAGCACTTTCACAGCCGCATACACTGCGCAAGGCGGCCCGGACGTGTGGTGGTCGGCGCGTGCAGACCACACACTGACGCGGGTCCGGATCGATCCCGGTGCGGCCCCGACGACCACGGTGCTGCTGACCACACTGGCCAACCCCTCTACACCGCGCGGCTTTTCGTGCCTCTACGGTGGCCAGCGGGCAGCGCTGCTGGGGGACAGCCCGGTGACCGACCGCCATTACGAGCTGCCGATCGGATCGGCCGGCGTGCTCGTCGGTGAAACGGCCGACCGCTATCCGGTCTACATGCCGTTCGACGACGTCGACGTCAGCGTCAACCTCGGCGACGCACGGTTGTTCACCCAGTTCGTCGTACGGTCCGCGGCCGCGGGCGCGGTGGTGACGTTGGCGCCTCGGTTCCGTGAGTTCGCCGGCTTCATCAACGCCCGCATCGGTCCGGAGTCGAAAGTGGTGTGGCCGAACGCGACGACGTACCTGAGCGCGTATACCGGTGTCGGACAGGTGATGTTGCGGCCGAACTTCATCGCCACTCCGCGGCACAAGCAGCTGCCGATCCGGCTGATCAATCCGCGTGAGGAGAGCCGCTACCAGATGGTGCTCGAGCAATGACGGATTGTGTATCGCGTCCGAAGGAGGGGTGATGGCGGGGGACGAAGTCAGAGTCGATCCGGACGACCTGAACCGGAAAGCCGGCCAGATCGAGGCGATCTCATGGGGTGACAACCCTGTCGAGATGCCGACCGTCCCTGCCGACGGGCTGGGCACAGCGCGCACCGCCGTCGAAAACCTCAACCAGAACGCCAAGACGCTGACGGACTTTCAGGAGTACGGGAAGAAGCAGGGACAGCGCCTGGCCGAGACTTTGCGCTCCGTCGCGGCCGCGTACCGAACTGTCGATCAGAACGCGATGGACAACATCAACAAGACGATTCCGGGCGAAACACCTGCCCCGCCGGCGCCGGTGATCCCGGCTGCGAACGCCATCCCCGCGCCCACGCCGCCGCAACCGCTGCCGACGCAACGCGGGATGACGGATGAGTACATGGACGTCAAGCAGGCCCAAGGCTCACTGCTCGGCGGAGACCAAGCGGCGTCGCTGCAAGCAGCCGCGGCCAAATGGGCTCAGAACGGTGCGACGCTGGCTGCGGCAGCGGCAAACTTCGAGACCTCCGACGTGAACTGGGAAGGCGAGGCGGCCGACGCCGCATATCGCCAATTCGCCGATTACCGAGGATTTCTGGTCGAACTGTCGGGAGCTTGGACACGACTGGCGGCCGAGGCCGAAAAGGTGGCCATGGCTCACGCGACGACGCTAGGCAACCACACCCCGATCGCAGAAGAGTACGCGCAGTTGGAGGCACAGCTCCCCGCAGCCATTGCCAACGGGGGCAGTGCGGCGCGGGTCATCCAGCTGAAGATGGAGAAACTGCAGCAGGAGTCCGAGGAGATCCGGCACCAGTATGCGCTGGACGCACAACCGGATGACGTGAATCCTCCTGAGCCGCCGCGAAACACCGGCGCACCGCCGACGCCCGTGCGCAGCAATGGCGATCCGCGCAGGCCTGCGGGGAAGCCGCCGCAGGAACCGCGTGGCGGTGGCAGCGGTCAGAGTGCCGGCGGCGGTGGACAGCCCGACGGCGGTGCGCCGGCGCAACAGACGCCGCAAGAGGCGCAGATGTCGCCGATGTCGGCGGCTGATCAGGCGGCGCAGGCCGCCCAGCAGGGCGGATCGCCGGGGGGTGGCTCGCCGGGTGGCGGATCGCCGAGTGGTGGTTCACCCGGAGGCGGCCAGGGCGGTGGCGCCCCCGGCGGCGCGCCGGGTGCCGGGATGCCGGGGTTGGGCAAGGGAGAACCGAAAGTGCCGACTGGCCCCCTGCTGAAACCCGCTGCCGCGGCTGGCGGTGGTGCCGGCTCCGGCGGCGGAGGGGGCGGTGCCGGTATGCCCGCCGCGCCGCTGCAGCCGGCGGTGAGCGCCGAGACAGTGGCGCCGACGCCCGTCGCGGCGGCCAGTGCCCACGGCGCGGCCCCGGGAGGTGCTGCCGGTGCGGCGGGAGCGCCTGGTGGCGGCGGAGGCATGGGCGGGATGGCCCCGATGCATGGCGCGCAGAGCGGCGGCAGCGGCGAGAAGAAGCGCAATCCGCAGCTGTCGCAGGATGAGGACCTCTACACCGAGGAGCGGCCGTGGACTGAGGCCGTCATCGGTAACCGGGTGCGGCGCAGAGGTGCTCCCGACGACATGAAGAAGGAGTCGTAGTGACTGACGACATGCATCCCGAGGTGGCCGCGGTGCTGAGGCAGGCGAAGCGGCTCCAGTCACTGATGGACGAGCAGCTGGACAAGATGGCGACGGAGTCGTTCACGGCCTCCGATGAGAGCGAGACGGTCGAGGTCACGCTGAACGGTCACCACTGGCTCAAGGACGTCTATATCCAGGACGGCCTGCTGCGGCTGGGTGCGGAGACAGTGGAGCGGCGGGTGAACGAGGCGCTGCAGAGGGCCAATACGGAGGCATCAGCGTCGATCGATGCGGACCGCGAGCGGATCGATGCGGTGGTCGCGGAGATCACCGCGGAGTTGGGAGATGTGGAGGCATAAGGCGCGTTGGTGCCCAAAATCAGCGCAATGGGGTGGCTGGGAGCTCTCGTAAGCTAGTTGGGTCTGTGTAATGCCAGCTTGTTCGATGAGTGCAACTACTTCGGAGGGACGACATTGAGAGGGCCTAAGCGGGAGTCCTTCGCGTGACGGCACCGCCTCCTGGCCAATGGCCTCCCCCTCCGCAGGGCCCACCGCCGCAGTGGGGCCCTCCACCGCCACCCGTGCAGCCAAAAGTCGGCAATCGCGCCAAGTGGGTTCTCGGTGGGTTGGCCCTGGTTGTGGTCGTAGTTCTCACGGTCGTCACGACGTTGCTGTTCACACGGGGAGGCCCGGGATCAAGCACACCGTCAGCTTCTGCGCCGACGACTTCGCTAGATACGTCTGACATTGCGAGCGCGGATGACCGAGGACCGGCGGGGATCATCACAGAAGAACCGACGTGCGCTGCATGGGGCCCAATCAACGACAAATTAGGGGCCGAGCAACGAAGGGGTTGGGATAAGCGCGATCCGTCGATACCCGGGAGTGCGTGGTCTTCTGAACAACGCGCGGAGTATGCCGAGATCGCAAGAGCGATGCGCTCGGCAGCAGACCGGATCGTCTCACTTGCTATAAGAACGCCTCACCGCGTCATTCGAGAACTCTACGAGCAGGTAATCGCATACTCGCGGAAATACGCTGACGCTATCCCATCGTACGAGCCTAGAGACGACCACCTCGCTCTAGTGGCGGTCAGTGCTAGCGCGACACTAGTTTGGCTCTGTGCAGCCATCGATTACGGATCAGCAACCGCGCGCGCACCTTTGATAGTGCAGGGCACTCCACCGCTCCAGTTCGCTAAGCCTGCTGGCCCAGAGAAATCGCAACCCTTCATGTCGACCCCTTCTCCGGTATGTAGCGATTGGGCGTCGATGGTTTCACAATTCACGGCTGACACCGATGCTTGGGCAGCCGGTACCGATCCCAACGTCCCCGCCGCCAGCTGGAGCCCACAGCAGCAATCGCTATTTACGTCGGTCGTATCCGCGATGCAGCACAACGCTGATGAAGTCGACCAGCTCGGCATTCGAAGTAGAAACCCTATTCTGGAGGATTTCGCTTCTACTGCGGCCCAATACCGCCGGGCATTCGTCCAAGCTGTACCGACCTACCAACCAGCCGACAATTACCTCGACAGCACAGCTTCCCAGCTTCTCGCTGTCGTTGATCAGGCATGTAAAGCTGCCGGAGCGTGACTGGTGGGCATCGAGAAGGTCTCCGGAGAGTACGTCGAAGAGATGACGGAACCCAATGGATGGCCCCATATCGACGAGGACGAACTCCACGAGCGCGCACAGGTCCATCTACAGCTTCGTAATCGCGTCACCTTCGTGACGAACCAATGGCACCGGCAGCGGGGAGAGATCTTCGAGGGCGGGGTGTGGAAAGGGCGAGCGGCGAATGTCGGCGGATCGTCGGTCTCCTCCCGGATAAGCGAAATGGATGCCTTGAGCACGCACCTTGGCAAGGCCTTTGCGTACTACAACATGGCCGCTGGCATAGTGTCGCAGACAAAGAACATGATCAACCGGAACCTAGAGAATGCCCAAGCCTTCATCAAAGCTATTCGGGAGGACCCCAGCTTGGAAGAAGGCGAAAAGCAGAATCTCGTTCATGCATGGGTAGTTTCGCAGAATGCGCTAAACACTTCCGATGTGGCTGCGATGAGCATGCAGTTGTTGGGTTTCTCCGAGTGGACACCATCGAACAACTCGATACCGCCAGCAGTGCCTACACCTCCACCGAGTGCTGGCGCAGCAAGCGGTCGAAAGCCGCCAACGATGGGTCATGTCCGTCCCAATAAACCTGGACAGTACGTTCCCGTCGGGCAATCAACCCCTTCCACACCCGTGCGTCCGGTTAGACCTGAAACACCAGGCGGGAGCAACCCCTTCTCTCAGCCGCCACCGGCAGACGTTCCGCTTGAGAACCCGGGGTCGTCCTCCGGTCATTCCAGTGGCACACCATCTAGCCCGTTGTCCTCGGGACCTTCGACCTCAGGCACTACTTCTAGTCCGTTGACTGGGAGCTCAGGCAATACTGGTTCACCGACCGCCCACACAGTGGGCTCCTCCGGCACGCCCGGCTCGGGCACTCCAAGTTCTCCCGGGGCCTCACCAACCGGTGCCTCCGGCGGCAATCCGACCGCGACAACGGGTCCAGCTGATAGTGCCAAGACCACCAACGCGATTAAAGCCGCACCGATGCAACCGATGACGAGCCAGCCTCCTCCACTGGCCTCTTCCGCGCCGGCCGCGTCGCCAGCTCCAGCCGCATCCACGAATCAAGCCGCAGCAGCTGCGCCTCCAACGGCCGGCGCATCGCCAGGCGGCGCCAGCGGTGGCGGTGGTATCTCGGGCGGCGGGTCGGCCGGCCCTGCGCCCGTCGGCTCAGCCCCAAGCGGCAGTGCTCCGTCATCGCCACCGCCGATGCCTCTCGGTCCTCCTACGACACCCCCACCCGCTGGACCTCCGGCACCAGGGACCCCCGGTGCAGCGCCCGCTGCGGCAGCGGGGCCCGGTGTATCCCCGATGTCGGCCGCCGCCAACGCAAACGCCGCGGCAACCGCCGCGCCCGTACCGGTCTCAGCCGCCCGGGCCGAACGCGACGCCATCGCATCTGCATCGACCGCAGGTGCCCTGCGCCGCAATACAAATGGTGCCGATCCGCTACAGCGCGCACGCCACATTGCCGCCGCGCTCAATGTGGGTGTTATGGATTTCGGCTTCTTCTGGGTCACCGGCGTCACCATGGATGGCACCATCGTGGTGGCCAACAGCTACGGTCTGGCGTATATCCCTGAGGGAGTGAACCTTCCCGAACAGGTACGGATGGCCTCTGCTGACGAATCGATCGCCCTCGCCGAACGAGTCAAGTGGGCGACCTACCCGATCCTTGCTGTCCAGGGTTGGGCGCAACACCATGACATGAAGTTGCGCGCCGTGGTCGCCACCGAAGAGCAGTTCGCCAACTTCGACCCCGGTGTCGTGAAAGTCGTCCTCACCGAGGACGACATTCCCGATGACGGGAAGATGCAGGGCCGCAACCGACTTGAAGTGATCGCCCCTGACGCGGCGCAACGGTTGGCCGCCGTCAGCGACACAAGTCTCAACGAGCTCCTTCCGCCGGCACCCGCAGATACCGAACCCCCCGCTGACGAGACGGCCATGCTGTGGTTCGAGGTCGCCAAGCCGCTGATGAGTACGAATCCGCAGCGCGCTACCGCTCATCTACAGGCCTTCGTGACGTATGCCGAACACGCTCAGAGTCTTTCGCTGCACCGGGCGCATACCGCATCCAATGCGCAATCACAAAGGCAGGCGATTGCCGACTGGGTCTACTGGCAGCATCTTGCGGTCCTCATCGGCGATGCTGTCAGTTCCGCACCACGGGTTTAATCCAACGCGCGCTCTCTGACTCCGCGGCCGGTGTCGCCTGCGCACCCGACCCGATCGAGCGCCGGGGGCTGATGACCGGCGAGCACACGCGAGAAGACCTCCCGACACTGCCCCCGCCGCCCGGCTGGCCGAAGCCAGCGGCTTAGGAGCCCTACGACGACGGCCCAGGGATGTTGACACCGGCGATGTTGTTACCCGACGCCTGATCCGTCGACTCGTACTTTTCTGCCGCCGCAACGACATTCGCACCGAATGTAAGTGCGCCATCAGCAATCGCCGTCATCTGCTCCGCCACCGCGCTCTTGGCAGCGTTGCAGGCAGCAGCCGTCTGCAAAGAAGGAACCGCCGACGCCGCGTCGCCCAACGGCGTCTCTGCCTGCACGGCAGCCAATTTGTCCCCCGCTGCGGTGAACGCCGCACCCACGCTGCGCAATTGGTCAGTGTCGACCTTCAATGACCCTGTCACAGGTTTATCCGGTCATCCGGCGGCTCGGGCGCTCGATGCCGCCCCGGAGTCGGTTCCTCGGCACCGCTTTCGGCCCCATCCCGCGCCTCGGGTGCCCGTTCGGCGCCGGGCTCGCCCGCCTCGGCACCCTCGTGTTTGCCGTCGGGCACTCGCTCGTCGCTCGGTGGGCCCGCCTCGGTCAGCGCACCGACACCCGCTCCGGTCGAGCCGCCCTGGCCGCTCTGGCCGAACTGCCCGACCATCTGCTGTACCTGCTGGCCGAGCTGCTGCGCGCCCTGCATGATGCCCTGCGGCACGGCCGCGGCAGCGCCCATCACCTGCATGGGCATCTGCGTCATTTGACCGGCCATCTGCATCGGCATGCTCATCATCTGGCTCATCGACCCGGCTGCGGAGCCACCGGCCGACCCCGCGGCGCCACCGGAACCGAGGCCCGCGGCGTTCGGCAGATTCTGCATCTCCTTACCGATGTCCCCGCCGAGTTGTTGATCCGTCGCGGCGTACGCCTGAGCCGCGCCGACGACGTTTCGCGCTGTGGCCGTCGATTGCGCCTGCACTGCAGGTAATTCCGTCATCACCGGACCCTCGACGACCGGGATCTGTCCGATGATCGCCGTCGACAGAGGGTCGGTCCCTACCGGCATGAAGGGCGCCGGCGCGGAGGGCAACCCGGCGGCCGACGACAGAAGCTCGCCTCCGGCCGCTTCCAGCTGCTCGGGATCGACTGACAGCGGTGGTGGGTTCCCCATGGTCGCGCCTTCCTAGAACCGCAGGTTTCGCAGTACGTCGTACACCCCGGCGATCCACAGCAGCATCGGGATGACGGCCGCGATGGCTGCGCCGTCGACCAACTCCAGGATCCGCTTGGTGACCGGCGACACGCGCCGCACGCCGTCGGTCGCGCCGATCACGATGACCGACACCAACGCCGACGCGGTGTAGATCGCCAGCACCAGCCACGCGTGCGCCGGGTACCACAGACTCAGCCGCACCATCACGCCCGTCGGGATCGCCACCGCCGCGGCCATCAGCGCCCAGGCACACCATCGCTCGGCGTAAAGCCGCGAACGGAAGCCGCACACGACCGTCACCAGGCCCGCAACGATCAAACTGTGCAGAAAGAAGTGTCCATGCACCACAACGGCAATCGAGCCGACAGCAAGAATCAGCGCACCCGCGGTCAGGAACCCGATCAGCAGTCGCTTGGCCAACCGGCTGCGTTCCGTGAGCCGAGCCGCCGAGTCCGGCACCGACGCAATGATCGCCTGCCAGGTCTCCGACTCCTCCGACGTATCCGTGGTGGTGACCGGATCCAGCAGTTCGTCGTTGGACACTGTTTCGCCGGGCGCCGGGATCGGCGGCAACGCGATACGCGCCACGGCCACCGTCATTTTCGCGGCGTTCGTCACGACGATCAGGCCAAAGGCGATCGCCCCTGCCGGCACCCAGCTCTGCCATCCATATCCGAACGCGACCGCGGCGATGGTCGTCGCCATCGCGATCACCGCCAGGAAGGCCGCCACCTCGGCTCGTCTCCGTGGGCCACCCCGCGTCGCAAGCACCATCAGCAGCACCAATGCACCAGCGGCGGCAACCTGCGGTGCACCAAGGGATTCCACGCCGCGTGGAAGAGGAACAGCCAACGCTACCGCGCCCGCGAGAGTCAGCAGCGACGCCACCTGCAAGCTCTCGGCCAACGCCAGATTGCCGTAGCGGTTCTGCGACATCACACTGCCGCCCAACAGGCCGAGCCCCAGCACCCCTAGCGCTACCGGCCACCACCAGTCGCGTCCTGTCGATGTCCACGACAGGACGCCGATCGCGGTGATCATCAATGCCGCCACCGGGAGAACGAGGGCGACGAAGCGGTACAGCGCCGCGCGGTCGAACTCCGGTGTCTCGTCGAGCACCGCGATCGCGTCGATCACGTCCTCGACCAGCGGACGGTAGCGTTCCGTGCGGCTCACCGACACCACGGTCAGCAGCGATCCGTCGACCACGCCGGCATCGTCGAGCGATTCCGAGAGCTTCATCGGCGGTGCGCCCGGACGAGCGAACGACCACACTCCCTGTGCGGTGAAGTCGAAACCGGACAGCATCTCGGGAGGGGTGTCCTCCAAGATGTCGGCCAGCACGGACACCGTCTCATCGACGTAAGTCTCGATCGGCACGGCCGACGGCAGCACGAGATCGGTCATGCGGCGACCCGTGAGGATCGTGACGCGGGTGGTGGCGGGACGGCCGGGCGTGACGCCGGGCGTGCTGGGGGGCGCGGCCGTCGCGGTCAACGCCGCTCGAGCCTGTCGAAGTCGTCCGACAGAGCCGCCGCCAGCTCGACGATCCTGCGGCCGAAGGCCTTGCCCAGCAGGTCGAGACGGATCTCGGTGCCCGCGGCGATGTGCTTGTCCCACGGCAGCACGATGACCCGGCCAGGCGCCACATGACGCTCGAACTGCTGCACCAGGTCATCGACGTCGATGTTCGGCTTCCCGGGCACGACATGGTTGATCACTACACACGAGCGGCCGAGCAGATCCTGATATCCGTTCTGGCGCAGCCAGTCCATCGTGATTGCGGCCTGCCGGGCCCCGTCGATCGAGGCGCTGGCCACGATCACCAGGCCGGAGACCGTCGAGAGCACACCGCGCGCCCCTGGCTGGAAGAGGCCGGCGCCGCAGTCGGCGAGGACCAGGTTGTAATAGCGCGACACGATCTCCGTCGCTGCCCGCCAGTCCTCGTCGTTGAATTCGCGCCGCGCCGCGCTGTACTCCTCCGAGGACAGCACCTCGAGATTGGCGCCGTTCATGCTCGTGTAGGCGCGGATGTCGTTGTAGCGGTGCAATTCCTTGTCCGACAGGAGATCCGAGATGGTCGCCGCGGACTGCCGGCCGGCGCGGTCGGCGAGATTGCCGCCGTCGGGGTCGGCGTCGATGGCGAGGATCCGGTCGCCGCGGATCGTGCTGAGTGCCGAACCCAGCGCAACCGTGACCGCCGTTTTGCCGACGCCGCCCTTCAGGCCGAACACGCCGATCTGGTAGGAGTCGCGGGCGTTGCGACGAATGCGGGTGTGCAGATCCATCTCGTACAGCTCGTCGGGAGACAGGCCGAGATTGATGCGCGTCAGCAGGTAGATCCAGTGCCGCCAGCCACGCTGCGACGGCATCTTGACCGCCGACCGCACCCCGACATGCGACAGCGCATCGATCGCTCGGTGATTCCCCATCGATGCGGCCGATGTCGGCGCCGGCTGCACCACGGGGCGGCGATCCACGTCGGTGTCTGCGAAGTGCTGCGACGGCGCTGGAGCCGGCGCAGGCCGAGGTGCGGGCGCCGGTGCGGGCCGAGGCTGTTCGTGGCGCGCACCGGAGTGCGTCGGGGCCTGGGGAGCGCGCATCATCCCGTTGTTGGGAACGCGCTGCGGACCAGTGATGTGCGTCGGCGGAATCTGACTGGTGACCTCGGTCGCCCGGGGCGGGGGCGCCGCGGCGGCCTGCGTGCGCTGCGGCGGAGGCGCGACCGGCATCGGCGGTGGTGTCACATCGCCGCGGGGCGAGCCGCCTTGCGGATTCTCGGTGTCGCGCCCGGAGGGCGGAGCATCGCGGTCCGGGTCCTCGTCGACCGTTCGTACGGCATCCGGGGAGTGGAAGGCTCCCGTACAGCTCGTTGCCGACCTTCCGTGGGATGGACACGATCCTGTGGTGGGTCGAGTCGAGGACACCGGCCCCGACCTTCGCCGCGCTGTAGGTTCCACCGGGGTGCCGTTCGTAGGCGGTGATCTCGACCCAGCTGTCCGGGTTCCTGGTCGCTTCGGCGTAGATCTTGGCCGACGACGGCGGCAGACCGTAGTTCGCGAGCTGGTCAGCCGTGCGGACGTCGGAGAGTTTCGCGGCGATTCCGGTCAGGGGCTCGACATTCGCTGGTGCGGCGTCACCGATGACCACGTTCACCATCGCTGCGATCCCGATCTGCGGAGCCACACGCTGCAGCACCAGCATTTCCTCATCGCGCGCGGCGACGACATGACGGTCCCCCTTACGGCACACCACAAAGCGGACCATTTTGCCACCGCGGTCCCGGCGCCACCACCGGCAGTCGAGCGTGCGGTCCGGCCGGCTCAGCGCGTCGACCATCGCGGCGACCTCGGGATGCGGATCGCCGAACGCGGTGAGGATTCCTTGGGCGGTGAGGTCGCGAGTGACCTGGTCCCAGACGACCTTGCGCTGCTCTTCGTAGGGGATGTTGGGGCGGATGCCGAGCGACAGCGGAAAGTCGACCAGGTGGAGCAGGTCCGCGATGACCAGCATGCCGTCGATGGTGACCTCGACCCCCACCACGTCGTCGTAGTGGGTGGGTTCGGCGTCGTTGAAGAAGGGGCTCGCCGTCATGGCCGCAGACGCCGGCCGAGGTCGGCGCCGGACTCATGGTCGGTGTCCTCGTAGCGGCGGGCAGCGGTGATCAGATGCCCGCAGAGCGCTCCGCACTCACCGGCCATGCCCTGCCCGGCGGCGATGCGCGCACGCTGGATCTCCCCGACCGCTGCCGCGGTGGCCCACGCGACTGCGCCGTGCGACCGGCGGATCCGGCTGTCCACTCCGGCCGGCGCATCGGTGGCGGCGGTGACGTCGGTGGCCGCCTGACCGTGCTTGGCGGCCAGTTCCCGGAGATGGCCGGTGGTGACCTGCACTGTGTGACGCGACATCAACGGTTTGTCTCCTGCCTGGCTAACGGGGTGGTCTGGTCGGGGCGGGCGCCGGCGCCGGGGGAGGATCCGGCGCGGACGCATCCGGCGGCCGCGCCGTCTGAGCTTCGGCTTCTCCGATGACGTCGGGCCCGGGTGCGTCGGCTGATGCGCCTGCCTCACCGTCGTCGACGGCGCCGTTGGTGTCGGCGTCGTTGGTGTCGGCGCCGCCCCGCTCCGTGGGTGAGTCTTCTTTGTTCGTCGAGGGTCCGTCCTCGCTGCGGTCCGCCGTGAGATCCGCGGACTCGGGCGAGGTGAGCGCCGTCAGTGATTGGCCCGCGGCTCCGGCGACGCCCGTCAGCACGGCGGCCAGCGGAGCCACGACGGCGCCGATCATCCCGCCGACGGCACCGAATGCGGATGTCATGCCGGACATCGGGTCGGCGGCCATCGCGGGCGTCGCAGCCGGGTCGGCGGCCCCAGCCCAGACCGGCGGCTGCGGCTCGCCCGCCATCGGAGGCGGGGGCGGCGCAGCCACGACCGACGCAGGGACGTCAGTGCCGATCTCCGGATCGGCCGCCGCCGCAACCGGTGCCGGCTCCGCTTCACTCTCCCGGTCGAGCCCGTCGATGATGGCCTCGTCGCCCTCGGATGCCGGCGGCGGATCCTCGGAGGGCGGTACCGGCGGCTCCTCACCGAGGGAGGGGGGAGCCGTCTTCCGGGTCAGCGCCGAGTACTCGCCGACAAGACCCCGCAGTGCCGAGGCGTTGTCCGAGGTCTCCCGGGACAGCTGCTGAAGTTCGGCGCTGCAGACGTTCAGCGCGGTATTGACCGCCGCGAGTTCGATCGCGGCCTTCAACGCTTTTCCCACACCGGGGATCAGGCCGAGGGACCGCGTCGCGTCTCCGAGGTCGGCCAGGTGGTCGGACTGGTCGTCGAGCGTGTCCCGGCGGCAGGCGACCTGGTGGGCCTCTCGGGCGACGACGGTCTGGACGTCGAGGTCCAGCGTGGCCACGGCCTCGGCGCGACCGGCCTGACGACGGTTGACATGCGCATAGGCCTGTGCGGCGCCGCCCTGCCACTCCTCGCCGGGGTGCGCCGATCGGAGGTCGTCCGCGACGTCCGCGAACCGCCCGGCACCCTGACCGAAGGCCTCCCCCTGCTCCGGCTGACCCCACCCGGTGGTGAGACGCATTCCGGCGATCAGAGCCTGTCCGGCGTCGAGGATCTCCGAGAGGTCGCTGCGGCCGCCGACCAACCCTGCGACGACTTTGCCGGAGTCCTCGATTCCGTCGAACCCACCCATGCGCGTCCACCCCTTCCCACAGGGAGCGTACCAGCGCTGGAGGGGGTGCCATGTCACCAATTCAGCGGCGGCGAGCTATACCGACACCCAGCGATTCCAGCGGTCTCAGCTATCTGTTATCTGGCTATCAACTGCTTGTAATGGTTTTCAGCGAACCCAGAAAGCCCCTACCGGCCGTGCTGACGCGATCGCTGCGGGACGGGCCCGGGTTCTCGTCGCCACGTCCGTGGCCTCACAGGTCCCAACCGCCTCAGTGACTGCATCGGCTATTTGCTGGCTTTTACGGCCAGCTAGTGTGGCGCATGCCGAGTAGGTAGAGGCAGAGGAGACAGACGTGTCCGACCGCGACGACGCACTGCGGAGAGAACCGGAACTGCCCGGACTCGAGGAAAGCGGCTTCGAACCGGAGGCCGGGCCGTCTCGACCCGCGCCTCACGCGCCCCCACCCGGCCCCCGCTACGGTCCACCACGGCCCGAGGGCTGGAATCAACCGCGACAGCCGGCCTGGAACCCCCCTCACCGACCGCCGCCGCATACCGGTGCCCCGTGGCCGGGCCAGCAGCCGCCGCAACCGGGCAGCTACGCCGAACACATCCGCACCGAAGAGCTCGTGCCCATCCGCAAGCCGATCCCCGGCCGCGGGTGGCGATCAGCGCTGTACAAGGCGAGCTTCGGGCTCATCAACCTCGGCCTCTCCCCCGACGAGCGGCGCATGGCCGAGCTCGAGGCCAGAATCCGCGGCCCGTTGCGCGGACACTTCAAGATCGGGGTGATGGGCAAAGGCGGCGTCGGGAAGACGACGGTGTCGGCGTGCATCGGTTCGGTGCTCGCCGAGCTGCGCCAGGACGACCGCGTCGTCGCCGTCGACGCCGACACCGCATTCGGCAAGCTGGGCAGTCGGATCGATCCGAAAGCGCAGGGGTCGTTCTGGGAGCTCGCCGCCGATCAGCATGTGGAAAGCTTCGCCGACGTCCGCAACCGGGTCGGACACAACGCCGCGGGACTGTTCGTGCTGGCGGGTGAAGCCACTCCGGCTCGGCGCCGGGTGCTGGATCCGGCGATCTATCGCGAGGCCACCTCGCGGCTGGACCGCCATTTCTCGATCTCGATCGTCGACTGCAGCTCGACGATGGACTCCCCGGTCACGCACGAGGCGCTGCGCGACCTCGACGCTCTGGTCGTGGTGTCGTCGCCGTGGGTCGACGGCGCCGCCGCGGCGGGGCAAACACTCGATTGGCTGGCCTCCCGCGGGCTCACCGGCCTGCTGCAGCGCACCGTCGTAGTGCTCAACGACTCTGACGGACACGCCGACAAGCGCACCAAAAAGCTTCTCGCACAACAATTCTCCGGCCACGGGCAAATCGTGCTCGAAGTTCCGTTCGACGGGAACCTGCGACCAGGCGGCGTCATCGACGGAACCAGCGGGATGTCGGCCGCCACCCGCCGGCGATTCATCGAGATCTGCGCGGCACTTGCCACGCATTTCCCGGCTCAGGACGACCGCTCCCGGGTGCGCCAGTGATCCGGTCCTAGCCGAGCTGGCGAACCAGCGACTCGATCGCGTCGGCCTCCTGCGCAGACAGTGGCTCTTCCGACTCGGCCTGCTGGATCGCCGCCTCGGAAACCCCTGCCGCCTGTGCGGTCTCGCCGACCGTGAGGTTGGCCCCGCGGCGGGCCGCGTAGAGACGCTGACCGAGCGTGGCCGTCGGCGCGCAGGCGGCCCGCACCATCAAGTCGTCGTAGAGGCTGCGCACCGCGCCAAGCGCCTTGATCAGCGGCGGCGTCACCTTGCCGATCCGTGTGGCGCGTGCGGTCACGGCTTCGAGTTGCCGGAGATTGGCGAGGATCGCGCTCACGCGTGGGGTGAACGCGGCATCGGCGACGGACGGCAGGTCGGCCACCGTCGAGCGCAGAGTGCTCACCGTGGTGATGACGGCCTGGGCGATGAGCGACGCCTCGTCATCGCCGGAGGCAGTGGGCGTGGGTTCATCAGGCCGCACCAATTCGCCCCGGCGTAGCCGGTCGATCGCTCCGGGCGGCCAACGGAGCACCTCCTCGAGCTTTGCCCGAGTGCGTTGCCGAGGCCAGCTACGACCCTTCTCGAACGCGATGAGCGCTCCGGCGTTGATGATGCCCCCGGCGGCCAGGCTGCGTTGGCTGATGTCGAGCTCCCGGCGCCGCGCCGCGGCCGCAGCACCTGCCCGGACCATCCCCGGATCGAGCGCGGCGGCCGACTCGTCGACCGACTCCGCATCTGTCATCTGCCCCGGGTCCTCGCACTGTCTGATCGGATCGGCGCAGTCATCGTACTGAGCAATGCGTTCAGTGCTACGACTCGGCCGGTGAACCGCGTGCGGTTCCGTGTCAAAGCTACACCTTGGGTGCGTCACGAACCGCATCGCTGAAACGTTTTTTCGCCGTGTTCCGGCATCCGCATGTGATGATTCCGGTTCTCGGAACTTCGCACGTCAAGCCGGATTTTCCGTCCGCTTTCCCGATCGTGTCCTGAGTCCTCCCGATTGGTCGCCGCTTCACTTCTGCGGCTAAAACCGTTGCATCGCTACGGTTTGTGGTTTACCTTTGCTCCATCGCGGCCGACGAGCCGCCCGGCGCATGGAGGAGCGACAGGGGATGAACACAACTTCGTGGGATGAGACGCCGATCGGCGCATGCACCAGGGAGCCGGAACGGTGGACCACCACCGCCGACGAAGAGGCCAAAGCGATCTGCCGGTCGTGCCCGCGACGCTGGCTCTGCGCTCGCGAGGCCTACGAGTCACCGCGCGCCGAAGGTCTGTGGGCAGGCATCTACGTGCCGGAGGGCGGGCGGGGACGCACGTTTGCTCTGCGCCAGCTCAAGTCGCTGGCGGAGCAGAACGGCTTCCCCGTGCGGGAGCGGCGCGTCTACTACGCCGAGACCGCCTGAGGGCCTGGCTCGTCCGCCGCCGGTAGCGGGGGGTCGGCGGCGGGCGGGCCCGGAATACTCCGGATCCGACCGCGGTTACATGACGCGACGGTGCCGGGCATGCCCCGGGCCCCAACCACATTCGTCGCTACGAGCGACCACTCGCCGAGAGGCGCCATGGCGGCACCGTCACCCCTCCTCTATCAGCGAGGAAGTCACCAGGTATCGACAAACCGACCCCGCGGGGGGCGCGTGTGCGTCGCGGCGGCCAACGTCGCAGCGACGACCGCGCGCGTCTCCGCGGGGTCGATCACGTCGTCGATCTCGAACAACATCGCCGCGTTCAGGGCCTTGGCGTTCTCCTGTGCTGCCGCGGTCGCCATCCGGACCCGTTCCTCACGTTCGTTCTCGTCGGCGATCGCCTCGAGTTCCTTGCGCAGCCCCAACCGCACGGCGCCCTCGAGGCCCATCGGCCCGAGGTGAGCCCCGGGCCATGCGACGGTCAGCACCGGTTCGTGCAGGCTGCCGCCCGCCATCGCCTGGGCTCCGAGCCCGTACCCGCGCCGGAGCACGACGGCGACCATCGGCACCCGAAGTGCCGCGCCCGCCACCAGCATTCGCGATGCTCGCCGCACCAGCGACTCGGCTTCGGCGGCCGGGCCCACCATGTAGCCGGGGCAGTCGATGAGCGAGACGACGGGTAGCCCGAAGGTGTCGCACAGCTGCAGGAATCGGGCCGCCTTGTCCGAGGCGGCCGCCGTGATGGCGCCGGCGGTGAATCGGGTGTCGTTGGCGATGACGCCGACGGCCCGGCCTTCGATGCGCGCCAAGGCCGTCACCATCTCGCGCGCGAACCGCGGTCGCAGGAACGTCACCGAACCTTCGTCGGCGAGGGTGTCGATGATCGGCGCGACGTCGTATGCGCGGCGGGCCCGGTCCGGGACGGCAGAGCGCAGCGTGCTCTGGTCCGCAGCAGTCCATTCGGTCAGCGGGCCCTGGAAATACCCGAGCAGCTTCTTGGTGACGGCGACGGCCTCGGCCTCGTCGACGACGACGACGTCAACGTTGCCGTTGGGCTCCTGGGTGCTCATCGGCCCGACCTCGTCGGGCGGGACGTCACCGAGCCCGCCGCCGGCGATCATGGCGGGCCCGCCCATGCCGAGCGACGCGTCCCGCGTGGCGACGATGAGGTCGGACGTGCCCGCGATGACGGCGTTGCCGGCGAAACAACGGCCCTTGACCACGGCGATCCGGGGCACGACACCAGAGAGCTTGGCCCACAACGCGAATGCCCTGGTGTCCAGGGCCGACACCACGGGATAGTCGGTGTCTCCGGGCCGTCCGCCGCCTCCTTCGGCGAAGAACACGGTCGGCAGCGTCATCCGTTCGATGAGTTCGAAGAGACGGTCCTTCTTGCGGTGCCCGAGTGCGCCCTGGGTGCCGGCGAGCACGGTGTAGTCGTAGGACAGGACGGCGCAGGCGCTGCGCTCGCGGCCGACGAGGGCTCCGTTGATGCGCGCGGTTCCCGCGATGAGCCCGTCGGCGGGGGTGCGGGCGATCAGGTCCTCGATGTCGCGCCGCATGCGCTGCGGCGCGACGGCGAACCGGCCGTATTCGACGAACGAGCCCGCGTCGACGAGATCCTCGAGGTTCTCCCGCGCGGTGCGGCCACCCGCGGCGTGCCGCCGCGCGACGGCCTCCGGCCGCGCCGAGTCCTCGGTCAGGGCGCGCCGACGCTGGAGTTCGGCGAGGTCGTCGCGCACGCGGTCCGGGTCAGCCATCGAGACCGGCGATGGCCGCGGCGATGTCGTCGAGCAACGCATCGACCTGCTGTTCGTCGTAGCCGCGTTTTCCGATCTTCGGCTTGTTGAAGCGCACTCCGCGCACGTCGTCGGCCGACAGATGCCCCCGCCCCTCGAGCCGCCGCGCAGCCAGAGCGAGAAAGTCGTTGACGGACTTCTCGTCGTAGCCGCGCTTGCCCCACGGCGGCTTTTCGAAGGTGATTGCGCGCAGATCCTCAGCCGTCAGACCGCCGTTGCCCATGGCGAGACTGTAACCGCCGAAGTTGTCCACAGGGGCTGTGGACAACGACCTCGATCGTCGGTGGCCGGGCATACGGTGCGGTCGTGACGAACTGGATCAACACGGTCAGCCGGGCCCACGTGGAACGCGGGGTTCGCGGCCGCTTCACGCAGGCCAACCACGGTAAGCCGCACATGCTGCGCAAGATGGCGCGCGGCGACTGGATCATCTTCTACTCCCCGCGCACGGACTTCCCCGACGGCCAGCCGCTCCAGGCGTTCACCGCGATCGGGCAGGTCGTCGACGACGAGCCCTACCAGGTGGAGATGACGCCGGACTTCCATCCGTGGCGGCGCAACGTCGACTTCCTGGAGTGCGCCGAGACGCCCATCCGCCCGCTGATCGAGCACCTCGACTTCATCGAGGACACGTCGCGGTGGGGGTACAGATTCCGCTTCGGGGTGTTCCGGATCGACGACCACGACTTCGAGGTCATCCGCTCCGCCATGACGCAGTCCGTGCGCCAGGAGACTACTGTGAACACATGAGCAACACCGACACCGTGCCCGCCGAAGTCGATTGTGCCCCTTCGGAATTCGCCGGTGTCCTGCATCCCCGAGAAGTCCCGCTGGGCGGCCCCCGGGCCATCCGGGTGCGGCGTACGCTCCCCCAACGGGAACGCTCGCTCATCGGAGCGTGGTGCTTCGCCGACCACTACGGCCCGCACGATCAGCTCGGTGAGGCCGGGATGGACGTGCCGCCGCATCCGCACACCGGATTGCAGACCGTCAGTTGGTTGTTCAGCGGCCGGATCGAACACCGCGACAGCGCGGGAGTCCACGCGGCGGTGCGTCCGGGCGAGCTCAACCTGATGACCGCCGGCTCGGGGATCTGTCACTCCGAGGTGTCGGTGCTGACCGGGCGGGCCGACGCGGTGCTGCACGGCGTGCAGCTGTGGGTGGCGCTGCCGGACGCCGACCGCGACACCGGCAGGGATTTCGCGCACCATGCGCCGCGCCCGCGCTCGGTCGGTGGCGTCACGACACGGGTTTTCCTCGGCGAGCTCGAAGGTGACTCCTCGCCGGTCGACACCTTCACCCCTCTGCTCGGCGCGCAACTCGATCTGGATCCCGGCGCCGACGTCACGCTGGACATCGACCCCACTTTCGAGCACGGCGTCCTGCTCGACACCGGGGACGTCGAGGCCTGCGGCGCGGTGCTCGGCGTCGCGGACCTCGGATATCAGGAACCGGGCCACAGCCGGCTGCAGGTGAGCAATCGCGGCGCCGGGCCGGCACGGATGCTGCTGCTGGGCGGTCCCCCGTTCGGCGAGCAGCTGGTGATGTGGTGGAACTTCGTGGGGCGCAGCCACGACGAGATCGTGGCGTTCCGGCAACAGTGGCAGGACCACGACCACCGGTTCGGCGCGGTCGCGGGCTACCGCGGCGCCGTCGAACGGCTGCCCGCACCGCCCCTGCCCCACGCCACCCTGCGTCCTCGCCCCAACCCCGGGGTATAGGGAAGCCATGACCACCGACAGAACCGGCGCGCCGACCCAGGTCAGCGCGGAACCCGATCGCTTCAGCATCGCCGTCGACGGGCGCACGGTCGGCTACGCCGACTTCACCGACCGCGACGGCCGGCGCATCTTCCCGCACACCGTGGTCGAGCCCGCGTTCCAGGGACGGGGCCTGGCGACGATCCTCGTGCGTGAAGCCCTGGAAGCGACCCGGACCACCGGCCTGCGGGTGGTACCGCAGTGCTGGATGGTCGCGGAATTCATCGAGAAGAATCCCGAATTCGCCGATCTGCTGGCAACCTCGTGAGGCGGCGCGGGTATAGAGGGGTGTCATGACGACCACCGACAAGACCGGCGCGGCCACAGAGGTCACCGCCGAGGCCGACCGCTTCAGCATCTCCGTCGGCGGGCGCACGGCGGGCTTCACGGAGTTCATCGATCACGGCAAGCAACGGATCTTCCCGCACACCGAGATCGGCGACGACTTCGAAGGCCGCGGCCTCGCGACGATCCTGGTCCGCGGGGCGCTGGAAGCCACCCGCGACGCGGGACTGCGCATCGTTCCCGTGTGCTCGATGGTCGCCGGCTTCATCGACAAGCACCCCGAGTTCGGCGATCTGGTCGATCCGGTGTCCTCCGACGTCAAACGCATCCTGTCGGATCGGTGAGCGCCCCCGCCCGCTATCGTCGGGCGCGATGAGCAGCCGGGCGTTCTTCGTCGCCGAGGGTGACGGCTTCCTTCCCACCGAGTGGGCGAGGGGTCCGTGGGGACAGACCATCAGCGGCAACTACGTCGGCGGTCTGCTCGGCCACGTCATCGAACGCGACGCCGCGAAACCGGAGCTGCAGCCGGCCCGCCTCACCGTGGACCTGCTCCGGCCCGCCGCTATGGCCCCGGTCGAGGTGCGCACGGCGGTGATCCGCTCGGGCCGGCGCCTCAAGCTGGTCGAGGCGACCATGACGCAGGCGGAGTCGGTCGTCGGCCGCGCCAGCGCGCTGTACCTGCGCCGCGGCGACCAACCCGCGGGGGAACGATGGTCCACGGCCGTGACGATGCCGCCGGTGCCGACAGTGCCCGACTCGATCCGCGACGACGTCGTCACGCTGGTGTGGACCTACGGACGCGACGGTGCCGCCCCGACCCTCGGCCTCGAGGGGTGGGCGCACGCGGGCCCGAAGTACATGTGGGTCCGCGACCTGATGCCCCTGGTCGACGGGGTCGAACTGACGCCGTTCACGCGCGCGTCGATGGCCGGCGACATGGCGAGCTCACTGACCCACTACGGCGCCGACGGGCTGCCGTTCATCAACGCCGACTACACGCTGACGCTGAGCCGTCTGCCCGACAGCCCCTTCCTCGGGCTGGCCGCGTTGACACACTCCAGTCACGCCGGGGTCGCGACCGGGACCGCGCTGCTGGTCGACGAATTCGGGCCGATCGGCACCGCCACGGCGACGGCGCTGGCCAACCCGGGGTTCGACCCGCCGCGCCGGCCGGTCAGCTGAGGTACTGCGCGGTGCTGCCCGAGATCGGCATGCCCGCCATGCCGAGTTTGCGGTGGTCCCAACTGCGCGTCCGCGACGGGACGACCCGCACACAGATGCGGTTGTTCATCATCTGATCGACGAACGGCCGCATGTCCTCGCTGTAGGGGCCGGTGTACCGCTCCCAGACGCTGATCCCGACGCGCAGGCTGGTCTCCGGGTCGTCGTAGATCTCGGCCTCGCCGTCGATCGAGACGCCGCGCAGCGTGTCGTAGGACAGGCCGTCTTCGATCATCACCGTGATGGTGGGATCGCGGCGCAGGTTGACGGCCTTCTGCGACTTGGCCTTCGTCTCGAACCAGATCTCGCCGTCGAGCACCGCGTACCACATCGCGACCAGATGCGGCCGTCCGCTCGGCAGCACCGTGGCCATGGTGGCGGTGCGGCTCTGGTCGATGAATTCGGCGATCTCGGCGTCCGACATGACGATCTTCGCGCGTTCGTTCTTGCCCACGACGTGCATACTTCCAGGCTGCCCGAGTGAAGATCACCCGGCGTGCGCGTTTCGAACACACTTGCGACGGGCATTCCCGCGGCATGACCGACACCACGAACCAGGCACCGCGCGAGAACGCCGAGAAGGACCCGTCCCAGTGGGTGACGGGCGACGAGCCGATGACGGGCGCCCAGCGCAGTTACCTGCACACCCTCGCCCAGGAAGCGGGTGCCGAGGTCCCCGAGGACGCCACCAAGGCGCAGGCTTCCGAACTGATCGACGAGTTGCAGGGGCGCACGGGGCGCGGCGAGTAGCGCGTCAGTAGAAGGTCACCGGCGGCAGCGGACGGATGCTCCCACCGCTGTTGCCGCCGGAGAACCGCACAGGCGGCCCGTCGAGCGGTCCGGTCAGCCTCAGCGACCCGATCCTGCGGAACTGCCCGACGGGCGCACTGATCAGAAAGCTGACCTCGTCGCCGGACCCGAACCGCAGATCGGGTCCGGTCGTCGACGGGCGCACGCCGAACAGCACCGGCTGCAGACCGGCCAGGTACAGCCACAGCGACGAGTACAGCGACGCGACGGGCTCGGCCGGCATCACAACGTGGTGCAGGGGTGCGCCGTCGCCCGACGACGCCAACAGGAAGTCCTGATCCTTACCGGGGCCGTAGGCGTCGGGGATCTTGATGCACAGCTTGCGGGGGCGCAGGCCGGGCCGATCCGGGCCGACCTGCACGACGGCGCGATGCGCGGTGCCCGGCCGCAGCAGGGCGACCGAGGGCACCGAGGCGTTCTCGTCGATGGTGAGGAACCCGCCGAAGAATTCGCCACGGGCACCGAAGACGCCACCGGGCTGGCCCAGCACTGCGCCTGCCGTCGCTCGCAGCGCGTGCGCCCCGCTGCTCAGCAGGTCAGGAGCGGCAATATCCATAGCCGACGTCATACCCGAGACCCAGGCACGCGACACGCCCACCCCCACCCCGAGCGCGGTCGGCCCTCTGGCGCGCACAACTCGACGTCGATGTCGTCGGGGTCCTGGAACGACAGGATCGCGACAGCGGCCCGGCTCGCCACCGCGACGCTGAGGTGATCCAAAATCGCGGCCGGCCAGCCGAAGATCCGGTTGTAGAACTCTTGGCAGGGCGATGTCGGTCCGTGCGCGACCCCTGTCGTCCCGGCGGACTTCATGGTTTGGTCAGAAGTGGAGCGGCTGCCATGCGCGGTGTCCGTTTACCCGGCCGCCGGGCAGGGAATCTCTCGCGGCACCGCGCCTGGCAGGGTTCACCTGCACCAGCTCGAACGCGGTCCGATGAAGGAGAGGATTTCATGGCGATCAACGACGACGACATCACCACGTCGGGCGGGGGCGGCGAAGGGCCCGCCGACGGCGGCTCGAACCCGGGCGGCCACGACGGCGGAGCCGACGGCACCGCGGGCGGCGAAGGCCCGGCCGACGGCGGCTCGAACCCCGGTGGACACGACGGCGGAGCCGACGGCACCGCGGGCGGCGAAGGCCCGGCCGACGGCGGCTCCAACGCCGGCGGCCACGACGGCGGAGCCGACGGCACCGCCTGATCGAGGCCCGATGCTGAGTCGCTGCATAGCCGTCGATCCCCGGGAGTTCGCCCGGACGCACTGGGGGCGCCAGCCGCTTCTCAGCCGATCGGACGCGCTGCCCCGCGATTTCAGCGATCTGCTCTCGCCGGACACCGTCGACGAGTTGCTCGCTGAGCGCGGGGTGCGCGCACCGTTCATCAGGGTGGCCAAGGACGGCCAGCTCGTCGGTCGCGAGTGTTACCTGGGGCCGGCCGGGTTCGGGGCGGAGATCGGCGACCAGGTCGACTCGGCCAAGGTGCTCGAGCAGTTCGCCGCGGGTGCGTCCATCGCGCTGCAGGGCCTGCACCGGCTGTGGCCACCGCTGATCGACTTCGTGCGGGCCATGGTCGACGACCTCGGCCATCCGGTGCAGGCGAACGCGTACATCACCCCGCCGACGAGCCGCGGCTTCGACGCCCACTACGACGTGCACGACGTGTTCGTGCTGCAGGCCGCCGGGCACAAACACTGGACGGTGCACGAGCCGGTGCACCGCGACCCACTCGCCTCCCAGCCGTGGACCGAGCACCGCGCCGCGATCGCCCGCAGGGTCCGCGACAGCCCGGTGATCGACACCGTGCTCGGCCCGGGCGACGCGCTCTACCTGCCGCGGGGGTGGGTGCACTCGGCGCAGGCCCTCGACACGCTGTCGATTCATCTGACCGTCGGGGTGTCGCCGCTGACCGGAATGGACGTGGTGCGCGCGGTGGCCGACCACCTGGCGACGGTCGGCGACTTCCGGGCGTCGCTGCCGATGGGGCTCGACGCCGACCACTCCGCCGAACTGACCGCGCTGGCGAGCAAGATCATGGCCCAGCTCGCGGGCACCGTCCGCGACCACGCCTCGGAGATCGGCGAGGACGTCGCCCGGCGACTGGCGCAGCGCTACGCCGAGCGCACCCGGCCCGTCGCGGTGCGGCCGCTGGCCACCTTCGACGCAGCCGAACGGGCCGCCACCATCGCGGTGCGCTGGCGCCACGGGCTGCTCGGCACCGTCGAAACCCGCGACGGGCGGGTAGAACTCACGCTGGCCGACCGCACGATCAGCTTCCCCGGCGAGTGTGCGCCGGCGTTGGCCGCGCTGCGGCAGGGCGCTGTGGTCACCGCCGGTCACGTGCCCGGACTGGATGGCGCCGACGGCGAGGTGGTGATCCGCCGCCTACTGCGCGAAGCGGTGGTGGTCCCCGCGACGGTCGACGGATGACGCCTGCCGGGAAGCGGGTGCCGTGCAGCGACCAGTCGCTGGCCCGAGACGACCCGATCCACGGCACGGCGTCCGCGGGCAAGGCGTGGCTGCTGCTGGAACTCGCAGGGGCGTGGGGACATTCGGCGTTCCTGCAGTCGCCCGCCATCGTGGAGTCCCAGCTCGGCAGGGCGATCGTGCGGCGCGCCGAGACCGCGGGCATGCGCATCGCGGCGATCCGCCGCCACGGTCGCCGGGCGGCGACACCGCGGTGGCGGTGGTTCGTCGCCCACACCGACCCGGGACTCGAGACCCTGCACCACGGCGAGGTGAGCGGCCCCGCCGAGTACCTCGACATCGCACTCGACGGCTCCGACGGCCGGCCGACGCCAGATCCCCTGGTCGCGGTCTGCGCTCACGGCAAGCACGACCAGTGCTGCGCCGTGCGGGGTCGCGCGGCCGTCGCCGCGATCGCGGACGCCTACCCCGAATGGACCTGGGAGTGTTCGCATCTCGGCGGCGACCGGTTCGCCGCGACGATGCTCGTGCTGCCCAAGGGGCTGTGTTACGGACGGGTCGACTCGACCGACGCCGCCGGACTCGTCCGGCTGTATCTCGATGGGCGACTCGACGACGCGTTCCTGCGCGGCCGGACGTCGCTCCCCCACGTCGTGCAGGCCGCCCAGCACTTCGCCCGGCAGGCGACTGGCGAGGACCGCATCGACGCGCTGGCTCCGCTCGAGGTCGACCACCGCGAGGGCAGGACCCGGGTGCTGCTGCAGCATGACCCGCAGCCGGTGGAGGTCGTCGTGCGCGACCGCTTGACCGAGCCCCTGCTGTCCCAGTGCAGCGCTTCGGTCCCCGGTCGCGTCCGCACGTTCGAGCTCGTATCACTGGGCGGGGCTTGAACTTCCGGAGCCGTCAGCCGTCGGTGAGCGTGGCGACGAACGCCACCCGGTCACCGCGGTAGAGCGCCCGGACGACCTCGATGGGCGCGTCGTCGATGTCGACGGATCGGCGGTTCAGCAACAGCATCGGCATCGCCGTCGTCGTCTCGAGCAGCGCAGCCTCCCGCGGCGACGGGAGCACGGTCTCGATGCGCTCGGTCGCCTCACCGAACACCACCCCCCGGGCCCGGATCGCGGCGTACAGCGAGCTCGTCGGGTCGAAGTCGTCGACCAGATCGGCGAACCGGTGCAGCGGCAGGTAGGTGCTCTCCAGACCGATCCGCACCCCGTCGGCGAGCAACAGCCGCTCCAGGTGCATCACCGGCTTGGTCGGCGAAACCCGCAGGGATTCAGCGAGTTCCGCGTCGACGGTGGTGTTCTCCCACGTCACCAGCAGCCGGCCCGGAGTGCGGCCCATCCGCTGGGCGCCCTCGGTGTAGGACTTCAGCGACAGCGGCTGCACCAGCTTGGGCCTGGCCACCACGGTGCCGCGGCCGCGTCGCTCGATGCGCCCTTCGACGAGCAGTTCGTGGACCGCCTGACGCACCGTCTCCCTCGCGACCCCGAACCGCAGTGCCAGCTCGCGCTCCGGCGGGAAGGCATCCCCCTCCCGCAGGCCGGCGAGGATCTCGTCGAGGCCGGTGCGGACCAGGTAGGGCTTGGGCAGGTTCACCGCGCCAGCCGGAACGCGAGTCCGAGGACGACCGCGGCGGGGACGCCGATCCCGCCCGCGACCTTGGCGGCGTCGTCATAATGCCGCAGCCGCACCGCATCCCGGTGCCACGGATGGGCGACGAATTCTGGGTCCACCGCTGCGCCGCCCTGGTCGGCCAGCGACGAGACCGACGTGGCGCTCAGCGCGGCGGCGTAGGCCGGATCGACCGCGCTCAGGTGCCGTTTGGCGGCGACGTGCGCGCCCGCGAGCCAGCCGACCCGGGCGCCGAACCGCGGTGTGAGCCACTCGCGTGCGAGTCCGGAATGGTCGGCGACACCGGGGCCGCCGAGCAGCGGGCTGTGGCCGATGTCGTGCAGTGCCGCGGCGAGCACCAGTTCGTCGTCGGCGCCGTCGGCGACCGCCCGCGCCGCCGCCTGCAGCGCGTGGTCCCATTCGTCGACGACGACTTCGTCCCAGACCCCGCGCAACGACGCCAGCACGGTCGCGGTCTCGGCGCGCACCTGTTCAGCCCGGCTCGTCACGGCGTCCACCATAGCCCAAATTGGTCTATACCAATTGTTTACCTGCTGTTCGCCCCGGCGGCATCGCCTGCTTGCGGCCCCGACGTCCGGCACCGGTTACCTCTCGGCTCATGCGGGTCACGATCGTCGGCGGCGGCATCCTCGGGACCGCGCACGCCTGGCATGCCGTGCGCCGCGGCCACGACGTCGTGCACCTCGAACGCGAGGCCGAGGCGCGCGGTGCCACCGTGCGCAACTTCGGGCTGGTGTGGGTGTCCGGCCGCTCGCGGGCAGAGCTCGAGGCGAGCCTGCGTTCGCGGGTGCTGTGGGAGGAGATCGGAGCGGAGGTGCCCGGCGTCGGCTTCCGCGGGTGCGGTTCCCTGACCCTGCTCCGCACTCCCGCCGAAGTCGCCGTCGCCGAAGAGGTGTGCGCCCGGGCGGACGGGGACCGGCGGGGTTTCCGGCTCCTGGACCCGGCCGCCGCGGCCCGGCTGAACCCCGCGCTGCGCGGGAAGTTCCTCGGCGCACTGCACTGCTCGCGCGACGGGGCCGTCGAGTCGCGGCAGGCTCTCCCCGCCCTCCGCGCCCACCTCGGCGCCCAGGGCCGGTATACCTTCCTGCCGGGTACCGAGGCGCGCACCGTCAGCAGCACCCGGGTCATCGACGATCGCGGCGCGGTCCACGATGCCGACGCCGTGATCGTCTGCGCCGGCGCCGCCCACGGCGGCCTGGTCCGCGAACTCGCCGGGGAACTGCCGGTGCGCAAGGTGCGGCTCCAGATGATGCAGACCGAACCCCTCGACGAACCGCTGACCACCGCGATCGCCGACGGCGACAGCTTCCGCTACTATCCCGCCTACGCCGGTGACGCTCTGGATGCGTTGCAGCGCAACGAGAACCAGGATCCCGTCGCCCACGAGCACCGCATGCAGCTGCTGTGCGTGCAGCGCCTGCACGGCGGCCTGACGATCGGCGACACCCACGAGTACGCCGAGCCGTTCGGTTTCGACGTCACCGAGGCGCCGTACAGCTATCTCGCCGGCGTCGTCGAGGAACTGCTCGGACGGCCGCTGCCGCCGGTGCGACAGCGCTGGGCCGGGGTGTACAGCCAGTGCGTCGACCCCGGCCGGCTGGTGTATCGGCGGGAAGTTGGACCGGGCGTGTGGGTGGTCACGGGGCCGGGTGGGCGCGGGATGACGCTCGGGCCGGCGATCGGGGAACAGACGGCGAACGAGATCGGACTCTAAAGGCATGACAGACAACGGAATTCAGCTGGCGGTCATCGACATGGCGGGCACCACCGTCGCCGACGACGGCCTCGTCCTCGCGGCGTTCGAGGCGGCCGCCGATGCCGGCGGGCTGCCCGACGGCGGTCCCGAGCGCGAGCACGCCCGCCAGTACGTGCTCGACACGATGGGGCAGTCCAAGATCACGGTGTTCCGTGCGCTTTTCGGCGACGAGCAGAGCGCCCAACGCGCGAACGCCGCCTTCGAACGCGCCTACGCGGACGTGATCACCGCCGGCCGGGCCGAGCCGATTCCCGGTGCGGCGGAGGCGCTGGCGCGGTTGCGCGAGGCGGGCATCAAGGTCGCACTCACCACCGGGTTCTCCGCCGAGACGCAGGGCAAGCTCATCGCCGCCCTCGGCTGGGACGACATCGCCGATGTGGTGCTCGCCCCCGGCGACGGCGTGCGGGGCCGGCCCTACCCCGACCTGATCCTCACGGCCCTGATGCGCACCGGGGCCGACCGCGTGCAGAGCGTCGCCGCCCTCGGTGACACCGCCAGCGACATCGACAGCGCGCTGCGCGCCGGATGTTCCATCGCCGCAGGCACTCTCACCGGCGCCCACGACGAACGCCAGCTCGTGGCGGCGGGCGCCACCCACGTCGTGACCTCCGTGACCGACTTCGCCGACCTGCTCGTGAAAGGCTGACCGATGAAACTACGCACCACACTCGCGGCACTGACCGTGGCCGCCGCTGCCACGCTGTCGAGCGCCTGCGGCGGAACCGGGACCTCGGGGTCGGGCGGCGGCACGACGCTGACGGTGTACAGCGCCGACGGGCTGGCGGGCTGGTATCAGGGCACCTTCAAGAAGTTCACCGAGCAGACCGGCGTGAACGTGAACCTCGTGGAGGCCGGGTCCGGCGAGGTCGTCTCGCGGGTCGAGAAGGAACAGTCCAACCCGCAGGCGGACCTGCTGGTGACGTTGCCGCCGTTCATCCAGAAGGCCGCCCAGTCGAAACTGCTGCAGCCGTCGGGCGCCGACACCACGGGCATCGCCGCCGACCAGGTCGGACCGGAGGGCCAGTTCGTCCCGATCGTCGACAACGCGTTGAGCTTCATCGCCAACCCGGGCGCCAACCCCCCGCCGGCCACCTGGGACGACCTGCTCAAGCCCGAGTTCAAGGGCAAGTTGCAGTACTCGACGCCCGGCCAGGCCGGCGACGGCACCGCGGTGCTGGTGCTGCTGCAGCACCTGCGCGGCAAGCCGGGTGCCCTGGACTATCTGAAAGCGTTGCAGGCCAACAACGTCGGGCCGTCCTCCTCGACCGGCAAGCTGCAGCCCAAGGTCAGCAACGGCGAACTGCTGGTGGCCAACGGCGACGTGCAGATGAACCTGGCCTCGAAGAAGGACGACGGGTCGACGTTCACGATCTTCATCCCCGCCGCCGACGGGAAGCGCACCACCGTGTCGCTGCCGTACGTCGCCGGGGTGACCGCGGGCGCACCGCACGCCGAGGACGCCAAGAAGCTGCTGGCATTCCTGATCTCGGAGGAGACCCAGAAGACGGTGTCGCCGGACGCGCTCGGGATGCCGGTGCTCGACTCGCTGAAACACTCCGGCACCGGGCAACCCGACACGCCCGCCGGCGTGCTCGATGGCGTCGACGTCTGGGTGCCGGACTGGAACGCGGTCCTCGCCGATCTCGACGCCGACGTCGCCGCCTACAACCAGGCCACCGGTAGCTGACATGGCGCAGGCGCGCGTCAGGACGGCCGGTCGGCGGTCCCGACCGCGGCCGGTCGAGTCCAGCTCGCCGGCAATCGTTTTCGATCGCGTCGGGGTGTCCTACGGCCGCGGCAGGAAGGCGAGCCGGGCGCTGATCGACTTCTCGCTGCGGGTCGCGGCCGGTGAGACCGTGGCGCTGCTCGGGCCCAGCGGCTCCGGCAAGTCGACGGCGCTCAACGCGCTCGCCGGTTTCGTGCGGCCCACCTCGGGCACGGTCCGACTCGCCGGTCGCGACGTCACGAGTCTGCCGCCGGCCCGGCGCGGCATCGGTGTCGTCCTGCAGTCCTACGCGCTCTTCCCGCACATGTCCGTCGCCGACAACGTGGCCTTCGGGCTGCGCGCACAGAAGATCGCGCGGCGCGACATCACCCCGCGGGTGGCCGAGGCGCTCGACATGGTCGGCATGGCCGACTACCAGAAGCGGCTCCCCCGCGAACTCTCCGGGGGACAGCAGCAGCGCGTCGCGATCGCCCGCGCGCTCGCGATCCGTCCGGCGGTGCTGTTGCTCGACGAACCGCTGGCCGCCCTCGATGCGCAGCTGCGGCAGTCGATGCTGGCCGAACTGCAGCGGCTCAAGGAGGCGCTGCCCGACACGGCCATGCTGTTCGTCACCCACGACCAGGCCGAGGCGCTGGCTCTGGCCGATCGCATCGCCATCATGAACGACGCGCGACTGATGGACGTCGACACCGCGGAGAATCTGTGGAAGCGGCCGCCCACCAGCTTCACCGCCGCGTTCCTCGGCGGGGCGAACCTGCTGCCGTGCGTCGTGGGCCGCGTGATCGGCAACTCCGCGCTCGTCGACGTCGGGACCCGCACGGTCACCGCCGAGGCCCCGCAGCCCGGCTTCGGGCACGCCGACTGGGCGCCCGGGTCGGCGGCGCTGCTCTGCGTACGCCCGCACGCGGTCCAGGTGGTGTCGACGCGGGAGCGAAATGCCCTGCAGGCCAAAGTGAACGCTGCGGTGTGGCGCGGATCGGTGACGCGACTGGTGGTGACGGTCGACTCCGTGCCCGACGTTCTGGTCGACGTCGACGTCCCCGGGCACACACCGTTCGAGATCGGCAGCCCGGTCGGTCTGCGGCTGCCGGAGCCGGCCGGGGTCCTGGTGCCCGCGACATGACAGCGCTGCTGGAACCGCCCGACACCGACACGCCCCGCGCCGCGGCACCGTCGAGGGCCACCACGTGGTTGTGGGTGCTGCCGCCGCTGATACTGGTCCTGCTGGTGGTGCTCTACCCACTGCTGCGCGTGTTCGCCGAATCATCGGCCGGCGGTTCGTGGGGTGCGGTCATCGGCTCGCAGGTGTTCCGGGACGCGTTGTGGCGCACTGTGGCGATCGCGGCCACCTCCACACTGGGGTGCCTGATCCTCGGCTCGTTCCTGGCGATCGTGCTCGCGTTCGTCCCGTTCCCCGGGTCGTCGGTGGTGGGCCGGCTCATCGACACGGTGCTGGCGCTGCCGTCGTTCCTCGTCACGCTGGCCTTCACGTTCCTCTACGGCAGCGCCGGTGCCGTCAACGCGGCCATCTCGGCCGTCACCGGGGCCTCCTCGCCGCTGCTGAACTTCCTCTACACCCCAGCGGGTGTCATCGCCGCCGAGATCACGTTCTTCACCCCGTTCGTCGTGCGGCCGCTGCTGGCGGCTTTCGCCCTGATCCCGACCGCGCAGCTCGACGTCGCGGCCAGCCTCGGCGCCTCGCCCTCGATGGTGCTGCGCAGGGTCGTGCTCCCCGACGCCTGGCCCGCGCTGGCCGGCGGGGGAAGCCTGGTTCTGTTGTTGACGCTCAACGAGTTCGGCATCGTGCTGTTCACCGGCGCCAAGGGAGTCATCACACTGCCCGTGCTCATTTACACCCGCGGCATCGTGACGTTCGACCTGCCGGGTGCGGCTGTGATCGCCACGGTGCAGGTGCTGCTGTCGCTGGCGCTCTACTGGCTCTACCGGGTGGTGTTCGCCCGGTTGACCGCCGAGAGGGGTTGAGCCGTGTTGCTGTGGAGCCCGCGCAGTAGGGCCGTGGTGCTGACGGTGTTCGCAGTCGTCGTCGCGGCTGTCTTCGTGCTGCCGCTCGGCACCGTCGTGCTCGCCGGGCTGGCCGGCTCGTGGACGGGACCGCTTCCGTCCGACCTGGGCCTGGCACGGTTCGGGGCCGCGCTGTCGGGCGAGGACCTGGCCAGCCTGTCGGTGAGCTTGCAGACGGCGTTCCTCGCCGGCGGGGTGTCGCTGGTGGCCGGCACCTGGGCCGCGCTGGCGGCGCGCGAGGCGCCGACCTGGTTGCGGCGCCTCACCGACGCGGTGTTCCACCTGCCGATCGCGGTGCCGTCGGTGGCGATCGGGTTGGGTCTGCTGATCGCGTTCAACTCGAAACCGTTGCTGCTGGGCGGAACTCGCTGGATCGTCATCCTCGCCCACACCGTTCTGGTGTTGGCGTTCGCGTTCAGCGCGGTCTCGGCGGCCCTGGACCGTCTCGATCCCGCGTACCGGCAGGCCGCGGAGTCGCTCGGCGCCGGTCCGGGACGTGTGCTCGTCCGGATCACGCTGCCGCTGCTGCTGCCCGCGCTGGGCGCGGCGGCTGGTCTGGCGGTGGCGCTGTCGATGGGTGAGCTCGGGGCCACCGTGATGGTCTATCCCGCGACGTGGAAGACGTTGCCGGTGACGATCTTCGGGCTGACCGACCGTGGCCGGGTGTTCCAGGCCGCGGCCGGCACCACCGTGCTGCTGGCCGTCACGCTGCTGGCACTGATCGGCCTCGGCCGGATCCGGGGGCGCGCGGCGCTGCGCTGAACCGGCTCCTTCGCCTGAGCCACGGCTGTACCCGGTCGATACCGAGGCAATCGCGGGTGTCGTTCGTCCCCACCGGGGTACTACGCGAACGTGCACACCATGGAGATCACTGTTCTGGATCCGCGCACCGGGGACACCGTCGCGCACGTGCCCGTCGCGAGTGAGACGGAGTGTGACGACGCCGTCGCCCGGGCCCGGGGCGCGTTCCCGGCGTGGGCGCGCACTCCGGCCGCCGATCGGGCCGCCGCCGTGTCGGCGGCTGCCGACGCCGTCGCCGCGGCCGCCGCCGAACTGGCCGAGAGCGACGAGCGCGAGACCGGCAAGCCGCGCGACGACGCCCTGGGCGGTGTGCAGGCGGGGATCGGCACACTGCGCCAGTACGCCGAGCTGGGTCCGGTGCACCGCGGCCGCAGCCTGCTGGGCGGCTGGTCGGCCACCGACCTGATGGTCCCCGAGCCGCGCGGTGTCGTCGCGGTGCTGACGCCGTGGAACGATCCGGTCGCCGTGGCCGCCGGTCTGATCGGGGCCGCTGTGGTCACCGGCAACACCGTCGTGCACAAGCCCAGCGAGCGCTGCCCCGGCACCGGCCGGCGGTTCGCCGAACTGGTGGCGGCGTGCCTGCCCGCCGGCGTGCTCGAGATCGTCGACGGCGACGGGACGGTCGGCGCCCGGCTCGCCGAGGCCGAGCAGGTCGACGTGGTCGCCCACGTGGGCAGCAGCGACACCGGCCGGGCGATCGCGCGGGCGTGCGCCGAGCGCGGGGCCAAAGCGCTGCTCGAGAACGGCGGCAACGACGCGCTGATCGTCGACGACGGCGTCGCCCCCGGCTGGTCCGCCGAGCAGGCGGCGCAGGGGGCATTCGCCAACGCGGGTCAGATCTGCGTCGCGGTGGAACGCATCTACGTCGTCGAGTCGATGGCAGGCGGGTTCGTCCACGCGCTCGTCGACGAAGCCCGGCGCTGGGAGGACCGGATCGGCCCGCTGGTCGACGAGCGGCACCGCGAGCACGTGCACAGCCACGTCGCCGACGCGGTGCGGGGCGGTGCGCAGGTGCTCGCCGGCGGTGAGCCGCGGCCCGGGCCGGGCACCTACTACCCGCCGACCGTGCTGACCGGCTGCACCCCCGACATGCTCGTGTTCAGCGACGAGACGTTCGGACCGGTCGCGCCGGTGCGAGTGGTGCCCGACTTCCAGACCGCCCTGGCCGAGGCCGCCGACGACAGGTTCGGGCTGGCCGCCACGGTGCTGACCGCCGACATGGCGCACGCTCAGCACGCGTGGCGGGCCCTGCCGGTAGGAACGGTGAAGATCAACGCCGTGTTCGGCGGCGCTCCCGGTGGTTCGGCCGAACCGCGGCGGGCCAGCGGCAGCGGTTTCGGGTACGGCCCGGAACTGCTCGACGAGATGACCGCGATGAAGGTGGTGCACCTCTCGTCTCCGGAGTGAATGAGTCATACACGAGAAAGGACGATCCCGATGCCGAAGACCACCAAGTCCGGCAAAGCCAAGGACAGCGAACTGCCGAGCACGCTGCAGCGCTCGGACGACAAGGCGAAGCGGACCTTCGCGAAAGCCCACGATTCGGCCGCCGAGGAATACGGGGAAGGCGAGCGGGCGCACCGCGTCGCCTACAGCGCCCTCAAACACAGCTACGAGAAGGTCGGCGACCACTGGGAGAAGAAGGGCAAGAAGGGCCCGTCCGACCAGCGCGCCGAAAGCGGCGGCCCGAACGCCAAGGGCGAGACCGCTGAGGGTGTGAACGCCAACGCGAGCAAGAAGCACCTCACCGAAGTGGCCAGGCGACTGGACATCCCGGGACGCTCGAAGATGACCAAGGACGAACTCGTCGACGAGATCCAGAAGGCCAACAGACGAGAGTCCCGGCGGAGCCGCTAAGGCTTACCGGTGCGTTCGCGGTGCTTGCAGCCGGGCCAGCAGCACGGCCGTCGCTGACCTTCCTCGAGCTCCTCGCACGTGCGCCGGATGCGCCGCTCCCGCGTCGTGGCCTGTTTGGCGTCGGTGACCCAGCAGATGAACTCGTTGCGCGCCAACGGCGTGATGTCCTGCCACGCGGCCAGCGCAGTGGCGTTCTCGGTCAGCGCCGCGCGGAGGTCGGTGGGCAGCTCGTGCACCACCCCTCCGGGAATCGTTGTGGTAGTCACGCTTCTTTCCTAGACCATCGACTGATCATCGACCGATTCTTCCCTCGGATCGCGCGGGCCGCAGAGTGCCCGCACCGCCTGAACATTTGCGTCAGTGAATTTGCTGCATCGAGGGTTTACCTGACTGAGTCGCGACACCGGCGGCTGCAGTAGATCACCCGCTCCCAGGCTCCCCGATTGCGCCATTTCTTTCTGTTCGAGAACGGCCGCCCGCACCACGGGCAGATTTTCTGTTCGCTGTCTTTCGACATCACGGACAACTTTCTGTGGCGGTTGTTCGACCATATTCGCGGGCGGCTTCCCGGCTTATCGCCACCGCCGACAATATTCCGCGAACGCCTGGCCAATTTATTGTGCTCACAGAAATGCACACCGGAAAGTCCGTCATCGCGATTTCGCTCCCGAAGTCCGCCGGCACACTGTTGCATAGCACCGAAGGTCTTTCGCGGGGGAATGAGATGGTGACGAATGCAGCGGCTCCACACATTCGCTGACCATTACGAGTGGGTCAGCGGCTTCCTGGCGGCGCGCGGTGTGACGCTGAGAACGCGGGTCTTCCTGGCTGCGACGGCGCTGACGATGGCGATCGGGGTGCTGGTCCTGCTGTTCGGGGCGGGCGGCCCGCAGAGTCCCGCCGGACGCACGATGATGTGGCTCGCCGTCGTCGGAGGTGTCTTCGGGTCAGCGCTGTGGCTGTGGCGATGGCCTTCCCACACCCTGTCGCTCGCGTTCACCGCGGCCACCACCGTATCGATCACCCTGGCATGCCTGGCGTACCCGGATCCGCTGGCTGCGCTGCTGGGCTGCATCGCGTTCACCACCATCGTGGGCTACGCGGCCTTCTTCCACTCTGCTCGGACGCTGCTGGCCCTCTTCGTCGTGGTCACCGCCGTGGCGGTCGCTCAGGCCGCCGAGCTCGCCGCCGAGGGCCGCTCCGCGCTCGCGCTCGTCGACCTCTTCCTGGTGCTGCAGCCCAGCATCGCGGTGGCATTGGCCATCCACAGCCTGGTGCGCACCCTCAAGGGAGATCTGGCCGCCGCCGATCTCGACCCGTTGACCGGACTGCTGAACCGGCGGGCATTCCGCAGGCAGATCGGCGTCCTGCTGTCCCGTCACCAGGGGGACGGCGGATATCTGCTCGCCGCGCTTCTCGACCTGGACAACTTCAAGTCGGTCAACGACACCCACGGTCACGCGGTGGGCGACAAGGCGCTCACGGCGGTCGCGGACGCGCTGCGAGGCATCGCCACACCCACGACACTCATCGCACGCAGCGGCGGAGAGGAATTCCTCCTCGCCGACCTGGCGCCCTCTCACGACGCCGTGCTGCGCTTCGAAGACATCTGCGCGGCCATCGCGCAACTGCCCATACCGGTCACCGGCAGCGTGGGAACCTCCTTCACCGCGGTGGAATCGCTGACGCCCCACGCACATGACGATGTCGTGGATGACCTGTTCGCCGCTGCCGACAAGGCCATGTACGACGCGAAACACAACGGCGGCAACCGATGTCACCACCACGGCATCTGGCCCTGACCGGGCCCTCGAACCGCCGGGCGGCCGACGGCGAAAAGTGGCGGGCCGCACCGGGTTGCGGTGGCGCGGCCCGCCGTGGGCTTCGACGTTCGTGCGGACTACGTAGACGGCCACAAGTGGCGGTGCGCCCGCTGGTCAGAACCTCAGGCGCCTTCGAGACGTAGCAATGTTCGTGGACGGCACGACGGTCTCAGCCGGTACTCCATGATCTTCAGACCGTGATCTTCGCTCGTCACCTCCTTGTCACCGCTGGGCCGATCGGGGCTGCGCGCACCGGAGGTGAGCGCTGCCGCGAATCCCTGCCGATCAACATCACTCCCACCTCACCGCGAGATGATCCATGTCTGCCGATACCTACATCTGATACCACGGCGATCCGGACATTTCAAGGGTGGGGTTTCGACGGATCCGGCAGCCATACCCGCACGGGCGCAATACTTTCCACCGCTGTGCGCGGGGCCGGTGGCTGGGCGCCCCGCTAGGGCAGGACCTCGCCGCGGCGGCGTTCCTCCCACAGCGCCATCCGCGTGCGCGCGGGTTCTCCGATGGCGTCCATCACCAAGGGGATCAGCAGCTCGGTCAGCAGGAATCCGGCAGCCATGCTCTGGTAGACCGTGCCGACGGTGCTCGAGGCGGCCAACACGACCTCGGCGTCCGGAGCCACCGGGCAGGCCAGGTCGTCGGTGATCAGCAGCACCGTCGCACCGGCGCGGTGCACGTCGGCCGCGAGCTCGGCGGCGCTGCGGTGATAGCGGTGAAAGTCGAACAGCAGCACGACATCTCGCTTGGTCAGGTCCATCATCGTGCCGAGGTCACGGCCCGCCGGTTCCGACAGCAGGCGGACGCCGGGGCGCAGCTGTTCGAGATGGGCCGCGAGGTAGACGGCCAGCAGATGTGAGAAGCGGCCGCCGTGCAGGTGCAGCGGGCGTGACGCGTCGGCCATCAGCGTCACCGCCGCCTCCAGCATCGGTGCGGGCAGCTGCGCCAGTGTCTCGACGGCCCGGTCGTTCTGGGCGCGGGCCTGCTGCAGCAGACGGTCGAGCTGACCGCCCGCCGGCGGGGCGTCGGGCAACCGGGTCAGCGGCCCGCTCGACTGCGCCGTCAGCTCGGCACGCAACGCCACCTGCAGATCGGTGAACCCGTCGAAGCCCAGTGACTGCGCGAACCGCAGCACGGTCGGTGGGCTCACCTCGGCGCGTTCGGCGAGCCGTGCCGCGCTGGCCAGTCCCGCGCTCGGGTAGTCGGCCAGCAGGGCGCGTGCCACCCGGCGCTCGGCGCGGCTGAGCGCGGCCAGTGCGGCGTTGGCCCGGGCCGCCACGCTCGCAGTCACGGGTTCAATCTCCCATGAGCGGGATGACTGTCATCGCCAGGTCGTCCAGCGACACCGCCGCCACACTCTCGGGCGGCAGCGGGCTCCAGTCCAGATCGCCGAATCCGGTCGATCCGATGACGAGCGTCGAGTCGTCCGGCCGCGCGATGCGCAGCGAGAAGTAGTCCTCGAGGTGCTCGGCCGGCAGATCGGTGGCGCTGATCTCCTCGATGTCCTCGTCGAGCAGCACACTGCGCGCGTGGGCGTGCACGGCGACCAACTGTCCCTCGCCCAGGACGAGCGCGTTGAGGCTCGCATCCGGATAGATCTCCCGCAACTGCGCGACCGCGCCCCGCACCGCCTCGACGAGAGTGGTTGTGCTGCGCCGGTATTGGCGAATCAGCGCGAAGTACCGCTCGCTGTCGGTCGTCCCGTGCACGGTCGCGGCGATGTCGGGTTCGAGGAGGGTGTCGAGCATCGCCATGGGCTTGATCGACCCGTTGTGGGCCATCGCCACCCCGTCGGCGAGAAACGGATGGGAGTTCTGCGGCTGCACCGCCAGGCCGTTGGTCGCCCACCGCAGGTGCACGATGGAAGCGGGCGCGGGTTCCTTGACCGCGGTGCCGAAGCGTGCGTCCTCGATCGCGTTGCCGGCCGACACCTCGATACGGGGCGGCTCGTCGGCCGCGGCCACCGAGGCGACCCCCCACCCGTCACCGTGGATCTTCGTCAGCGCCAGGAAGTCGGCCAGCACGGCGTCGCCGACGGCATCGGCCGGCGAGATCGGTTCGGCCGACACGACCCCCAGCAGTCGGCACATCCGCATCCCCCGAATCGTTTCCGTCGGCCAATCTAATGAATCGATCATAAACGCGTCGAATTAAAGACGCTGAAACATTCATGACATAGCGTCCCCTCTGACACCCACTCACCTATCGACATCAGAGGAGTCCCGGTGCCCCCAGGCAATCGCCGAGATGAGGTGGACGCCGAGGCCGCAGCCGGCCGCCTGCGCGACGAGGGCGTCGCCGTCATCGCAGGATCGGTGACCGACCTCGCCGGCGTGACCCGCGCCAAATACGTTCCCGCCGCCCGTCTGCCGGCCTTCCAGCGCTCCGGCATGGGGGTGTCGCCGTCCTGGAGCGTCTTCTGCGTCGACAGCGGCATCGCCTTCACTCCCACCATCGGTGTCGTCGGCGACCTGCGGATCCGCATCGATCCCGCCGAGCTGCACGTCGTGGAGGACGGGGTGGCGTGGGCACCGGGGAGTCTGCACGACCAGCAGGGGCGGCCCGCACCGCTGTGCACCCGCACGCTGCTCGCGACCGCCGAGCAGGAAGCCGCCGCTCGCGGACTCGACGTCCTCGTCGGCGCGGAACTCGAGTGCACCATGCTCGCCGCCGACGCCGGGCCGGCCACCGCCGAACCGTGGTCCCCCTACGGCATCCGCACCTCCCTCGACCGCTCGGCGTTCCTGGTCGACCTCGCCACCACGGCCGAGCGGGCCGGTCTGCGCATCGACCAGCTGCACACCGAGTACGGGCACGACCAGCTCGAGGTGTCGCTGGCGCCGGACACCCCGGTCGCCGCCGCCGATGCCGTCATCCTGGCGCGCATCGTCTGCAGCCGCGCCGCCGCCCGGCACGGTCTGCGAATCTCGTTCTCGCCGGTGCCGTTCGAGGGCGCCGCGGGCAACGGCGCGCACCTGCACCTGTCGCTGGCCGACGCCGACGGACCGCTGCTCTCCGGCGGAGAGGGCCCCCACGGCCTGCGTCCCGGCGGGGCGAACGCCATCGCCGGTGTCCTCGACACCCTGCCCGACCTCATCGGTCTCTACGCCGGCTCGGCGGTATCGGCGCTGCGCCTCAAACCCGGCAACTGGGCGGGGGCCACCGCGTGCTGGGGCCTGGAGAACCGGGAGGCCGCTATCCGATTCGTCGCCGCCACCCCCGGCACCCCGCACGGCGCCAACATCGAGTGCAAGCTCATCGACCCCAGCGCCAACCCCTACCTGGCGGCCGCGGCGTTCCTGCGCAGTGCGCTGCGCGGTATCCGCGACGGCCTCGTCCTGCCCGACGAGGTCCCGGAGAACCCGGCGCAGTCCGGCACCACCTTCCGGCCGCTGCCGACCGGGCAGCGCGACGCCCTCGACGCCATGGAGACGTCGGCCGTCGCGGCCGAGATCCTGACCCCCGACATCGTCGAAGCCCTTGTGGCCGTGCGCCGTTACGAGTGCAAGACCTTCGGCGATCTCCCCGCTGCACAGGCGTGCGACGCCCTGCGACTCGCCTGGACCTGCTGATCCCACCACCGGAAAGGTTCACCACGATGACCTCACGTACCCCGGAGACGGCCGACGACGTCGACCAGATCCCCCACCGCCGGCTGCCGTTCTGGGTCGCGCTCGCCCTGTCCGTCGCACTCGTCGGGCCCACCCTGGCCATGTCGGGCAACGGGCAGGGCCTCATCGGCACCGTGGGCAAGTCGATCCCGCTGGTGTTCCTCATCGGCCTGGTCGGCGTGTCTTTGGTCGGGTACAGCTTCGTCCGGCTCACCCGCCACCTCAACCACGCCGGGTCGGCCTACGGTCTGGTGGGCGGCACGATCGGGCCGCGCACCGGATTCTTCTCCGGCTTCGCCATGCTCGGCGCCTACTGGGGCTTCTCCATCGGCACGCTGGCGCTGACGGCGGCCTTCGTGAACTCGTTCATCGCCGCGCTGCAACCCGGCAACGACAACCCCTACCAGGTGCCGTGGCTGCTCATCGTCGTGGTGGGTGCCGTCATCTCGTTCCTGCTGTCGGGGCGCGACATCCAGTTGCTGGCCAAGATCCTGCTGGCCATCGAGGGACTCGGCATCCTCGCGATGATCGTGCTCGTCGTCGCGATCTTCGCCCAGGGCGGCGCGCCGACCACGGGCGTCGATTTCTCGGTGTTCTCCTTCTCCGGTGGCGTCTCCCCCTCCGCGGTGCTGGCCGGGGTCGTGGCGGCGTTCCTGTCCTGGGCCGGCTTCGAGGCGTGCGCCTCGATGGGCGAGGAGACCGACGACCCGCGACGCAACATTCCGCGCGCGCTGGGCGGCACGCTGATCCTCACCGGCGTGCTCTTCGTCGTCGTGATGTTCGCCCAGGTCGTCGGATTCGGCACCGACGCAGCGGGACTCGCGGCTTTCCAGAATTCCGGTAACACGCTCGGTGACCTGGGTGGCTCCTACATCGGACAGTGGTTCTCGCTGGTCATCATCTTCACCGCCATCGTGTCGGCGTTCGGCTGCCACCTCGCGACGTCCGCGACGTCGGGCCGCATGCTCTACGCGTTCGGCCGGGACGGATTCGGCCCGAAAGCCTTGGCACACATCCACCCCCAGACCGGCGGCCCGCGTCGCGCCACCTGGCTGGTCGTGATCGTGGCACTGGTGGTCGACCTGATCTGCGGCCTGTCCGGGTGGCCGGACATGGGCACCGGCAACGACGCCATCAACACCTACTTCCTGTTCGCCGTCGCCGGTTCGGTCTGCCTGATGGTCTGCTATCTGCTCGTCGAGATCGCCGCGGCCTACTTCGTCGGCGCACCGAAATTCGTCTCCGTCCACGGCGGCGCAGGCAAGATCGCCGGCCTCGTCCTGCCGCTGCTCGGCGCGGTCGTCATCGTCACGGTGCTGTGGTTCAACGTCAAAGACGCCGACAGCTGGGTCGCCGCACCGCTGCTCGGCCTGTACTGGTGCGCACTCGGGCTGGTGATCGCCCTGGCCGCCTCCGGCATCGCCAAGCGCGTCGGCGAATCGCTGGCCGTCGAACTCGAGATGGCGCCGCGGGCCCAGGATTCGGCTCACCCGGCACAACCGGCATGAGCACGCTCTACGCCCGCGACGACGCGGTCATCGCCGGAATCGAGAAACTCCGGTTCTTCCCGCTGGAGGTGCAGTCCGGCCACGGCTGCATCCTGACCACCCCCGACGGGCGCGAGCTGCTCGACCTGTCCGCCACGTGGACCGCCTCCGGTCTGGGTCACGGGCACCCGGCCGTGGTCGAGGCCGTCTGCCGGGCCGTGCGCGACGCCCCGGGCTCCGGTGGATTGTCGGCCGTGCACCCCGATTCCGTCGGGCTGGCCGAGGACCTGCTCGCCCTGGTCCCCGGCGAGGGCGAGCGCCGCGTCTACCTCGGGCATGCGGGCTCCGACGCCAACGACGTCGCGTTGCGCGCCTGCCGCCACGCCACCGGGCGGCGCACCGTGGTGGCGTTCGAGCACAGCTACCACGGCGGTGTCGGAGTGGCGATGGGAGTGTCCGGCGTGCACGTGGATGCCGGCGCGCCGGCCGATCCGGACTCGGTCTTCCTGCCCTACCCCAACCCGTTCCGGCCGGGGCCCGACGGTGTCGAGGCCGACGTCGCCGTGTGCCTGGAGCTGGCCGACCGGCAGCTGGCGGACGGTCGGGCGGCCTGCCTGATCGTGGAACCGATCCTGTCCGACGGCGGTCTGGTGGTGCCGCCGGACGGTTTCCTCGCCCGGCTGCAGGAGTTGTGCCGGCGGCACGGCGTCCCGATGATCTGCGACGAGGTCAAGATGGGGCTGGGCCGGCCGGGCACGCTGCACGCGTTCGAGCACGACGGCGTCGTGCCCGACATCGTGACGTTCGGCAAGGTCATCGGCGGCGGGCTGCCGCTGTCGGCGGCGGTGGGGCCCGCGGCGATCCTGGACAATCCTCCTGCTGCGGCGCTGCTGACCACCGCGGGCAACCCGGTGTGCACGGCCGCCGGGCGCGCCGTCCTGAAGACCATCGTGTCGGAGGGTCTCGTCGAGAACACCGCGAAAGTCGGTGCGCTGCTTGCTGATTCATTGCGTGAGCTGACCGGCTCGACCGGCGGCGACCGCATCGGCGACGTGCGGGGGCGCGGGCTGGCCATCGGCCTGGAGCTCGTGGACCCCGAGACCGGCGACCGCGATCCCCGGCTGGCCGCCGCCGTGGTCTACCGTGCGTGGGAGCTGGGTGCGGTCGTGTACTACGTCGGGGGCAATGTCCTCGAGATCACCCCGCCGCTGGTGCTCACCGAGGCGCAGGCCGCGCAGGCGGCCGAGATCCTCGGCGCGGCGATCGGCGACGCAGCTGCGGGCAGGGTCGACGCCGAGGAGGTCGCGAAGTATGCCGGGTGGTGAACTGCAGGACGTCTTCGCCGGGGTGAACGACCGGGTCCCGGAGGGCCTCGCCGAGCACCTGCGCAGCGTGGCCCTGATCGATCATCACGTGCACGGCACCTTCAACCAGGTGATCGACCGGGCCGCGTTCGAGTTCTCGATCAACGAGGGGTCGAACGACCCGGTGCCGTCGTGGATGACCCAGTTCGACTCCCCGCTGGGACTGTCGATCCGGCGTTGGTGCGCACCGCTTCTCGGCCTGCCCGCACTCGCCGACGGCGAGCAGTACTGGAAGCGCCGGTGCGAGATCGGCCCCGATGAGCTGGCCTCGACGATGCTGCGCGCGGCGGGGGTGTCCCGCTGGATCGTCGACACCGGGTTCAAGGGCGACCAGATCACCCCGCACGGGCGCCTCGCGGAACTGGCCGGCGGCCAGTCGTCGGAGATCGTGCGCCTGGAACGCGTCGCCGAGGACCTGATCGAAGGCGGCACCGCCGCGGACGACTTCCCGGCCGCGATGCGGGCGGCGCTGGCCCGCGCGGCCGACGACCCGGCGGTGGTCGGCACCAAGACGATCGTGGCCTACCGCACCGGCTTCGACATCGACTGGAGCAGGCCCGAGGAGGCCGACGTCGTCGCCCGCGTGCGGGAACTCGCCGCCCGGGCGGGCGCACCGCGGATCGACGACCCGGTGCTGATCGCGTTCGGGGTGCACGAGGCCGCGGCGCACGGTCTGCCCATCCAATTCCACGTCGGTTTCGGCGACCGCGATCTGGACCTGCACCGGTGCGACCCGCTGCTGCTGCTGCCCCTGCTGCGGACCATGCCGCCGGTGCCGGTGCTGCTGCTGCACTGCTACCCGTTCCATCGCCAATCGGGTTATCTGGCACAGGCTTTCGACCATGTGAACTTCGACGTCGGGTTGGCGATCAACTACCTGGGCGCCCGGTCGACCGGCCTGGTCGCCGAGTCGCTGGAGACCGCGCCGTTCGCCAAGCAGCTGTATTCGTCGGACGCGTTCGGGCCGCCGGAGCTGCATGTGCTCGGGTCGGTGCTGTGGCGGCGCGCGATGGGCCTGGTGCTCGGCGAGTGGGTGCGCACCGGGGAGTGCGCGGAGGCCGACGCGATCCGCATCGTCGACATGATCGGTGTGACGAATGCGCAACGGGTCTATGGGGTTTGACCACCACCGTGCTCCGCTGCTCGAATCGCTGCGCGCGTTCGTCGGGCGCGAACAGGCGCCGTTCTACTCCCCCGGCCACAAGGGTGGCCGCACGATGGATCCGTGGCTGCGGGACCACCTCGCCGCAGTCGACCTGAACAACCTGCCCGACACCGACACCCTGCACTGCCCGGAAGGGCCGATCCTCGAGGCCGAACGCCTGATCGCCGACGCCTGGGGCGTCCCGCAGAGCTTCGTGATGGTGCAGGGGTCCACGGGCGGCAACATCGCCGTGGCACTGACCGCGCTGCGGCCCGACGAGCCGGTGCTGGTGGCCCGCAACGCCCACAAGTCGGTGCTGGCCGGGCTGGTGCAGGTGGGGGCCCGCCCCGTGTGGCTCGAGCCGCGCTGGGACAGCGATTTCGGTGTCGCCCACGGTCTGGACGCCGACGTCGTCGAGCGGGCGTTCCGGACGACGGGTGCGGCGGCGTTGTGGGTGCTGCACCCGACGTACTTCGGCACGACCGGGGACATCGCGGCGCTGGCCGGGTTGTGCCGCCGCTACGGTGCGCGGCTGCTGGTCGACGGCGCGCACTCGCCCCACTTCGCCTTTCACCCCGACCTGCCGCGCGCTGCCGAGCAGTCCGGCGCCGCGGCCACCGTGCAGTCGGTGCACAAGATCCTGTCCGGGCTGAGCCAGGCCGCGGTGCTGCACATCGACACCGCGCAGCTCGACGAGGCGGCCGCGCGCCGGGCCCTGCAGCTGGTGCAGACCACCAGCCCGTACTTCGGGATCATGGCGTCGATCGACGACGCGCGACGGCAGATGGTGCTCGACGGCCGCGCGATGCTCGAGGCAGCGCTGGGGCGGGCGCGCGGGGCCGCCGATCGGCTGAGCCGGATTCCGGGCCTGACGGTGCTGCGCCCGGGTCATCTGGCCGGGCCGGGCACGGGTCTGTGCGAACTCGACGAGACGAAGCTGCTGGTCGGCACGGCCGGGCTGGCCGCCGACGCCCGTGAGGTGCTGGCGCGGCTGAACAGCATCCATGGTGTCCAGCCGGAACTCGCGGGCACCGGACACGTGCTGTGCATCAGCACGATCGGCAACACCGACGCCGACTTCGACCGTCTGACAACAGCTTTCGCGGAGGTATCTGCCCACTTCGGGCGACGGGACCGGGCGGCGGCTCCTGCGCTGACGACCGAGCTGCTGGCGGCGCGTCCGGCGCCGGTGCTCACGCCACGGGAGGCGTTCTTCGCTCCGCGGCACACCGTCGAGCTCGCCGGTGCGGCCGGCTGCGTCGCGGCCGAGGCCATCACGCCGTACCCACCGGGTATCCCGCTGGTGACGCCGGGCGAGCGGCTGGACGCGGACGTGATCGGCCTGCTGACGGCATTGCGCGACGCGGGCAACCCGATCAGCGCCGCGGACCCGACGCTGGGGGTCGTCACGGTCGTGCGGTGACGCCGATCGGCGCGCCGACTCCGGCCGGCTGTGCTACGAAGACGTCGTGGATCAACCCGCCTTCACCTGGCGCGGCACCCCGGTCAGCAGACGCGCCCTTCTCGCGGGCGTCGGTGCGGTGACCGCGTTTCTCGCCGTCGACCTCGGCGCGGTCGCATACGCCAACAACTGGATCGGCGACCGCTTCGCCCGCCAGGCGATCATCGACCGGTTCCAGTCGTTGTCCGGCGTCCATCCCGGCTTCCGCCGCAACCACGCCAAAGGCGTCGTGGTCGCCGGGCGCTTCGAAAGCACCGGCGCGGCAGCGGAATTGACCACCGCCACCGTACTGGCCGCGGGCGACTCGCCCGTGATCGGTCGCTTCTCGCTCGGCGGCGGCAACCCCACGGTGGCCGATACTCCCGGCGCGGTCCGCGGATTCGGCGTCGCCCTCGGTTTTCCCGGCCGCCGGCAGTGGCGGACGGCGATGATCAACCTGCCGGTGTTCCCCGTCAACAGCCCCGAGGCGTTCTACGACCAACTGCTGGCCTCGGCGCCGAACCCGGCGACGGGCAAGCCCGACCCCGACGCGATGGCGGCGTTCCTTACGAAGTACCCGGCGAGCGCGGCGGCCACGAAGGTGATCAAACAGCACCCGCCGACACCGGGTTTCGCCGACAGTACGTTCGCCGGTCTCAACACCTTCTACTTCGTCGACGGCTCGGGCGCCAGGACACCGGTGCGCTGGTTCCTCGTCCCGCGCCAGCAGGCGCGACCGGCAGCCCGCACCGGGCCCAACGTGCTGTTCGACGCGCTGGTTCGGCAGCTCAAAGCCGGCCCTCTCAGCTGGGACCTGCGGGTGGTCGTCGGCACCGATCAGGATCCCGTCGATCCGACGCTGCCGTGGCCCGCCGACCGCCGGGTCGTCACCGCCGGCACGCTCGTGCTCGACACCGTCGAGACCGAGGCCCCGGGCAACGCACGGGATGTGAACTTCGATCCGCTGACGCTGCCCGACGGCATCGAGCCGTCCGACGACCCGATCCTCGGCGCGCGGTCCGCGGTGTACGCCGCGTCGTACCGGCTGCGCACCGGGGAACCGAAGTCACCGTCGGCCGTGCAGGTCGACGAGGTCGCGCCATGAGCGGCGGGCGGTTCCCGGTGCGCTCCCGGGTCCTGCACTGGATCACGGCGGTGCTGGTGTTCGCCGGTCTGCTCATCGGGTTCGCGATGGTCACCGCGCTCGGCTCCTACGGCACGCTCGTCGGAGTGCACATGACGATCGGGGTGACCATCCTGGCCGTCACGGTCGTGCGCCTGATCAACCGGTGGCTCTCGACACCGCCCGCCTGGCCGGCCACGGTGGGCCGGCTCGAGGGCAGGATCGCCGGAATCTCCGAGCGGGCGATGTACCTGCTGCTGCTGGCCCAGCCCCTCGTGGGCTGGGCGATGGTGTCGGCCGCCGGACGGCCGCCGGTGATCGTGGGTGGACTGCACCTACCGCGCATCGCGCCGTTCGATGCGGACCTGTATGCCGTTCTGCGCCCGGCACATTCGATCCTGGCGTTCCTGCTGGTGGCCGTCATCGCCGCGCACGTGAGCGCGGTGCTGCTGCACACCCTGACACTGCGCGACCGGATGCTCTCCCGGATGACGTTCGGCGAGTCGGCGGATCCGGCAGCCGAGCCCACCGTCGCGCGCTGAGTCGTGCGCGTGCCCTCGCCGTCTGCGTTGCGGCTGATCGCTGCGGCGCTGTGGATCGGCGCCGGCGTCGGCTATTTCGTGGTGGAAGCGGCAGCGGCATCCCGACTTGCGGGCTACAGCGTCGCGAACGACTACATCAGCGACCTGGGCCGGCCGGACTCACCGCTGGCGTGGTGGATGAACGCGGCGTTCCGGGTGCAGGGAATGGCGTTCGTGGTCGCCGGTGCGCTGACCGTCCACGCGGATCGGCCTCGTCGCGGGCGCATGGTGTTCGTCGTGGCGGCGTGTGTCTACGGGGCGGGCTCCGTGGCCGTCGGCCTGGTCCCCAGCGGCGGCGCCGGCGCCCCGGCACTGGTGCACGCCGCGGGTGCGGCGGCGGCGATAGTCGGCGGCAACCTCGCCGTCCTCGCGGCGGGACGGGCCGGTCTGCCCGCGGGGGCCGGCGGCGTCCACGCGGTTGGCTATGGCCTCGGCGTCGTCGGTCTGGTGGGCGGAGCGCTGCTGCTGTGGTCCGGCCTGCCGCGCGGACTCTGCGAACGCGCGGCGATCTACGCGATCATCGCGTGGCAGCTGCTCGCCGCCACAGCGACCGTCACCGCATCGGCCGCTAACCGAGGCCCTGGACCAACATGACCAGCGAATCCGCCCCTGCCCGCCGGTCCTTCGAGATCTCCTGGTATTCCGGGGAATCGGCCCACGCACGGAACGACGCATTGTCGGGGAACGACATCAGCACCACCTTCTGCCGATCCGACTCGCCTTCGAGAACCTGCGGAGACTCATCGGCCGCGAGCAGCGTGCCCGCGTGACGGGCGAACACCTCCATGAAGCGGGCCTGGTACCGGTCGTAGGCGGCGCGGTCCGTGAATCTGAGCTGGGCAATGGCGTACACCGTCACGATTGGCCAACGTAGCTGACTGACGGACCGCCGCCCCGGCTATTTGGGTGGCATCCGGATTCCGCCGTCCACGCGGACCACTTCGGCGTTCATGTAGGAGTTGGTGATCAGTTCGATCACCATCGATGCGAGCTCTTCCGGTTTGCCGAGCCGGCGCGGGTAGAGAACCGACTCACCGAGCTTCGCCTTGAACGCCTCCGATTCCGGGCCCTCGCCGTAGATGGGCGTGTCGACCAGGCCGGGGGCGACGGTGTTCACCCGGATCCCGACAGCGGCGAGGTCGCGGGCCACCGGCAGGGTCAATCCGACGACGCCGCCCTTCGAGGAGGAGTAGGCGGCCTGGCCGATCTGGCCGTCGAACGCGGCCACACTGGTCATGTTGACGATCGCGCCGCGTTCCCCGGAGTCGGTGAGGTCGAGCCGGCTCATCGCCGTTGCCGCCAGCCGGATGCAGTCGAAGGTCCCGACCAGGTTGATCGCGAGCACCTTCTTGTACGCGTCGAGGTTGTGCGCCGAGGCGAACTCCCCGTCCTTGCCGATTGTCCTTTGCGCCCAACCGATTCCGGCGGAGTTGACCAGCACACGAAGCGGCCCGAGATCGACTGCGGTGTTCACCGCGTCTTCGATCTGAGCGGTGTCGGTGACATCGACACTGACGAATGCGCCGCCGATCTCGTGCGCGAGTTCCTGTCCGCGTTCTGCTTGCAGGTCGGCCACCACGACGCGGGCACCTTTGGATGCCAGTAGCCGGGCAGTGGCGGCACCGATACCCGATGCTCCGCCGGTGACAATTGCGCTAGTTCCGTTGACGTCCACAGCGAGAGCTTAGGACAGCACAGTCTCGGTCCAGAGGCGGCAAGGTCCACGGTCTGACGCGGCGGATGTCGAGACAACCCGCAATTCGATCCGGGGCGCCGCGCTGACCAAACACAAAGGCCACGAACTCCGAAGAGATCGTGGCCTTTGCGACGCGATTCACCAGAACCGCTCGTGGTGGGCGAAGGGGGACTTGAACCCCCACGTCCCGAAGGACACTGGCACCTGAAGCCAGCGCGTCTGCCATTCCGCCACTCGCCCAAACGACCGAGGGAGCCTATCACGCAGGCCACCCCGCTCCCCAACCGTAGCCGCGGAGGCCGGTGAACTCCAAAACGGCCCGTCATACAACTGTGACCTGCACAGACGCGATTCTCAGAGTTCTGTTGGTCCCATGTGGCCCAGCGCGCCCACTACCATGCAGTCAAGCATCGCTGCCAGCCGACACGCTGGCGGCACCACCGTGCGAGCAGAAATCGCACTCACCACCGAGGGAGGCGATCAGCACATGGGTCTGGTCGACCGCTTCGAGCGCAAGCTCGAGGACTCGGTCGGCAACGCCTTCGCCCGGGTTTTCGGGGGATCGATCATGCCGCAGGAAGTCCAAGCCCTGCTTCGCCGCGAGGCGGAGACGGGTGCCAGGGAGATCCCCGGCGGACGCATTTTGGCGCCGAACGAGTACGTCATTACCCTCAGTGTGCCCGACTATCGGAAGGTGAGTGCCGACCCGGACATCACCTCGACCACGTTCGCCAAGCACTTGGAGGGATACATCCATGAGCAGGGATGGCAAACGTATGGTGATGTGGTCGTCAGATTCGAGCAGTCACCCACCCTGCACACCGGACAGTTTCGCGCGCGTGGCGCGGTCAATCCTGACTCGACCACAGGCGAACCCGCCCCACCACCTCGAGAACTCTCGTCCATCGCAGAACCAGGAGTACCACCGATGACCGACAATCCGAGCTACCGCGGCGGCCCAGGACAGGGTCGGCCCGCAGACGACTACTACAACCGTCCCGAGGACGACCGCTACAACCGCTCCGAGGACCAGCGCGGCGGCTACCCGCCGGCCGACCAGGGTGGCTATCCCCCGGCCGACCAGGGCGGTTACGGCGCCGGAGGCGATCAGGGATACCTGCCGCGCGGCGGATACCCCGACCAGGGCGGCTACCCCGAGGGTGGCTATCCCCCGCCGTCCCACGAGCAGCGGCCCCCGGCCGGCTACGGCCCGCCGCCTCAGGGCGGCTACCCCGACCAGGGCTACCGCCAGGGCCCGGGCGGCTACGGCCCGCCTCAGGGCGGCCAGCACGGCTACGGCCCGCCCGCCAACGACTACGACTACGGCCGGGGACCCGGTCGCCATGAGGACGGCGGCTACGGCGCCCCCGGCGGCCAGGGTCGTCCGTCCTACCCCGACCAGGGCGGCTACCCGGACCACGGCGGCTACCCCGACCAGGGCGGCTACGGCGGCGGGCAGGGCTACGGCCGGCAGGACTACGGCCAGCCCGATTACGGCCGCTACGGCGAGCACGGCTACGCGGACCAGGGCTACGGCGAGCAGGGGTACGGCGACCAGGGCTACGGCGGCGGGCAGGCCGGCGGTTACGGCGCTGCGGGCGGCGGATACGGCCAGGGTGACTACCCGTCGGCCGGTGCGTCGGTCACGCTGCAGCTCGACGACGGCAGCGGCCGCACATACCAGCTACGGGAGGGCGCCAACGTGATCGGCCGCGGTCAGGACGCACAGTTCCGGCTGCCGGACACAGGTGTGTCACGACGCCATCTGGAGATCCGCTGGGACGGCCAGGTCGCGCTATTGTCGGACCTCAACTCCACCAATGGCACGACGGTGAACAACGCCCCGGTCCAGGAGTGGCAGCTGGCCGACGGCGACGTCATCCGGCTCGGACACTCCGAGATCATCGTCCGCGTTCACTGAGGGTCGCCCGTCCGGACACGGCGGTCGTGCGGCACTCACGTCGGTCGACTGCCAAAGTATGGTGGCGGTGCCGTAAGGACGGGGACGGAGAGGACGTCAGATGCAGGGGCTGGTACTGCAGCTGACCCGTGTCGGCTTCCTCCTCCTGCTCTGGCTGTTCATCTGGTCGGTCCTGCGTATCCTGCGCACCGACATCTACGCGCCCACCGGCGCGGTGATGGTGCGTCGCGGGCTGGCGCTGCGCGGATCGCTGCTCCCCAACCGGGCCCACCGGAACGTGCCGCGCCAATTGGTGGTCGTCGAAGGCGCGCTGGCGGGTACCCGGATTCCGCTGGGCACCCAGCCGGTCCTGATCGGCCGGGCGGATGACTCCACTCTCGTGCTGACCGACGACTACGCCTCGACTCGCCACGCCAGGCTCTCGCCACGAGGGTCGGAATGGTATGTAGAGGACCTAGGATCGACCAACGGCACATACCTCGACAGGGCGAAGGTGACAACGGCGGTACGAGTTCCGATGGGCACACCGGTGCGAATCGGCAAGACGGTGATCGAGCTGCGCCCGTGACGCCGCACACGCGAGGAGCACGATGACCCTCGTACTCCGATACGCCGCGCGCAGCGACCGGGGGTTGGTGCGCGCCAACAACGAGGACTCCGTCTACGCCGGTGCGCGGTTGCTCGCGCTGGCCGACGGCATGGGCGGGCACGCGGCCGGGGAGGTGGCCTCCCAGCTCGTGATCGCCGCGCTCGCGCACCTCGACGACGACGAACCGGGCGGCGATCTGCTGAGCAAGCTCGACACCGCAGTCCGGGAAGGCAACTCGGCGATCGCCGAGCACGTGGACGCCGACCCCGAACTCGAGGGCATGGGCACCACGCTGACGGCAATCCTGTTCGCCGGCAACCGTCTTGGCATGGTGCACATCGGCGATTCGCGCGGCTACCTGATGCGCGACGGAGAGCTGACCCAGATCACCAAGGACGACACGTTCGTCCAGACCCTGGTCGACGAAGGACGGATCACCGCCGAGGAGGCGCACAGCCATCCACAGCGGTCACTGATCATGCGCGCGCTCACCGGACACGAGGTCGAGCCGACGCTGATCATGCGCGAAGCCCGCGCCGGGGACCGCTACCTGCTGTGCTCGGACGGCCTCTCCGATCCCGTCAGCCACGACACCATCGCCGAGGCTCTGCAACTTCCTGACGTCGCCGAAAGCGCGGACCGGCTCATCGAATTGGCGCTGCGCGGCGGCGGCCCCGACAACGTCACGGTCGTGGTGGCCGACGTCGTCGACGTGAACGCCTACGACTACGGGCAGACCCAGCCGATCCTCGCCGGCGCCGTGTCCGGAGACGACGACCAGAGCGCACCGCCCAACACGGCCGCCGGCCGGGCGTCGGCCTTCAACCCGAAACGGGCAGCTGCCAAACGCGTTGTGCCGCAACCGGAGGAGCCACCGCCCCGCCCTAAGTCGCGCCGGCGCATGTATATCGCGGCCGCTGTGCTGGCTCTGGTGGTGCTCGCAGGTCTGGCCGTGGGGCGCGAGATCGTGCGCAGCAACTACTACGTCAGCGAACACGACGGCACCGTCTCGATCCTCCGCGGAGTCCAGGGCTCCTTCCTCGGCTTCGCGTTGCAGGAGCCCTACCTCCTCGGGTGTTTGAACGCCCGCAACGAACTCTCCCTGATCAGCGCCGACCAGTCCCAGGACAATCTGGACTGCCGCCTGTTGAGCGTCAACGACATGCGCCCCTCCGAACGGGCGCAGGTCATCGCCGGCCTCCCGTCGGGATCCCTCGACGACGCGATCGGCCAGATCGAGGAACTCTCACGCAGTTCCGTGCTTCCCGTCTGCGCACCGCCCACGCCCACGCCCACGCCCACCCCGAAGCCCGTGCCGGCGCCGGCACCCACCGCGCCGTCGGCCCAGTCGCCGCGGCCCGGCGCCCCCGCCACCTCCTCGGCACCCGGAAGCCCTGCGCCGAGCCCTGATTCGCGCACCCCCTCCCCCGCGCCCGAAACGCCGCGCACGGTCACCAGCTCCCCCGCGCCTGCGCCACCACCTCCGTCACCGTCACCTACCGTGACCGCGCTGCCTCCCCCACCACCTGAGCCGGGAAAGAATTGCCGGGAAGTGTCATGACGACACAACCGCAGTCCCCGGTCGCGGTGACTCCCCCACTGCCGAACCGCCGTAACGCCGAGTTGTTGCTCCTCGGCTTCGCGGCGGTGATCACGACGGTGGCGCTGCTGCTCGTCGAGGCCAACCAGGAGCAGGGACTGCGCTGGGATCTGGCCCAGTACACCGTCGCGTATCTGGCGCTGTTCGCCGGCGCGCACCTGACCGTGCGCCGCTTCGCCCCCTACGCCGACCCGCTGCTGCTCCCGGTCGTCGCGCTGCTGAATGGCCTGGGGCTGGTGATGATTCACCGCCTCGACCTCGCCGAGGGCGTAACGACGGCCAAGGGGCTGGGCGGCACCGCCAATCAGCAGATGCTCTGGACCCTCGTCGGTGTCATCGGCTTCTCGCTCGTGGTGATCTTCCTCAGCGATCACCGGTTGCTCTCTCGATACGGCTACGTCTGCGGTCTGACCGGCCTGGTTCTGTTGGTGATTCCGGCGGTGCTGCCTCGATCGATGTCCGAAGAGAACGGCGCCAAGATCTGGATTCGGTTGCCGGGCTTCTCGATTCAGCCCGCCGAGTTCTCGAAGATCTTGCTGCTGATCTTCTTCGCCGCGGTCCTGGTCTCCAAGCGTGACCTGTTCACCAGCGCCGGCAAGCACGTGATGGGCATGGATCTGCCGCGCCCGCGCGACCTGGCCCCGCTGCTGGCAGCCTGGGTCGCGTCGGTCGGTGTGATGGTCTTCGAGAAGGATCTCGGCACCTCGCTGCTGCTGTACGCGTCGTTTCTGGTGCTGGTCTACATCGCTACCGAACGGTTCAGCTGGGTGGTGCTCGGGCTGGCGTTGTTCGCGGTGGCGAGCGTGGCCGCGTACTACCTCTTCGACCACGTACGGGTCCGCGTGGAGACGTGGCGGGACCCGTTCGCCGATCCCGACGGCACCGGCTACCAGATGGTGCAGTCGCTGTTCAGCTTCGCCACCGGAGGGATCTTCGGCACCGGTCTGGGCAACGGGCAGCCCGGTACCGTGCCCGCCGCGTCGACCGACTTCATCATCGCCGCGGTGGGGGAGGAGCTCGGATTGGTCGGACTGGCCGCGGTGCTGATGCTGTACACCATCGTGATCATCCGCGGCCTGCGGACGGCACTCGCGGTACGCGACAGCTTCGGCAAGTTGCTGGCCGCCGGTCTGGCCGCCACGCTGGGCATCCAGCTGTTCATCGTCGTCGGCGGCGTCACGAAGCTGATCCCGCTGACCGGCCTGACCACGCCGTGGCTGTCCTACGGCGGCTCCTCGCTGGTGGCGAACTATCTGCTGCTGGCGATCCTGGTGCGCATCTCGCACGCCGCGCGCCGGCCGCTCGTCACCAGACCTCCGCAGCCGCCGGGCAACATCGCGACGAGCAGCACCGAGGTGATCGAGAAGGTATGAACACCTCACTGCGCCGCATCTCGATCATGCTCATGGTGCTGATCGTGCTGTTGCTCGCCAACGCCACGCTCACGCAGGTCTTCACCGCCGACGGCCTGCGCGCGGACCCCCGCAACCAGCGGGTGCTCCTCGACGAGTACTCCCGTCAGCGCGGGCAGATCTCGGCGGGCGGACAGCTGCTGGCCTACTCGGTGGCCACCGACGGCCGGTTCCGGTTCCTACGCGTCTATCCCAACCCGATGTCGTATGCACCCGTCACCGGCTTCTACTCGCTGAGCTACTCGAGCACCGGTCTGGAACGCGCCGAGGACACCGTGCTGAACGGATCCGATCAGCGGCTGTTCGGCCGCCGGCTCGCCGACTTCTTCACCGGGCGCGACCCTCGCGGCGGCAATGTCGCCACGACCATCAAACCCGAAGTGCAACAAGCGGCTTGGGATGCGATGCAGAAGGGCTGCAACGGACCGTGCAAGGGTGCGGTCGTCGCGCTGGAGCCGTCGACCGGGAAGATCCTCGCGCTGGTGTCGGCCCCCTCCTACGACCCGAACCTGCTCGCGACCCATGACGTGGCCAAGCAGTCGGAGGCGTGGGAGCAGCTGCGCGACGATCCCGATTCGCCGCTGCTCAACCGGGCGATCTCGGAGACCTACCCGCCGGGGTCGACGTTCAAGGTGGTCACCACCGCGGCCGCGTTGGAGGCCGGAGCGACCCCGGCCACCCTGTTGACCGCCGCGCCGCGGATTCCGTTGCCGGACAGCACCGCGACTTTGGAGAACTACGGCGGCACCTCGTGCGGGGACGGTCCGACGACCACGCTTCAGAACGCGTTTGCGCACTCCTGCAACACCGCGTTCGTCCAGCTCGGCCTCGACACCGGCAGTGACGGCTTGCGCAACACCGCCCAGGCCTTCGGCGTCGACGGCGCCCCGCCGGCGATCCCGCTGCAGGTCGCCGGGTCGACGGTCGGGCCGATCCCGGATGCCGCGGCGTTGGGCATGTCCAGCATCGGGCAGAAAGACGTGGCGCTGACGCCGCTGCAGAATGCGATGATCGCGGCGACGGTGGCCAACAAGGGCGTGATGATGCAGCCCTATCTCGTCGACAGCCTCAAGGGCCCCGACCTGTCCAACATCGCCACCACGGTGCCCACCCAAGAGCGCCGGGCAATCCCGGAGCAGGTCGCAGATACACTTACGGACTTGATGGTCGCCGCCGAGCAGGTGACTCAGCAGAAGGGAGCCATCGCCGGCGTGCAGATTGCATCCAAGACCGGCACAGCGGAGCACGGCACGGATCCGCGCAACACGCCTCCGCATGCCTGGTACATCGCCTTCGCGCCCGCACAGGCGCCCAAGGTCGCGATCGCTGTGCTGGTCGAGAACGGCGGGGACCGCCTGTCGGCGACCGGCGGTGCGCTGGCGGCTCCCATCGGACGCGCGACGATCGCGGCGGCACTGAGGCAGGCCTCATGAATCCCCGAGAGGCAGGCCTCATGAGCCGCCATGCCGGAGGTATGAAATGAGCCGCCATGCCGGAGGCATGAAATGAGCCCCAGAGTCGGTGTCACGCTGTCCGGTCGGTACCGGCTGCAGCGGCTGATCGCCACCGGCGGCATGGGCCAGGTCTGGGAGGGCGTCGACTCCCGGCTGGGTCGCCGGGTGGCGATCAAGGTGCTCAAGGCCGAATACTCGACCGACAGCGAGTTCGTGGAACGGTTCCGCGCCGAGGCCCGCACGGTGGCCATGCTCAACCACCCCGGCATCGCGGGCGTGTACGACTACGGCGAGACGGACATCGACGGCGAGGGCCGCACGGCGTACCTGGTGATGGAGCTCGTCAACGGTGAACCGCTGAACTCCGTGCTCAAACGCACCGGCAGGCTGTCGCTGCGGCACGCACTCGACATGCTCGAGCAGACGGGCCGAGCACTGCAGGTCGCCCACTCCGCGGGTCTGGTGCACCGCGACGTGAAGCCGGGCAACATCCTGATCACCCCGACGGGGCAGGTCAAGCTCACCGACTTCGGCATCGCCAAGGCCGTCGACGCCGCGCCGGTCACGCAGACCGGCATGGTGATGGGCACCGCGCAGTACATCGCCCCCGAGCAGGCACTCGGCCACGATGCCACTGCTGCCAGCGACGTGTATTCACTGGGTGTGGTGGGCTACGAGTCCGTCTCCGGCAAGCGGCCGTTCACCGGTGACGGCGCGCTGACCGTCGCGATGAAGCACATCAAGGAGACGCCGCCGCCGCTGCCGGCCGACCTGCCGCCCAACGTGCGGGAACTGATCGAGATCACGCTGGTGAAGAATCCCGGGATGCGGTACCGCTCCGGAGGACCGTTCGCCGACGCCGTGGCCGCCGTACGGGCCGGCCGCCGGCCACCCCGGCCCAACGCCGCGCCGGCCATCGGACGGGCCGCTCCCACCGCGGTGCCCGCAGCCACGCAGGCCCGGCCCGCCGTCGACCCGACCGGGCGCGCCCCGGCGGCGTCGCGCGCCCGCGCCACCGGCACCCACCGCTCGGCGCCGGCCCCGCGACGGACGTTCTCGTCCGGTCAGCGGGCGCTGCTGTGGGCGGCCGGCGTGCTCGGCGCGCTCGCCATCGTCATCGCCATCCTGATCGTGCTGAACGCCCAGGACCGTAAAGACCGGTCCCCGGCGCCGCCGACGGTCACCGAAACCTCACAGACGACGTCTCCTCCCCAGACACCCGCGGCGGCCCCGGCAGCGATAGGCGATCATGAATCCAACCGATACCGGGTATCACTACCCCTCGACCACGCCCCGCCCCGGGCGGTGAAGCCCGCCTCAGAACAGATGGTTCGATGACGACCCCACAGCACCTCTCCGACCGCTACGAAGTCGGCGAGATCCTGGGCTTCGGCGGAATGTCCGAAGTCCACCTGGCCCGCGACATGCGGTTGCACCGCGACGTCGCGATCAAGGTGCTGCGTGCCGACCTGGCCCGCGACCCCAGCTTCTACCTTCGGTTCCGCCGCGAGGCGCAGAACGCGGCGGCGCTGAACCATCCCGCGATCGTCGCGGTCTACGACACCGGTGAGGCGGAGACGCCGACGGGGCCGCTGCCCTACATCGTGATGGAGTACGTCGACGGGGTGACGCTGCGCGACATCGTGCACAGCGAGGGCCCGATGCCTGCCCAGCGCGCGATCGAGATCATCGCCGACGCGTGCCAGGCGCTGAACTTCAGCCACCAGCACGGCATCATCCACCGCGACGTCAAGCCGGCGAACATCATGATCAGCAAGACCGGCGCGGTGAAGGTGATGGACTTCGGCATCGCCCGCGCGCTGGCCGACGCCGGAAACCCCGTCACGCAGACCGCCGCGGTGATCGGCACCGCGCAGTACCTGTCTCCGGAGCAGGCGCGCGGGGTCAAGGTCGACGCCCGCTCGGATGTGTACTCGCTGGGTTGCGTGCTCTACGAGATGCTGACGGGTGAGCCGCCGTTCGTGGGGGACACCCCCGTCGCGGTCGCCTACCAGCACGTCCGCGAAGACCCGGTGCCCCCCTCGGCCCGCCACGCCGGGATCTCGCCCGACCTCGACGCCGTCGTGCTCAAGGCCCTGGCCAAGAATCCCGACAACCGCTACCAGACGGCCGCCGAGATGCGTTCCGACCTGGTCAAGGTGCACGGCGGCGAACCGCCGGACGCACCGAAGATCCTCACCGACGCCGACCGCAGCTCACTGCTCTCGGCCGCGCCGGCACATCACGAGACCGAGCCGATCGACCACGTCGGTGGACATCAACCGCGGTACGACGGGCGGCAGCGCAGCGGTTCGGTCGGGCGGTGGCTGATCGCTGTCGCGGTGCTGGCCGTGCTGACGGTCGCGGTGACGATCGCGATCAACATGTTCGGCGGGACCCCGCGCGATGTGCAGGTACCCGACGTCCGGGGTCAGGCCTCCGCCGACGCGATCGCCACACTGCAGAATCGCGGTTTCCAGATCAACCAGCAGCAGAAGGCGGACTCGAAGGTGCCGCCGGACCACGTCATCGACACCGACCCGCCGGCGAACAGCTCGGTGCCGGCCGGCGCCGAGATCACCCTGAACCTCTCCTACGGGCCGCAGCAGCGCGAAGTGCCCGACGTCTCCGGCCTCAGCTACGCCGACGCGGTGAAGAAGCTCACCGACGCGGGCTTCGGACGGTTCCGGCAGACCACCTCGGCGTCGACACCCGACCAGAAGGACAAGGTGCTCTCCACGGTCCCGCCGGCCAACCAGACCTCGGCGATCACCAACGAGATCACGATCGTGGTGGGTAAGGGCCCGGCGACGGCGGCGGTGCCCGACTGCGTCGGCCAGACCGTCGCGACCTGCCAGCAGATCCTGGGCGCTTCCGGATTCGCCAAGTCGGTGCCCGTGGAGATCGACAGCACCGTGACCGCAGGCCAGGTGGTCGGCCTCGATCCCGCTGCCGGCCAGACTGTCCCGCAGGACACGGTGATCCAGATCCAGGTATCGCGCGGCAATCAGTTCGTGATGCCTGACCTCACCGGGCAGTTCTGGACCGATGCCGAGCCGAGGCTGCGCGCACTGGGCTGGACGGGGATGCTCGACAAGGGCGCCGACGTGCCGAACAGCGGTCAGCGGACGAACGCGGTGGTGATGCAGAAGCCGGCACCGGGCGCCGACGTGAACTTCAACGCGACGATCACGCTGAGCTTCGCGTCGTAGCCGCGGCCACCGCGCCGGCGACCTCGTCCTCGAGTTCGCGCACCAGGGCCTCCGGCGGCGCGGCGCCGCACACGCCCAGCCAGTTGGCCAGCATGCGATGTCCACCCTGGGTCAGGATCGACTCGGGATGGAACTGCACGCCGTGAATCGGCAGATCGACATGGCGCACGCCCATGATCACGCCGCCTTCGGTGCGCGCGGTCACCTCGAGCTCGGCCGGCACCGTGTCCGGCAGGATCGTCAGCGAGTGATAGCGCGTCGCGACGAACGGATCGGGCAGCCCCGCGAGCACACCGACGTTCGAGTGGTACACGGTGCTGGTCTTGCCGTGCAGCAGCTCGGGGGCGCGGTCGACGGTGCCGCCGAAGGCCACGCCGATCGCCTGGTGGCCCAGGCAGACGCCCAGCAGCGGGGTCCGGGCTTCGGCGCAGGCGTGCACCAGGGCGATCGACGCACCGGCGCGCTCGGGTGTGCCCGGCCCCGGGCTCAGCAGCACCCCGTCGAAGTCGTCGGCAGCCCGCTTGACGTCGGCGTCGGTGGCCAGCCGCTCGTCGTCGTTCCGCCACACCTGCGCGTCCACCCCGAGCTGGCCCAGGTACTGAACCAGGTTGAACACGAAGCTGTCGTAGTTGTCGACGACCAGGACCTGCATCAGAACAGGCTACCGCCGGCGTGTTCTCCGCCAGGTGCTCAGTAGCCGAGCGGACCGATGGGTTGGGCGAACTTCATCCGGACCGGCGGCGTGTAGCCGTTGAGCTCCACGTCGCGCCGCTCTTCGGTGTAGCCGAGCCCGAACCGGACCGCGTACTGCTTGTAGAGCGTCACCAGCGGCGCCGCAGCGAGCGCCTGCTGCATGGCGGTGGCGTCGCCGATCGCGGTGATCACGTACGGCGGGCTGTAGGTGCGACCGTTGAGCAGCAGTGTGTTGCCCACACACCGCGGGGCGGACGTGCCGATGATCCGCTGGTCCTGCATCTGGATGCCTTCGGCGCCGGCGCTCCACAGCGCGTTGAGGACCGCCTCGATGTCCTGCTGGTGCACCACGAGATCGTCGGGGGAGGCGTCGCGGGGGAAGCGGCCCTGAGCGTCGCGCTGAGCGTCGTTGAGCGTCACCACGAGCCCGGGCCCTTGCAGCGGGGTGAGGCCGGCCTGCGGCGCGAGGGCGTCCGCCCGCTTGGTGAGGGCCGCCAGGGCGGCGGCGGTGCCGGGGGAGTCGCCGTGGTGGTTGTCGACCTGGCCGGCGAGAGCGTCGCGCTGGGCGCTCAGGCGGTCCACCGAGGCTTGCGTTTCGCGTACCAGATCGACCAGCCGGGGCGCGTCGCTGCGCCGGATCTCGCCGCCTCCGGAGACCCCGTGGGTGGCGCCGAGGAGCAGTCCCGCCGCCACGCACACCACAGGCACGCCGAAGCGCCACACGGAGCGCTTTCGCGCCGCAGTGCTGCGGTTGTCCATCGGTTCCGTCTCCTCCGGAGATGCTGCACACGGCTGCGTTAGGCTTTCCCCCAACAGCCGGACCAGTCCTGGCCTAGTCATAGTCGCACCGATCGCCCCGAAGGTACCCATGCCCAAGTCCAAGGTTCGCAAGAAGAACGACTTCACCATCAATCCGGTGAGCCGGACGCCCGTCAAGGTGAAGGCCGGGCCGTCGAGCGTCTGGTTCGTCGTCCTGTTCGTCGGTCTCATGCTCATCGGGCTGGTGTGGCTGATCGTGTTCCAGTTGGCCGGCAGCGGCCCGGACGCCCCGACCTTCCTGAAATGGATGGCGAACCTCAACATCTGGAACTACGCGATCGCGTTTGCTTTCATGATCACGGGTTTGTTGCTCACGATGCGCTGGCGGTGACCTGCGGCGTCGGCGGAATGAATTCATTCCGGACGCTGTGAGTTCGCTCCGCCGCAACCTCGCAGTCACCAGATCACACGCGTGTGATTCATCCCCATTGGGGATAGCACTTGTGGATAACCTCGTTGACCCCGGTAGGAGGGTGTGAATTGTCCACCCAGCAAACAACGTGGGGTCCGCCGACGGCAGGCATCGTCGGGGCCGCCACACTGGGTGTCGTCCTCGGTTTCGGCGCTGTGACCCTGGTCACAGACCCCCCGGGACGCATCCTCGTGGGGATTGCCGCGGTGGGTTTACTTGTGTTTGCACTGATGTCGTGGCGCGCACGCCCGAAGCTGGCAATCGCCGACGGGGGTCTGACCTACCGCGGCTGGTGGCGAACGCGGCATCTGACGCCGGAGGACATCACGCTGATCCGGATCACCGAGTTCCGGCGGATCGGCCGCCGGATGCGGCTGCTCGAGATCGACACGGCCGACGACCGGCTGCTGGTGCTGAGCCGATGGGACCTCGGCACCGATCCCGTGCGCGTGCTCGACGCGCTCACCGACGCCGGACTGGCTCCCGGCCGTCGGTGATCTCGGCCGGGGTGGTCGCGGCGAGCGCGACCCACCCCGCCGAATCCACTAGGAGATGGTGATCGACTCGATGACGACCGGCTCCGTGGGGCGGTCGCTGCGGTCGGTGGAGGTGGTCGCGATGGCGTCGACGACCTTCTGCGACTCGGGATCGACGACCTCGCCGAAGATGGTGTGCCGCCGGTTGAGGTGCGGCGTCTTCGTCACGGTGATGAAGAACTGCGAGCCGTTGGTGCCGGGCCCGGCATTGGCCATGGCCAGCAGATACGGCTTGTCGAACTGCAGCTCGGGGTGGAACTCGTCGGCGAACTGGTAGCCCGGCCCGCCACGTCCGGTGCCGGTCGGGTCACCGCCCTGGATCATGAAGCCGTCGATGACGCGGTGGAAGACGGCGCCGTCGTAGAACGGCCCCGACGATCCGCCGGAAGAGTTCTCGGTGCTGTAGTCCTTGGTGCCCTGGGCCAGCCCGACGAAGTTGGCCACGGTCTTGGGGGCGTGATTGCCGAACAGGGCGATCTTGATGTCGCCGCGGTTGGTGTGCAGGGTTGCGGTCGCGGTCTGAAGAGGACTCGTCACGGGAAGTCAGTGTGCCACGCCCGGTCTGACGGCCAACCGGGCACCGTGGGGTTGGGTGAGGTGGCAGGCTGGAGTCCCCTGCGGACATCGGGGGATACCGATGCCGTCCGGCCGAAAGAGGTGGGTAATGCGCTCCACGACCACAGTCCGATTGAGCCCCAGCCAGCGGCTGAGCCGCGGCCTGAAGTACACGGCGGTCGGGCCGGTCGACGTCACCAGGGGAGCGGTGGGACTCGGAGTCGGGTCGCTGATGTCGTCGGCGTCCTGGGTCGGCGACCGGTACCGCAACGGACAGCTCAGCCGCCGGCTCAAGGCCGACCTGGCCGCGGCGCAGGAATCGATCGCCGCGGAGATCGCCGCGGCGCAGGACGTGGTCGCCAACCTGCCCGAGGCGCTGGAGAAGGCCCGCAAGTCCCGCCGCCGGCGCCGGCCGCTCCTGATCGCCGGGGTCGGTGTGGTCGTGCTGGCCGGGGGAGCCGCCGCGTTCTCGATCATCCGGCGCTCCACCCAGCCGGAGCCCTCCCCGCTGCCGCCCAGCGTCGAAGTCACTCCCAAGCCGTAGCTGCACCATGGCCGTCTCGGTGTTCGACCTGTTCTCGATCGGCATCGGCCCGTCGAGTTCACACACGGTCGGGCCGATGCGGGCGGCGCACCGCTTCGTCGAGTGGCTGCGGGGACGCGGGGAACTCGACGAGGTCGGGCATGTGCGCGTCGAGCTGTTCGGGTCGCTCGGGGCGACCGGCACCGGGCACGGCACGTTGGGCGCGGTCGTGCTCGGACTCGAGGGCGCACAGCCCGAGACCGTGGACCCGGCGGCGGCGCGCACGCGCGTCGAGGAGATCCGGGAGCAACGGTCGCTGCGCCTCGCCGGCGAACGGACGATCGACTTCGACATGGCCGCCGACATCGTTCTCTCGCTGCAGCCCATGGCTTTTCACAGCAACGGGATGGTGTTCAGCGCCCGCCGTGCAGACGGATCGGAGATCGAGCGGCGGGTGTATTACTCAGTCGGCGGCGGCTTCGTCGTGGACGAGGAGGAAGCCGCGTCGCCTCCCGCCGACGACGTCGCGCTGCCGCACCCATTCCACACCGCTGCCGAACTCATCGCGCTGACCGACGAGAACCATTGTCGCATAGCCGATCTCGTCACGGCGAACGAGGAGGCGATGGGCAACGGTGCCCGGCTGAGGGACGGGCTGCTGCGGATCTGGTCGGCGATGCGCTCGTGCGTCGACAACGGGCTGGCCGCGGAGGGCACGCTGCCGGGCGGCCTGCGCGTACGCCGGCGGGCGGGTGCGCTGGCCGAAGCGTTGGAGTCCGACCCGACCGATCCGCTGTATGCCATGGACTGGGTGACGGTCTACGCACTGGCCGTCAACGAGGAGAACGCGGGCGGCGGACGGGTCGTCACGGCGCCGACCAACGGCGCTGCCGGCATCATCCCCGCGGTGCTGCACTACTACTGGCGATTCGTGCCCGGCGCCGACGAGGACGGCGTGGTCGAGTTCCTGCTGACCGCTGCGGCCGTCGGGCAGCTGTTCAAGGCGAACGCGTCGATCTCCGGGGCCGAGGTCGGATGCCAGGGCGAGGTGGGCTCGGCCTGTTCCATGGCGGCCGCGGGGCTGGCCGCGGTCATGGGCGGCTCACCGCGGCAGGTGGAGAACGCCGCGGAGATCGGGATCGAGCACAACCTCGGGCTGACGTGCGATCCGGTGGGCGGTCTGGTGCAGATCCCGTGCATCGAGCGCAACGCGGTCGCGTCGGTCAAGGCGATCACCGCCGCCCGGATGGCGCTGTTCGGCGACGGCACGCACTACGTCAGCCTCGACACCGCGATCAAGACGATGCGCGACACCGGCGCGGACATGGCCGACAAGTACAAGGAGACGTCGCGCGGGGGACTGGCGCTCAACGTCGTGGAGTGTTGACTTGTGGAGCCTAGGAGATTCGAACTCCTGACATCTGCCTTGCAAAGGCAGCGCTCTACCAACTGAGCTAAGGCCCCGAGGTGATCAGGAAGGTGCGTCGGCGAGGGTGTGCCACACGTCGGCGCCGTGCTGAGTGCGCCACACCGCCAGGGCGGCGACTGCGGCAACACCGGCTGCGAGCAGAAGCACCAGCTTCATCGATGCGTACCTTTCCGTGGGGCTAGGAGGACTCGAACCTCCGACCTCTTCGTTATCAGCGAAGCGCTCTAACCGCCTGAGCTATAGCCCCTTTTCAACCGCATGGCCGAGCGACGAGATTACCGCACGGACAACCCGTCTCCCAAACCCGTATGCGGTGACCTCAGTCGCGGTCGGCGAGCGTCACTTCGACACCGCCCACCAGATCGGTCGTCAGGTTGTAGATGAACGCGCCGATGGTGGCGGCAGCGGTCAGCAGCACGATGTTCACCAGGCCGATCAGCGCCGCACCGCCGAAGATCGTGCCGCTGGAGACCAGCTCCCCACCGGAACTGCCACTGGCGCTGGTCAGCAGGTCGCCGACGTTGCTGTTGAGCTTGCTCCACACGCCCATGCCGCCGAGGACGAGGTACAGGAACGCCACGGCGATCATCCACACGAAGAACAGCGCGACCGAGAGCACCAGCGAGATCTTCAGCACGCTCCACGGATCGAACCGCCGGATCTGCATGCTGGCCCGCACCGGTCCGCTCTGTGACGGACGCGGGGCCACCTGCACCGCCCTGCCGGCCGGGGCCTTGGTGGCCTTCGCCGGTTGCTCGGGCGCCGGACGATCGACGGGCTTGCGCTGCTGCTGCGGGGGACGCGGCATTGGACCCGACAGGTCGGGCAGCTCGCTGGCGTACGCCGCGGTCCGGGAGTCGCTGCGCGTCGGGGGTTCCGAGCGCGGACCGTCTGGACGCAGGCCCTCCGGACGCGGGCCCTCCGGACGCGGACCCTCTGGACGCGGACCCTCTGGACGCGGACCCTCCGGGCGGACGGTCTCCGTGCGCTGCTCGCCGCGGGTCGCGTGCTCGGCCTCCTGGCTCCCCGCCGGCGCCCCACCCGACATGAACCGGTTGAGCCGGGCGTCGAGGCCCGACCCACCGGACCGGTCCGGGGACGAGTCCTCGGGAGCCTGCTGCTGCCGTGCCCTTGCAGCGGGCCCGCGCTGCCACGGCGGCACGTCCCCGTGGTCGGCGCCGTGGGCAGGGCCTGACGGAGGGCCGCCCTGGGTCACCGAGTTGCCGGGCGAGCCGGCCCCGTGTCCGGAGCCCGAGGGTCCAGCCGAGCCGTTGGCCCCGCCGGATCCCTCACCCGTACGCGGGTATCCCGGCTCGTTCGGTGAGCTCACCTACGACTCCTCACTGGTCAGTCGCCTCGGGGTCGGTGTTGACCTCGTCGGTGCTGTCGCCGGCTTCGGCGTTGCGTGCGATCGCGATAAGTGTGTCGCCCGCGCCGAGGTTCATCAAGCGAACGCCCTTGGTCTGGCGGCCGGCCTTGCGAACCTGACGCGCGGCGGTCCGGATGACACCGCCACCAGAGGTGATGGCATACAACTCGGTCTCGTCGTCGACGATCAACGCACCGACAAGAGTGCCACGACGCTTGTCGTACTGGATCGTGAGGATGCCTTTGCCGCCGCGGCCCTGCGCCGAGTACTCCTCGATCGCGGTCCGCTTGGCATAGCCACCCGAGGTCGCGACCAGCAGATACGTGTCCGGTCGCACCACGTTGAGCGACAGCAGGGCGTCTTCTTCGTTGAACCGCATGCCCTGTACGCCCGAGGTGGCGCGGCCCATCGGCCGCAGCACCTCGTCGGTGGCAGAGAACCGGATCGACTGGCCCTTCGCCGACACCAGCAGCAGGTCGTCTTCGGCCGAGCACAACACGGCCCCGACCAGTTCGTCGCCGTCGCGCAGGTTCACCGCCACGATGCCGCCGGACCGGTTGGAGTCGAAGTCCACGAGCCGAGACTTCTTCACCAGCCCATTGCGGGTGGCCAGCACCAGATACGGCGCGTCCTCGTAGCTCTTGATCTGGATGACCTGGGCGATGCGCTCCTCGGGCTGGAACGCCAGCAGGTTCGCCACGTGCTGACCGCGCGCCGTCCGCGACGCCTCGGGCAGGTCGTAGGCCTTGGCGCGGTAGACCCGGCCCTGCGTGGTGAAGAACAGGATCCAGTCGTGCGTCGAGCAGACGAAGAAGTGGTTGACGATGTCGTCCTGCTTCAGCCCGGCACCCTGCACACCCTTGCCGCCGCGCTTCTGGCTGCGGTACAGGTCGGTCTTGGTCCGCTTGGCGTAACCCGTCTCGGTGATCGTGACGACGACGTCCTCACGCGCGATCAGATCCTCGTCGGCGACCTCGCCGTCGGCGGGGATGATGCGCGTGCGCCGGTCGTCCCCGTGCTTGTCGACGATCTCCTGGAGCTCGTCGCGGACGATGGCCCGCTGACGTTCCGGCTTGGCCAGGATGTCCTCGAGGTCGGCGATCTCGGCCTCGATCTTGGCCAGGTCGTCGACGATGCGCTGCCGTTCCAGGGCAGCCAGGCGGCGCAGCTGCATGTCCAGGATCGCCTGCGCCTGGATCTCGTCGATGTCGAGCAGCTCGATCAGGCCGGTGCGGGCCACCTCCACGGTCGCCGACGCCCGGATCAACGCGATGACCTCGTCGAGCGCGTCGAGTGCCTTGACCAGGCCGCGCAGGATGTGCGCCCGTTCGTTGGCCTTGCGCAGCCGGTAGCGCGTGCGGCGGACGATGACGTCGAGCTGATGGTTGACGTAGTGGCGGATCAGCTGGTCGAGCCGCAGGGTGCGCGGCACCCCGTCGACGATCGAGAGCATGTTCGCGCCGAAGCTCGTCTGCAGCTGGGTGTGCTTGTAGAGGTTGTTCAGCACCACCTTGGCCACCGCGTCGCGCTTGATCTCGACGACGATGCGCAGGCCCACCCGGTCACTGGACTGGTCCTCGATGTTCGAGATTCCGGTGAGCTTGCCGTCGCGGACCTGCTCGGCGATCGAGGTGATGAAGTTGTCGTGGTTGACCTGATACGGCAACTCGGTGATCACCAGCGACGTGCGGCCGCGGGAATCCTCTTCGATCTCGACGACGCCACGCATCCGGATCGAACCGCGGCCGGTCTTGTAGGTGTCCTCGATGCCGGACGAGCCGACGATGAGCCCGTAGGTGGGGAAGTCGGGACCCTTGACCCGTTCCATCACCGCCTCGCACGTGGCTTCTTCGTCGGCCTCGAAGTTCTCCAGGCACCAGTAGACGGCCTCGGCGAGCTCCCGCAGGTTGTGCGGCGGGATGTTGGTGGCCATGCCGACCGCGATACCGCCCGAACCGTTGGCGAGCAGGTTCGGGAACCGGCTCGGCAGAACCGTCGGCTCCTGCACCCGGCCGTCGTAGTTCGGGATGAAATCGACTGTCTCCTCGTCGATTTCGCGGAGCATCTCCATCGCCAGCGGAGTCAGCCGCGCCTCGGTGTTATGGCTGACGAATCCGTTGGTGATGAATGAGTGATCGTCCGTATCGACGCGCAGGCTGTACACCGGCTGCATCCCGGCGTCCGTCACCGAGGCGACCCGTGCGTAGCTGAACCGTCCGTCGGTGAGGTCGCCGACGATGGCCGCAACGTCGGGGTCGTCGCCGAAGTAGTCGAGAAATTCCGCGAGCGCACGATTTATGACGGATTTCGAGCGGTTTCCATCAAAAAGCGTGCGTTCGGCGAGCATGACCGCGATGTCACCCGGCCGGATCTCTTCGATGAGCTTCCACAACAGCGTGGGAACACCACCCACATCGACAAGGCACAGCAGCGGGTGATTCGCCGTACCCGTGACCTCGTGCCCTTCAACGGTTCTCACCGTGAACGTCCGGTGCTCGCCAGAATGGAACAACCGGTCGGCCACCACTGGCTGGCCGTGCCGATCGAGAACCTTCAGCTCGATCACGGTGTCTGAATTCGGCTTTGCATCCGGAACGACATCGCCGATGCGAACGGACGCGCTCTCGGGGAGAGCCACCAATGCGTCAGCCGTGACGCAGTACCGCATGGCGGCCGGCGGGTCGTTGCCCGGCGAGCCGAAGTTGCCCTGGCCGTCGACCAGCGGGTAGCGCAGCGACCACGGCTGCGCCATGCGCACCAGGGTGTCGTAGATCGACGCGTCACCGTGCGGGTGGTAGTTGCCCATCGTCTCGGCAACGGAGCGCGCGGATTTCGCGTGGCTGCGGTCGGGCCGGAACCCGGAGTCGAACATCGCGTAGAGCACGCGGCGGTGCACCGGCTTGAGGCCGTCACGCACCTCGGGCAGCGCGCGCCCGACGATCACGCTCATCGCGTAGTCGATGTAGCTGCGCTGCATCTCCTGCTGGATGTCGACCGGCTCGATCCGGTCGCCGGCTTCGTCGCCCGGCGGCAACGTGGTGTCAGTCATGTAATCAGCCCTAGCTGGTCGGATTAAACATCAAGGAAGCGAACGTCTTTGGCATTTCTGGTGATGAAGCTGCGGCGCGCCTCGACGTCCTCGCCCATCAGGATCGAGAACAGCTCGTCGGCGGCGGCGGCGTCGTCGAGGGTGACCTGACGCAGCACCCGCACCGACGGGTCCATCGTGGTCTCCCACAACTCCTTGGCGTCCATCTCACCGAGACCCTTGTAGCGCTGGATACCGTCGTCAACGTTGATCCGCTTGCCCGCCTTCTTGCCGGCCTCGAGCAGGCCGTCGCGCTCGCGATCGGAGTAGGCGAATTCCGGCTCGCTGCGCTGCCACTTCAGCTTGTACAGCGGCGGCTGCGCCAAGAAGATGTGGCCGTTTTCGACCAGCGGCTTCATGAACCGGAACAGCAACGTCAGCAGCAGCGTCGAAATGTGTTGGCCGTCGACGTCAGCATCGGCCATCAGCACGATCTTGTGATAGCGCAGCTTCGAGAGATCGAACTCGTCGTGGATGCCGGTGCCCAGCGCGGTGATGATGGCCTGGACTTCGGTGTTCTTCAGCACGCGGTCGATGCGGGCCTTCTCGACGTTGATGATCTTGCCGCGCAACGGCAGGATCGCCTGGAACATCGAGTCGCGACCGCTCTTGGCCGAGCCGCCGGCCGAATCGCCCTCCACCACATACAGTTCCGACTTGCGGGGGTCGGTCGAGCGGCAGTCGGCGAGCTTCCCGGGCAGGCCCCCGATATCGGTGGCGCTCTTGCGCCGCACCAGCTCTCGCGCCTTGCGCGCGGCCATGCGGGCCTGTGCCGACGACACCGCCTTGTTCACCACTGTTTTGGCTTCGGCGGGGTTGGCCTCGAACCAGTGGGTGAGCTGTTCGTTGCAGATCTTCTGCACGAAGGACTTCACCTCGGTGTTGCCGAGCTTGGTCTTGGTCTGGCCCTCGAACTGCGGCTGCGACACCTTCACCGAGATGACCGCGGCCAGGCCCTCGCGGATGTCGTCGCCGGTGAGGTTGGGATCCTTGTCCTTGAGCAGCTTCTTGTCCTTGGCGTACTTGTTCACGACCGTGGTCAGCGCCGCGCGGAAACCCTCTTCGTGCGTGCCGCCCTCGTGGGTGTTGATCGTGTTGGCGAAGGTGTGTACCGACTCGGAGTAGCCGGCGTTCCACTGCATCGCGATCTCGACCTCGTGGCCCTCGCCCTTGCCGTCGAAGTCGATGATGCTGGGCTGGATCGGGGTCTTGGTGCGGTTGATGTGCTTGACGAAATCGACCAGGCCGCCGGGGTAGTGGAACACCCGGTGCTTGACCTTCTGCTGCCCGCTGGCTTCGGCCGCCTTCTCCTCGGCGGTCTTGGGCGCCTCGGCGTGATCGCTGACGACGTCGTCGACCACTGCGTCGGCGGTGACCCGCTCGTCGGTCAACTCGATGGTCAGACCCTTGTTGAGGAAGGCCATCTCCTGCAGGCGGCGCGCGATGGTCTCGAAGTCGTAGTTCGTGGTCTCGAAGATGTCGGGGTCGGCCCAGAAGCGGATCGTCGTACCCGTCTTCTTGGTCTTCTCACCCTGCTTGAGCGTGCCCGGCACGGAGCGGTCGTAGGTCTGGAACCACTCGTAGCCGTCCTTGCGGATGTCGGCTTCCAGCCGCGTCGACAGCGCGTTCACCACCGAGACGCCCACGCCGTGCAGACCGCCGGACACCTGGTAGGCGCCTTCTTCGAACTTTCCGCCGGCGTGCAGCACCGTCATGACCACGTCGACGGTCGGGATGCCGGTGGCGTGCATCGCGACGGGGATGCCGCGGCCGTCGTCGGTGACCTGGACGCCGCCGTCCTCGAGAATCCGGACGTCGACCTTGGTCGCGAAGCCGGCCATCGCCTCGTCGACGGCGTTGTCGACCACCTCCCAGATCAGGTGATGCAGACCGCGCTCGCCGGTGGACCCGATGTACATGCCCGGGCGCTTGCGGACCGCTTCCAGACCTTCGAGGACCTTGATCGAGTCGGCGCCGTACTCACTCGGAGCATTCTTCTTCTGGGCAGCCACGTTGGACGCGTCTCCTTGGGGTTCGCAGGCAGGCGGTGACATACCGCTCGCATATCTCGCACCAGTCTACCGGCAACCACCGTCAGGACCGATTCTGTGGCGGCGTTTCCACATACCTGATAGCGCCGTGCGCGGAATTTCTCGGTAACAGATAGGTCTTGACGCTTCGGAAAGTGTTCGGTCGCGTCCTGGCGGCTCTCAGCATCGCCCGGGCGAGGACCTCAGCCGTACGTGTCGCGGGGTCCCCGGCCGCGGACGCTGTACGGGCCCTTCCGCCACGACGGACCGACGGGACCGGTGATCTTCAGCGACGTGACGACACCGTCGCCGACCGCGGCGGCGATCTTCGCCAGGATCTGGGCCTGCACCATCCGCAGCTGGGTCGCCCAGGCCGTCGACTCCGCCGCCACCGTCAGCACGCCCTCGTGCAACGACGTCGGTTCCGCGTGCGCGGCGATCTGGTCGCCCACGACGGCGCGCCAACGTCCGAACACGGCGCCCTCGGCGACGCGCGTCGACCAGCCCCGGCTCTTGGCGAGCTCGCTGGTCGCCGACCCGAGCAGTTGAGGATCCCGGTGGTCGGGCCCCGGCCCCGACCACCGCCGCCGGCTGGTCGGCGCCGACCGCCGGGGAGCGGGGGAGGTGCGGCCGCGTCCGACGTCCTTGCCCTGCACGCGTGCCGCGCCGCGCGCTTCCTCCAGGACACGCCGCACCAGGTCCATACCCTTCATGCCCGCCAGGTGAGCCGGCGGCGCGGTGTCACCGGCGGGCTGATCCGGCTCGTCGTCGGTCATGGCTGCGCCACCGAGATCCGCCCGGTGTCCCCGTCTGTCATCGTGATCTCGACGCGACGGGCATCCCAGTGCGGCGGGATGTCGTCGTGGACCGCCGCGGTCACGAGCACCTGTTCGGCCGACTCGGCCACCTGGGCCAGCGCCGCACGCCGCGCACTGTCCAGTTCGGCGAACACGTCGTCGAGCAGCAACACCGGATCTCCTCCCTCCGCGCGCAACAGTTCATAGGCCGCCAACCTCAGAGCCAGGGCCACCGACCACGACTCCCCATGACTGGCAAAACCTTTCGCCGGCTGGTCACCCAGCCGCAACTCCAGATCATCGCGGTGCGGTCCGACAAGACAGACCCCGCGTTCCAGTTCGGCATCCCGGCGCCGGCTCAGCGCATCGAGCAGGGCGGCCTCGAACACCTCCGGGTCGCTGTTGCCCGCGGCCGCCTCGTCCTCGACCACCTCCACACCGCTGCGGTAGCGGATGGCGGCGGGCCGGGACGCCGGCGCCAGCAGTTGATAGGCCTTCTCGACCTCGGGCGCCAGTTCGCGGACGAGTTCCACACGGGCGGCGACCAATTGGGCGCCGTGCGCGGCCAGGTGGCCGTCCCACACGTCGAGGGTCTCCAACGCGCCGCGGTCACCGCGGTACCGGGCGCCTGCGGCCGTCTTCAACAGCGCCGTCCGCTGGCGCACCACCTTGTCGTAGTCGGCCCGCACCGCGGCGATCCGCGGCCGACGGGTGGTGGCCAGTTCGTCGAGGTAGCGTCGACGCTCCCCGGGGTCCCCGCGCACCAGCGCGAGATCTTCCGGTGCGAACAACACCGCGCGCAGCACCCCGAGGATCTCGCGCGCCGACCGCACCGGGGAGCGGTTCAACCGCGCCTTGTTCGCCCGCCCGGAGGTGATGTCCAGGTCGACGGCGAGTTCGCGCCCGTCGTTCACGACGATGGTCGACACCACCGCGCGCTCGGCACCGGCCCGGACCAGCGGGGCGTCCGACGCCACCCGGTGCGAGCCCAGCGTCGACGAATACCAGAGGGCCTCAAGGAGATTCGTTTTGCCGAAGCCATTCGGCCCGACGAAGACCGTGCGCCCCGGCTCGAGCTCCAACTCGACCCGCGGCCATGACCGGAAGTCCGTCAGCGCGAGATGACGAACGTACACGGATACCCCTCGGTCACCCGGACTCGCTGACCCGCTTGACCGCGTGACCGCCGAACTGGTTACGCAGCGCGGCGACCGCCTTCATCGTGGGCGAATCGTCCTGCCGCGACAGGAAGCGCGCGAACAGCGACGCCGCGATGCCCGGCACGGGCACCCGCAGCCGGATGGCCTCCTCGACCGTCCACCGGCCCTCCCCGGAATCCTCGGTGTAGCCGCTGATCTCCACGAGTCCCGGATCGTCTTTGAGGGCCCGGGCCAGGAGTTGCTGCAGCCACGACCGGACCACGGTGCCGTTGGACCACGCCTGGTAGACCGCCTGCGGGTCCTTCACCAGATCCTCGGCGGCCAGCAGTTCGTAGCCCTCGGCATACGCCGTCATCAGCGCGTACTCCACGCCGTTGTGCACCATCTTGGCGAAATGACCTGCTCCGACCGGCCCCACGTGGACGAACCCGTCCTCCCGCGGTCCGGGGGGACGCAGCGTGTCGAAGATCGGCATGGCACGCTCGACGTCGGCATCGCTCCCGCCGACCATCAGCCCATAGCCCTCGGTCAACCCCCAGATCCCTCCGGACACGCCGGCGTCGACGAAGGCAATACCCTTGGCGCCCAACAGTTCCGCGTGCGGTGCATCCTCGGTGTAGCGCGAGTTACCCCCGTCGATCACCAGATCGCCCTCGCCGAGGACCTCGGAGAGTTCCTTGATGGTGCTGTCGGTGACGGTCCCCGAGGGCACCATCACCCACACGACGCGGGGGGTGGCGAGCGCGCCGGCAAGGTCGGCAAGGGACGCGACATCGGACACCTCGGGCCTCGGGTCGTATCCCACGACCTCGTGACCGCCGTCGCGCAGGCGGGCCCGCATGTTGAAACCCATCTTGCCCAGGCCGACGAGACCTAACTGCATCGAAAGTCCCTTCTCCGGTGCGATCCGATCAGCCGGGAAGGCGCACCGGCATCAACAGGTAGACGTAGTCGGTGTGCGCGGCCGGGAAGGGACCACCATCGGACGTGGCAGCACCGTCCTCGCCGGCGGGACGCAACACCGCCGGGCGGCTGGGCGTGGTGAAGCCGAATGTCACCCGCTCGGCGTGCAGCGACCCGAGACCGTCGGTCAGATAAGTCGGGTTGAAGGCGATGGTGAGCGGATCGCCGGAGAACTCGACCGGCAGGTCCTCCTCGGCACGGCCGACGTCGTCGGCGCCGGCCGACAGCCGCAGCACGTCCTCGGAGAATTCCATCCGCACCTGGGCCCCACGGTCGGCGACCAGGGCCACGCGCTTGATCGCCTCGGTCAGCTCGGCCACACCGATGGTCGCGATGGCGGTGTGCTCGGTGGGCAGCAGCTGACGGAACTTCGGGAATTCGGCGTCGAGCAGGCGGGTGGTGCTGCGCTTGCCCTCGCTGCGGATGCCCAGCAGACCCTCCTTGCCCACGCTGGCCCCCGCACCCAACGACAGGTGCACGTCGGCGCCGACGGTTCCGGCCCGGGCCGCCTCGGCCAGCGTCTTCGCCGGGACCAGCACCGCGGCTTCGATGCCGGGCGAGGCCGTCGACCAGGTGAGCTCGCGCACCGCCAGGCGGAAGCGGTCGGTGGCGGCCAAAACGACCTTCTCACCGGAGATCTCGACCCGAATGCCCGTCAACATGGGCAGCGTGTCGTCCCGGCCGGCGGCGACCGCGACCTGGCCGATCGCCTCGGCGAACAGATCCGAGGAGACCACACCGGTCTCGTCGGGCAGCGTCGGCAACGTCGGGTAGTCCTCGACGGCCATCGTGGGCAGGGAGAAGCGGGCACTTCCGCAGGTCAGCGATACCCGGGTGCCCTCGACGCTGACCTCGACCGGCTTGGCCGGCAAGGCCCGCACAATGTCGGAAAGCAACCGGCCCGACACCAAAGCACTTCCCGCAGAAGCGATTTCAGCAGGTATTTGCACTTCGGCCGACACTTCGTAGTCGAAGCCGGAAATCGTCAGGCCCTCATCGGAGCCGGTGAGCAGCACGCCGGCGAGGACCGGCACGGTCGGCCGCGAGGGCAGGTTGCGCGCAACCCAGGCGACCGCATCGGCGAAGTCTTCGCGGTTCAGTCGAAACTTCAGATCCGTCAGACCAGCCGTTGTCGTCGCCACGTCCATAGCGTCCCTTCGATGCACACCCCGATAGAGCTTCAACTCAGCGATTTCGGTGGAATCGCCCGCCGCGCGACTCGGAAGCGCTGCGACCACCCCGAACGGCTGTCGATGAACCACCGTAGAGCTTTCGGCCCCAACTTGAAAGCTAAACGATCGGGGTGACAACCCGGGTGGGCGGACCCTCGTCCGGCGCGTGGGATTCGTCCTTTCCCCAGCCGGCTTCTTCTAAAAGAAATCTAGGGAGATAGACAAGCAACAGTAGTAGGGGCTGTGCAGTCTGGGGACAACGGAAACTTCGCGCAGGCCAGCGGCGGTGTGCCGGTGTGAGCACCTTGGGGATACCGGGGCGGTCCCTGATGATGCGCTGGGGATGGCGGCGCGGTTGTGGAATCACACGGCGGTTGGGGCGCGCTTGACCTCAGGTTGTGCACATGCCGATCCACACCTCTGTGCAGTGACGGGTGTGACGGCAGTTGCCGAAGTTTTTCAGATTTCCTGAGTGCGAAGACCCGCCACGCGGGCAGCGACACGCCCACGACAGACCGAAGACGGCGTCGCGGGGAAGGGGAGTGGTGACGGGAGCTCAGCGCTTGGCGCGCTGACGGATGCGCGTGGTGAGTTCCTTGACGTGATCGAAGACCTCGCGGCGTTCGGCCATCTCGCCGCGAATCTTCTTCTCCGCGTACATGACTGTCGTGTGGTCACGTCCGAAGGCCTGCCCGATTTTGGGCAGGGAGAGATCGGTCAGCTCGCGGCACAGATACATCGCGATCTGGCGCGACTGGGCCAGCGCGCGCGTCTTGCCGGGTCCGCGGAGCTCGTCGATGCTGGTCTCGAAGTACTCGGCGGTGGCGGCCATGATCGCCGCGGTGCTGATCTGCATCGTGGTGGCATCGGAGATCAGATCCCGCAGCACGATCTCGGCCAGCGTTTTGTCGATCGAGGTCTTGTTCAGCGACGCGAACGCCGTCACCCGGATCAGGGCGCCCTCGAGTTCGCGGATGTTGCGCTCGATGCGGCTGGCGATCAACTCCAGAACATCGTCGGGGACGTCGAGACGGTCCATCTGCGCCTTCTTGCGCAGGATGGCGATCCGGGTCTCGAGCTCCGGAGGCTGCACGTCGGTGATCAGACCCCACTCGAACCGTGTCCTGAGCCGGTCCTCGAGGGTCGCGAGCTGTTTGGGCGGGCGGTCGGAAGAGATGACGATCTGCTTGTTCGCGTTGTGCAGGGTGTTGAAGGTATGGAAGAACTCTTCCTGGATACCGTCTTTGCCCTCGATGAACTGGATGTCGTCGACCAGCAGCACGTCGATGTCGCGGTAGGTGCGCTTGAACGACGCGCGGCGGTCATCGCGCAGCGAGTTGATGAAGTCGTTGGTGAATTCCTCGGTCGAGACGTACTTGACGCGCATCCCGGGGAACAGCCGTTGGGCGTAGTTACCCGCCGCGTGCAGCAGGTGGGTCTTGCCGAGACCGGACTCACCCCAGATGAACAGCGGATTGTAGGCACGCGCCGGAGCCTCGGCGATGGCCAGTGACGCGGCGTGGGCGAACCGGTTGGAGGCGCCGATGACAAAGGTGTCGAAGGTGTAGCGCCGGTTGAGGTTGATCGCGGTGGGGTCCTCGATCGAGGTGCTCTTCGCGCGGCTGGAGAAGTACGTGGGCCAGCTCTCCTCGGCGCTGGCCTGCGCGGCCAGGTCGTCGTCGACGTCGTCGTCCGAGTCGGCATTGTCCGCGAGGGTGGCCGGCGCCGCGAAACCGTTGGGTCCGTCGTCGGCGTCGGCGGGCGCGGGGTCGGCGATGCGGACGCCGAGCTCGACGCGCTGGCCGAGTTGGCGGCTCAGCGCCGCGACGATGGGTTCGCGCAGGTGGCGCTCGATCTCGTTCTGCACGAACGGCGTCGGTACCGACAGCAGCGCGAATCCCTCGGTGATCACGAGGGGACGGACGAGTTTGAGCCAGGCGCGCTGCTGCGGGGTCAGGGATCCGTTCATCGTGCCGCCGGCGCCGTTGAGCTCGGTGACGACGTTGTTCCAGATCGCGACGAACGGTGGTTCGGGGTCACCTGTCAACGACACGCACCCCCTCGCGGCCGATGAGCGATCAGCCAAAAGAACGAGGACGAACTGTCCACAAAGTTATCCACAAGCTGTGGAGAGAGGACGTTCGTCGTCGTTTTGTTGTCTACGGGCGGGGATGCCGAATGCCGGAACTCGTCACAGGGCTCCCATGGGCTCGCGGCGGAGTCGGTCATCCTCGCTTCGTTGTCTTGCGCCGCTCCGGCGTGGAAGCGGCATTGCCAGAAGCTAACAGTTTTCTCTCCGAGTGCCAACAGTTCTGCAACATTGCGCCAGAGCGAAAGTCCCTCTGACTCAATCGTTCCAGATGAGCGTGACGGTTGTGAATTCTGTGGTGCGGCTGACGTGGGCTGAGAGGCTACCCTGGCCGTCGAGACGGGGCTGCGCGGGCACCGGATCGCAGGTTTGACCCAGCGAAATCTCGTCAGTACCCTCGAACAGTCGCCCGCACGTGGCGATACGGCTGCGACCTGGTTCTGCCGGGGACCGCGCCGACTAGTACTGCGAGATCGACGAGCTTACCAACGGCCGATCGCGTGACGCCCGTGAACGTGTTCACTGCGGGTGGCTGCGCGGGGGCCAGACTCAA